>NZ_JBDTKA010000021.1:0-58544 GCF_039935575.1 Lapillicoccus sp.
CGGCCGTCGTCGCGTCCGACCTGTCGGCCGGGATGCTGCGACGAGGTCGTCAGATCGACCGAGGCGACGGGCGGTCCGACCCCGAGGTGTGGCTGCCGCTGCTGCAGTGCGACGCGGCGGCCCTTCCCTTTGCCGACGAGACGTTCGACATCGTCTTCACGTCCTACGGAGCGGTGCCTTTTGTCGCCAGCTCAGCCCGTCTGATGCGCGAGGCGGCACGTGTCTTGCGGCCGGGTGGCCGGTTCGTCTTCTCGACGACCCACCCGATGCGGTGGGCGCTCGCCGACGATCCCGGGCCGGACGGCCTGCGGGTCACCCAGTCCTACTTCGACCGCACGCCCTACGTCGAGCAGGACCCCGACGGGGCCGCCACCTATGTCGAGCACCACCGCACCCTCGGCGACCGGGTCCGCGAGCTCGTCGCGGCCGGACTGCAGCTCATCGACCTCGTCGAGCCGGAATGGCCGGAGGAGAACGACCAGACCTGGGGTGGCTGGTCGCCGCTGCGGGGCGAGCTCGTGCCCGGGACGGCGATCTTCGTGACCCGCAAGGCCTAACCGCGCCGGACAGTGTCGCCGAGAGGTCAGCTTCAGTACTTGTGAATGGCTCGGAACAGCCGATCATGACCCCTCACCGGAAAGAGAGCGGCAGCCACGCATTCCGAGGCAAGCGATACAGGACGTGCCGCCGGTGCGGGCTCCCCTCTGCGATCCGAGGATGGTCGAAGTCCTCCCCCGGGTCGCGGCTCATCGCCAGGCGCTCCATCACGGCTCGGCTGCGCCGGTTGTCGACGGTCGTGAAGGACACCACCTCGTCGATGCCCACCTCGTCGAACGCCACCCGCACCGCCTCACGAGCCGCCTCGGTGGCATACCCCTGACCCCACGCAGACCGGGCGAGCCGCCACCCGATCTCGGTGCACGGTGTGAAAGGCGCCTCCCACACGGGGCGGTTCAGCCCGACGAACCCGATGAGCTGCGCGGTCGCCTGTACCTCGACCGCCCACAGCCCCCACCCCTGGCGCTCGATCGCGTCGCGGCAGCGGTCCAGCATCGCGTCCGAGACGGCGGCCTCGACCGTCGACGGGAAGTAGCGCATCACCTCCGGGTCGGCGTTCAGCGCCCCGAACGGTCTGCGGTCGGCGTCCCGCCATTGGCGCAGGAGCAACCGCTCGGTCGCGGCATAGAGGAGCCACTCAGTGTGCGGCGTCGTGCCAGGAGTGGCCGACCCCTACGCTGACGTCGAGCGGCACGTCCATCTCGACCGCGTGCCCCATCTCGTGACGGACCAGCTTCTCGACGTCCTCGCGCTCACCGGGGGCGATCTCGAGCACGAGCTCGTCGTGGACCTGCAAGAGCATGCGCGAGGTCGCACCGGCGACGACGAGACCACGGTCGACCCCGAGCATGGCGACCTTCATGATGTCGGCCGCCGAGCCCTGGATGGGCGCGTTCAACGCCATCCGCTCGGCCATCTCGCGGCGCTGCCGGTTGTCGCTCAGCAGATCGGGCAGGTAGCGTCGGCGCCCGAGCATCGTTGCGGTGTAACCGTTTCCGCGGGCCTCGGCAACAAGCTCGCGCAGGTAGTCACGGACGCCGCCGAACCGGGTGAAGTACTCCTCCATCAGACCGGCCGCCTCGCTCGTACTGATCGTCAGCTGCTTGGACAGACCGAACGCCGACAGTCCGTAGGCCAGGCCGTAGGACATCGCCTTGATCTTGGACCGCTGAGCCGCCGTCACGTCGTCGACCCCGACGGAGAAGACGCGTGACCCGACGTAGCTGTGCAGGTCCTCGCCGCTGCGGAAGGCCTCGATCAGCCCCTCGTCACCGGACAGGTGCGCCATGACGCGCATCTCGATCTGGCTGTAGTCCACCGACATCAACGACTCGTAACCCTCGCCCACGATGAACATCTCGCGGATCCGACGACCCTCCTCGGTGCGGATCGGGACGTTCTGCAGGTTGGGGTCGGTCGAGCTGAGTCGGCCGGTCGCGGCGATCGTCTGGATGTAGGTCGTATGGATCCGGGCGTCCTCGGCGACGGACTTGAGCAAGCCCTCGACGGTCACCCGGAGCCGGGCGGCGTCCCGGAAGGTCAGCACCGACTGCAGGAACGGGTGCTCCACCTTGCGACCCAGGTCGTTGAGCGCGTCCGCGTCGGTGGTGTAACCGGTCTTGGTGCGCTTGGTCTTGGGCAGGTTGAGCCGACCGAACAGCACCTCCTGCAGCTGTTTCGGCGAACCCAGGTTGACGGTGTCATCGCCGATCGCGTCCCAGGCGTGCTGCTGCGCCGAGCGGACCTGATCGTCGAAGTCGCTCTCCAGCGCCTCCAGGGCGGAGACGTCCATGGCGATGCCCGACCGCTCCATCCGCGCCAGCACTCCCACCAGGGGGAGCTCGACGTCATGCAGCAGCTCGGTGCCGCCGGTGCGCGCCAGCTCGGCATCGAGCGCGTCGGCGAGCTGGAGCACGGCGCTCGCGACGACCATGGCCTCCCCGGCGCCACCCTCGTCACCGCTCGAGAAGTCGAGCATCCCCTGCCCGTGGTCGTCCGTGTCGTTCTTCAGCTCCCGGTGCAGGATCCGCAAGGCCAGGTCCGCGAGGTCGAACACGCGCTGGTCGGGCTTGACCAGGTATGCGGCGAGGGCCGTGTCGCTCGTCAGCCCGACGAGGTCCCAGCCGCGCGCTGCGAGCGCGTGCGAGGGACCCTTGGCGTCATGGATCGCCTTGGGCTTGCCGGGGTCGGCTAGCCACTCCCCGACGGTCGCGTCGGCGAGCTCGTCGAGAGTCGTCACGTCAAGGTAGACAGCCCGGCCGGCAGCCGTCGCCACGGCGAGCCCGCGCACGTCGCCGGTGCCTCGCGCCCATTGGCCGACCACGTTGACGCCGGTGCGCTCACCCGCTCGCACATGCTCGGCAAACCAGGCAGGCACCTCCTCCGAGGAGATCACGTCGCCGTCGACGTCGAACCCGGAGTCCGCCTCGGGCGTGACCGCCTCGATCGTCGCGAACAGCCGCTCGCGGAGCACGCGGAACTCCAGGCCGTCGAAGACCTGGTGCACCTGCTCGCGGTCCCACGTCTGGCGTTCGAGCTCGTCGACGGTGACGCCGAGCTCGACGTCGCGGACCAGCTGGTTGAGCCGGCGGTTGCGCAGCACCCCGTCGAGGTGCTCACGCAGGGCGTCACCGACCTTGCCGCCGATCCGGTCGACGTTGGCGACGATGCCCGCGAGGTCGCCGTAGGTGGTGATCCACTTCGCGGCGGTCTTGGGGCCCACCCCGGGCACGCCCGGCAGGTTGTCGGACGACTCGCCGACGAGGGCGGCCAGGTCGCTGTATCGCTCGGGTGGGACGAGGTAACGCTCGGTCACGGCCGCGGGCGTCATCCGCCACACATCCGAGACGCCGCGCACGGGATAGACCATCGTCACCTGGTCGGTCACGAGCTGGAACACGTCGCGGTCACCCGAGACGATGACCACCTCCATGTCCTGGGCGGCCGCCTGGGTCGTCAGGGTGGCGATGATGTCGTCCGCCTCGTAGCCGGGCGTCTCGACGTAACGGATCTTCAGGGCGTCGAGCACCTCGTGGAGGAGCGGGATCTGTCCGGAGAACTCCGACGGGGTGGCTGCTCGCCCCGCTTTGTACTCGGCGTACTCCTCGAGGCGGAACGTCTGCCGGGAGAGGTCGAAAGCCACAGCGATGTGGGTCGGCTCCTCGTCGCGGAGCATGTTGATGAGCATCGAGGTGAAGCCGTAGACCGCGTTGGTGTTCTGCCCGGTCTTGGTCGAGAAGTTCTCGGCCGGCAGGGCGTAGAACGCCCGGTATGCCAGCGAGTGTCCGTCGAGGAGCAGGAGCCGGTTCGCAGGTGCCACGGCTGCCACCCTAGGCCCCGGCACCGACACCCCAGCCTGGCCGCCCGGGGGCGGCGGCGCCAGCCGGTCAGGCGTCGGCGGGCGCGGCGGCTGCGCGCTGGCGGACGGCCCGGAACCGGGCCGAGCGCCGCCGCTGCAGCACCTGTTCGAGACCGGTACGAGCCTCGCCAGCAGCGGCCAGCCTGCGGTGCAAGGCGGCCGGTGTCGTGACCCGGCGGACCACGGTCGGGGTGAATCCCAGGCGCGCGAAGAACCGGTTGGCGTCGCGCACCTGCGAGGGGACGTTGCTGATGATGGCGTCCGCGCCGACCCGGTCGGCGTGCGCGGCGGCCGCAGCGAGGAGCTGCCGGGCAACCCCGTGTCGACGCCACGCCTCCTTGACGTAGAGCTGGTCGATCGCCGTGCAGGGCGACCCCGTCAGCATCCCGGCGACCGTGTCCGACAACACCAGATAACCGACCGGGGCGTCGTCGACCAGCGCGAGGAACGACGTCACATCAGGGCGGCGAAGCACTGACGACAACGCCGTGCCGGACGTGGCCCGCAGGGCGCCTTCTGAGCTGGCTCCGACCTCGACCCGGGAGTCGACCCACATGTCGACCAAGTCGCGGTGATGGGCTTCCTCGAGTGGTCGAACCAAGACGTGGGGACGTGACACACGATCCTCCTGGGTGAGCGTGAACGGGACGATCCGCCGCCGCCCCCCGGCTGCGACCCTGCCGCCACGACGCAAGAACGACACGAGGACGAAGCGACGACGCAAGCGACTCTAGGGCCCCCCGGGTTCGGGTGGAAGGGGAGGGAAGAAATCCGTCCGTGCTCGTCGAAGGGCTGGTCGGCATGGCTGGTTCATGTGGCTGGTCGGGGGCTGCCCGCCACGCTCGGTGCGGTCGCTGCCGCCGGTCGTCGGTGCGGCCCCTGTGGAATTGCCGTAGAAAAACTGTGGAGACACTGTGGGCGCCAGTGGGTCGTAGGGTGGCGCGGTGCAGGGGGGTTTCCCGGGTCTGGGGACGGTCATCAACGTCGCGACGGTGGTCGTCGGGGCGCTGCTCGGGATGTGGGTCGGACACCGCCTGCCCGAGCGCACCAGGTCCGTGGTGACCGACTGCCTCGGGCTGGTGACGTTGCTCGTGGCGGGCCTGTCCTGCGCGAGCGTCACGGACCGGTCGCTGGTCGCCGCCGTGGGCACCGGCGTACCCGTCCTCGTCGTCCTGGGGTCGTTGCTGATCGGGAGCATCGCCGGCTCGCTCCTGCGCGTGGAGGACCGGCTCGCCGGCCTTGCCGGCGCGATCCAGTCACGCGTCTCCACACGCACGGGGACAGCTGCGCGCGAGCGGTTCATCGAGGGCTGGCTGACCGCGTCCCTGCTGTTCTGCGTGGGGCCGCTGACGATCCTCGGAAGCCTGTCGGACGGGCTCGGTCACGGGATAGACCAGCTGACCCTCAAGGCCGTGCTGGACGGGTTCGCTGCGCTGGCGTTCGCCTCGAGCTTCGGCGTAGGAGTGCTGATGTCGGCCGTCTCGGTAGCCGTGGTCCAGGGTCTGCTCACGCTCGTCGGCGTGCTTCTCGGATCGGTGCTGCCCGACGCCCACATCGCGGCGCTCACCGCGACCGGAGGACTGATGCTCGCCGGGATCGGCCTCCGGCTGCTGCGGATCAGGGATGTGCCGGTCGGCAACATGCTCCCGGCGGTGCTGGTCGCTCCGCTGCTGACCCAGCTGGTGGTCGTCCTGCGTCAATGACTGACTGGCTGGCTGACTGGCTGACTGACCTGCTGACCTGCTGACCTGCTGACCTGCTGACCGGCTACTTTGCCGGCATCTGGGAGATGACCGCCTCGGCGACCTCGCGCATGCCGAGCCTGCGGTCCATGGCGGTCTTCTGGATCCAGCGGAAGGCGTCGGCCTCGGAGAGCTTCAGCCGCTGCATGAGGATGCCCTTGGCCCGGTCGACGGCCTTGCGGGTCTCCAGCCGCTCGCCGAGGTCGGCAACCTCCAACTCGAGGGCCTTGAGCTCGCTCCAGCGGGAGGTGGCGATGTCGACGGCGGGAGTGAGGTCGGCCTGGGTGAACGGCTTGACGATGTAGGCCATCACACCGGCGTCGCGGGCTCGCTCGACGAGCTCCTTCTGGCTGAAGGCGGTGAGCATGATGACGGGAGCGATGCGCTCCTTGCCGATCTGCTCTGCGGCGCTGATCCCGTCGAGGACGGGCATCTTGATGTCCATGATGACGACGTCGGGTCGGTGTTCGCGCACGAGCGCCACGGCCTGCTCGCCGTCACTGGCCTGACCGACGACCTCGTATCCGACCTCCGCGAGCATCTCCGCGAGGTCGAGCCGGATGATGGCCTCGTCCTCGGCGACGACGACGCGCAGGGCCGCGCCGTTGCCGGCAGAAGGGGCCTCCGTGGCAGGGGCCACGGGAGCCGACGGCTGGGCAGGAGCCTTGCGGGCCTGCGGTTTGGCCGGGACGTCGGTGTCCGCGGTGGTCTTCTCGCTCATGGCCTCAGCGTATCGGTGTGGGACGATCTGCCGATGGCGAGGGACTCGGCCGGAGGCAGCGTCTCGCATGGTGGTGAGGTGCTCGGCGCGAGTCTGAGATCGAACCCCCGTCAGGTGGGGCCGATCCGAGACGCGGAGGGGGCGTCCCACTTCGAGCAGTTCCTCGTCTGTGCGGTCGTGACGATCGCGGTCACCCGAATCTACCTCCAGGCGACGGGTTTCCCGCAAATCGGGACACCGGGCGGGCTGCACGTCGCCCATGTGCTCTTCGGCGGGATCCTCATGCTGGTTGCGATGCTCGTCTTCATGTTGTTCCTCGGTCGCCGGCCACGTGTCGTCGGATCGGTCGTCGGAGGCGTCGGGTTCGGCTGTTCATCGACGAGGTCGGCAAGTTCATCACCGGCAACAACGACTACTTCTACCAACCGGTCGCCGCGGTCATCTACCTGGTGATGGTCGTGGTCTACCTGGCCGTGCGGCTGGCATCGGGGCCCTGCTCCTGTGGATCGCTCGGCGGCGGGTGCTATCGTTGCGGCTGTTCAGCCTGGCGCTCGCGATCGACCTGCTGGTGGTCCAGTTCTTTCACCTGCTCGACGACGCGTTCCTCGGGTTCACCGGGGTGTTCATCGCCCTGCTCCTCTATGCGCTCAGCCGGGCCATGCTCTACCGCGCGGAACATCCTCATGAGGTGAGCCCGGGCAAGGATGTTGCGCAGAGTCAGCCGGAAACGGTCCAGTTAGCCACACTGGCGGGCGCACTCAGGGTGCGCGTCGTTGTTACGTGCCGAGGGCGGGACTTGAACCCGCACGGCCTTGCGGCCAGAGCATTTTGAGTGCCCCGTGTCTGCCATTCCACCACCCCGGCCAGGTGCTCTCCTGCGCAAAGCGCAGGGCGGCGGCCAGCATACCGACACCGGTCAGTAGATCGCGAAGTCCTCGTAGGCCGGGGCGACCTTGTTCTGGGCGTCGCCGATCCGGTGCACCCGCAAGGCGTTCGTGGAGCCCGGGATGCCGGGGGGCGAACCTGCCACGATGATCACGCGGTCTCCCTCGACGCAGCGGCCGGACTGGAGTAGCTCCTTGTCGACCTCCAGAGCCATCTGGTCGGTATGCCTCGCCATCGGCACGATGAGGGTCTCGATGCCCCACACGAGGGCGAGCTGGGACCGCGTCGCGGCGACCGGGGTGAACGCGAGCATCGGGATGCTGGTGCGCAGCCGCGACAGGCGTTTGGCGGAGTCGCCTGACTGGGTGAACGTCACGAGGTACTTGACGCCCAGCAGCTGGCCGATCTCGACCGCGGCCCAGGTGACCGCGCCTCCGGTCGTGTGCGGACGCGTGCCGAGGGCGTGGATCCGCTCCAGACCGTGGTCCTCTGTGGTCTCGATGATCCGCGCCATGGTGCGCACGGCCTGGATCGGCCAGGCACCCACGCTCGTCTCGCCCGACAGCATGATCGCGTCGGCGCCGTCGAGGACCGCGTTGGCGCAGTCGCTCGCCTCGGCCCGGGTGGGCCGGGAGTTCTCGATCATGGACTCGAGGACCTGGGTCGCGACGATGACGGGTTTCGCGTTCTGCCGGGCGATCTCGACGGCACGCTTCTGCACGAGGGGCACGTCCTCGAGGGGCAGCTCGACCCCGAGGTCGCCGCGGGCGACCATCACCCCGTCGAACGTCTCGATGATCTCCTCGAGGTTGTCCACGGCCTGGGGCTTCTCGATCTTGGCGATGACCGGCAGCGTGATGCCGACCTCGTCCATGATGGCGTGCACGTCCTTGATGTCCTCGGCCGACCGCACGAAGGACAGCGCGATCATGTCGGCACCGAGAGTCAGGCCCCAGCGCAGGTCGGCAATGTCCTTCTCTGACATTGCGGGGACACTCACGGCGACGCCGGGCAGGTTGATCCCCTTGTTGTTCGAGATGGTCCCGCCCTCGACCGTCTCGGTGACGATGTCGGTATCGGTCACCTCGACCGCGCGCAGGGACACCTTGCCGTCGTCGACGAGGAGCATGTCGCCGACCTTCACGTCGCCGGGCATGCCCTTGTAGGTCGTGCTGACCCGTTCCTTGTCGCCGAGGATGTCGTCGACGGTGATGGTGAACCGGTCGCCAACGGCCAGGGAGATGGGACCGTCGGCAAAACGACCGGTCCGGATCTTGGGTCCTTGCAGGTCCACGAGCACGCCTACGGCCCGTCCGTGGTGGTCGCTGGCGGCGCGCACCGACTGGTAGATGCCCTCGTGCACGGAGTACTCGCCGTGCGAGAGATTGAGACGGGCGATGTCCATGCCGGCTTCGACGAGAGCGTCGATCTGCTCCGGCGACGAAGTGGCTGGCCCGAGCGTGCAGACGATCTTGGCGCGGCGCATGGTTCGACCCTATTCCGTTGTGCTGGATGGCACATGCGCAGCACCTGCGGCTCACGACGGTGTCTCAGCACCTGGGCGGTACGGCGGTTCGTGCCGTACCGCGGCTCAGACGACCAGCGGCCGGTCCGTCGGGTTGATCGGTCGCGGCAGCTGGCTCGAGCCGGTGAGCCAGGCGTCGACTCCCTGCGCCGCGGCGCGACCCTCGGCGATGGCCCAGACGATCAGCGACTGTCCGCGACCGGCGTCGCCGGCCACGAAGACGCCAGGCACCGACGACATG
This sequence comes from Lapillicoccus sp., assembly GCF_039935575.1. Taxonomy (GTDB): domain Bacteria; phylum Actinomycetota; class Actinomycetes; order Actinomycetales; family Dermatophilaceae; genus Lapillicoccus. Next base: position 9,031 of record NZ_JBDTKA010000021.1, read on the forward strand.
AAGTGCTTGTCCCGCTTGACGTTCGAGCGCTCGTCGAGCTCGACGCCCAGCTGTTCGACCACACCAGGCTTCTCGGGACCGAGAAAGCCCATCGCGAGGAGCACGAGCTGCGCCGGGATCTCACGTTCGCTGCCCTCGACGGGCTGGAAGCGTCCCTCGCGCATCTGCACTTCGACCAGACGAAGGGCGCGCACCCGACCGTTCTCGTCGCCGAGGAACTCCTCGGTGTTGACGGCGAAGACGCGGTCACCACCCTCTTCGTGGGCGCTGGACACGCGATAGGTCATCGGGTAGGTCGGCCAAGGCTGGCCCGACGCGCGTTCCTCAGTGGGGCGGGGAAGGATCTCGAGCTGGGTGACCGAGCGGGCACTTTGGCGGTGCGAGGTGCCGAGGCAGTCGGCTCCCGTGTCACCACCCCCGATGATGACGACGTCGAGGTCGGTGGCGAGGATCTGGTCTGGCACCTCCTGGCCGAGCGCCGCGCGGTTTCCTTGGGGCAGGAAATCCATGGCCTGGTGGATACCGCGCAGCTCGCGGCCGGGCGAAGGGAGGTCACGCGCGACGGTCGAGCCGATGGCGAGCACCACGGCGTCGTAGCGGTCGACGAGCTGCTTGCCGGTGATCTCGTCGCCGACGTCGACGCCGCTGCGGAAGCGGGTGCCCTCGGCCTCCATCTGTGCGATGCGCCGGTCGACGACCGACTTCTCCATCTTGAACTCGGGGATGCCGTAGCGCAGCAGCCCACCGGGTTGGTCGGCGCGCTCGTAGACCGCGACGGTGTGCCCGGCCCTCGTCAGCTGCTGTGCAGCAGCGAGGCCTGCAGGGCCCGAGCCGACGACCGCGACCGTGCGCCCGGACAGCCGCTCGGGCGGTTGCGGGACCACGTGTCCGGCCTCGAAGGCCTGCTCGATGGTCGTCAGCTCGACCTGCTTGATCGTCACGGCGGGCTGGTTGATCCCCAGCACGCACGCGGTCTCGCAGGGCGCCGGGCAGAGCCGACCAGTGAACTCCGGGAAGTTGTTGGTTGCGTGCAGGCGCTCGATCGCCTCGCTCCAGTCACCGCGCCAGGCCAGGTCGTTCCACTCGGGAATGAGGTTGCCAAGGGGACAGCCGTTGTGACAGAACGGGATCCCGCAGTCCATGCATCGGCCGGCCTGCCGCTGCAGCTGGGCTAGCTCCTGCTGCTGGTAGACCTCTCGCCAGTCCTGTATGCGTACCGGCACCGGGCGTCGGGTGGGGAGCTCCCGCTCGCGGACCTTGAGGAAACCCTGCGGGTCAGCCACGGGACGCCTCCATGATCCGTTCCCAGACCTCGGTGCCATCGGGGTCGAGGCCCTCTTCTTCCGCCGCCTCCCGGACGTCCAGGACGCGCTGGTAGGCCCGCGGGAGAACGAGGGTAAACCGCCCACGCGACGAGTCCCACGTCTCGAGGAGCCGCTCGGCCACCGGCGACTGGGTCCAGTCACGATGCGCCTCGAGCAGGCCCCTGAGCGCCACCTCGTCGCTTGCCCGCAACGGCAGCAGGTCGACGAGCTCGCCGTTGACCGCCTCGGGACGCAGGTCGAGGACGTAGGCCAACCCGCCGGACATCCCGGCGGCAAAGTTACGGCCGGTCGGTCCGAGGACCGCGACCGTCCCACCGGTCATGTACTCGCAGCCGTGGTCGCCGACCCCCTCGACGACGGCGGTGGCACCGGAGTTGCGGACGCAGAACCGCTCCCCCGCTTGTCCGCGGAGGTAGATCTCGCCGGTGGTCGCGCCGTAGGCGACGACGTTGCCGGCGATGACGTTGGCCTCGGCCGTCAACGGCGACTGCGCGTCCGGACGCACGACGAGCCGGCCACCCGACAGGCCCTTGCCAACGTAGTCGTTGGCGTCGCCTCGCAGGACAAGCGTGATCCCGGCCGGCACGAACGCGCCGAACGACTGTCCGCTCGACCCGGTGAGAGTGAGCTCGATCGTGCCATCCGGCAGACCGTGGGGGTGCAGCTTGGTCACCTCGTGGCCGAGCATCGTGCCGACCGTGCGGTTGACGTTGCGAATGGCGACCCGGGCGCGGACCTGCTCCCCGTCGCGCAGCGCGGGCTGCGCGAGGGCGATGAGCTGGTGGTCGAGCGCCTTCTCGAGTCCGTGGTCCTGCCCGACGGTCTGGTATGCCGAACCCCCGGTGGGGTCCTCGACCATGGTCAGGAGGGGGCTGAGGTCGAGACCGGCGGCCTTCCAGTGCTCGACGGCTCGGTCGGTGTGCAGCGCGTCGACGTGTCCGATCGCCTCGGCGATGGACCGGAAACCCAACGCTGCCAGGTGTTCTCGGACTTCCTCGGCGATGTACTCAAAGAACGTCTCGACGAACTCGGGCTTGCCCGAGAACCGCGCGCGCAGCTCGGGGTTCTGGGTGGCGACACCGACCGGGCACGTGTCGAGGTGGCAGACGCGCATCATGATGCACCCGGAGACGACCAACGGAGCGGTAGCGAAACCGAACTCCTCGGCGCCGAGCAGCGCGGCGATCACCACGTCGCGCCCGGTTTTGAGCTGTCCGTCGGTCTGGACCACGATCCGGTCGCGGAGGCCGTTGATGCGAAGCGTCTGCTGGGTCTCGGCCAGGCCGAGCTCCCAGGGCGCACCGGCATGTTTCAGCGAGGTCAGCGGCGAGGCCCCGGTGCCCCCGTCGTGTCCGGAGATCAGGACGACATCGGCATGCGCCTTGGAGACACCCGCCGCGACGGTGCCGACGCAGATCTCCGACACCAGCTTGACGTGCACCCGGGCTCGGGGGTTGGCGTTCTTGAGGTCATGGATCAGCTGCGCCAGGTCTTCGATCGAGTAGATGTCGTGGTGCGGCGGTGGCGAGATCAGCCCCACACCCGGCGTCGAGTGTCGGGTCTTGGCGACCCACGGGTAGACCTTCGGGCCCGGGAGCTGGCCGCCCTCACCGGGCTTGGCACCCTGAGCCATCTTGATCTGGATGTCGTCGGCCTGCGTGAGATAGAGGCTGGTCACGCCGAACCGTCCGGACGCGACCTGCTTGACGGCGGACCGGCGCGTCGGGTCCAGCAGGTGGTCCTCGTCCTCGCCGCCCTCGCCGGTGTTGGACTTGCCACCGAGCCGGTTCATGGCGATGGCGAGGTTCTCGTGGGCTTCCTTGCTGATCGAGCCGTAGCTCATCGCACCGGTGCTGAACCTCCGCACGATCGCGGAGACGGGTTCGACCTCCTCGATCGGCACGGGCTGACGCCCGGTCTCGTCTCCGGGCGCGAACTCGAAGAGCCCCCGCAGCGTCATCAGCCGCTCGGACTGCTCGTCGACTCGGGCGGTGTACTGCTTGAACACGTCGTAACGTCGCTGCCGGGTGGAGTGCTGCAGCCGGAAGACGGTGTCGGGGTCGAACAGGTGCGGTTCGCCCTCGCGACGCCACTGGTACTCGCCCCCGACCCACAACGTGCGATGCGCCGGGTGCACACCCTCTGGCGGGTAGGCGACCGCGTGCCGCGCGGCGACCTCCTCGGCGATGACGTCGAGGTCGACGCCGCCGAGCTGGGTCACGGTGCCGGTGAAGTAGCGCTCGACCAGGGTCTGCGAGAGGCCGATCGCCTCGAAGACCTGGGCACCGTGGTAGGACGCGACAGTCGAGATGCCCATCTTGGACATCACTTTCAGGACACCTTTGCCGAGCGCCTTGATCAGGTTGGCGACGGCCTTCTCGGCGTCGACCGCCGTGATGGTGCCGGACCGGATCAGGTCCTCGACGGACTCCATGGCGAGATAGGGGTTGACCGCGGCCGCGCCGAAACCCACGAGCAGGGCGACGTGGTGCACCTCGCGAACGTCCCCGGCCTCCACGAGCAGACCCACCCGCGTACGCGTCTTCTCGCGGATGAGGTGGTGGTGCACCGACGACGTGAGCAGCAGTGAGGGGATCGGCGCGAGGTCGCGACCCGAGTCACGGTCGGAGAGCACGACGAACCGGGCCCCGCGGCGGATCGCCTCGGAGACCTCGACGAAGATCTCCTCGAGGCGGGCGTGCATGGCGTCGGCGCCACCGCCCACGTCGTAGAGCCCCCGCACGACATGGGTCGCGTAGCCGGGCAGGTCCCCGTCAGCGTTGATGTGGACGATCTTGGCGAGCTGGTCGTTGTCGATGACCGGGAACGGCAGCACGAGCTGGCGAGCGTGCGCCGGCGACACGGACAGGGCGTTGCCTTCGGGGCCGATCGTCATGCCCAATGAGGTGACCAGCTCTTCGCGGATCGCGTCGAGCGGGGGGTTGGTGACCTGGGCAAACAGCTGGGTGAAGTAGTCGAACAGCAGCCGGGGACGGCTCGACAGGACCGCGATCGGGCTGTCGGTGCCCATCGACCCGAGCGCCTCACCGCCGGTCGAGGCCATCGGGGTCAGCAGGATGCGCAGCTCCTCCTGCGTGTAGCCGAAGGTCTGCTGCCGTCGCGCGACCGACGACGGGGTGTGCATGACATGCTCGCGCTCGGGCAGGTCCGTGAGGTTGATCAGCCCGGCGTGCAGCCACTCGTCGTAGGGGTGCTGCGAGGCCAGGGAGGACTTGATCTCCTCGTCGCCGATGATCCGGCCGTGCTCGGTGTCGACGAGGAACATCCGTCCCGGCTGCAGGCGACCGCGCTTGACGACCGTGGACGGGTCGAGGTCGAGGACTCCCGACTCGGAGGCGAGCACGACGAGCCCGTCGTCGGTGACGGCATACCGGCCGGGGCGCAGCCCGTTGCGATCCAGGACGGCACCGATCAGGGTGCCATCGGTGAACGCCACGCACGCCGGACCGTCCCAGGGCTCCATGAACGTGGAGTGGAACTCGTAGAACGCACGTCGGGCCGGGTCCATCTCGGCGTGGTTCTCCCACGCCTCCGGGATCATCATCAACACGGCGTGTGGCAGCGAACGCCCGCCGAGGTGCAGCAGCTCGAGGACCTCGTCGAAGCTCTCCGAGTCGGAGGCGTCCGGCGAGCAGATCGGGAACAGCCGCTCGATGTCGCCGGGGATGATGTCCGAGGTGAGCTGACTCTCGCGGGCGCTCATCCAGTTGCGGTTGCCCTTGACGGTGTTGATCTCGCCGTTGTGGGCGATAAACCGGTAGGGGTGCGAGCGCGGCCAGGAGGGGAAGGTGTTGGTCGAGAACCGCGAGTGGACCAGCGCCAGCTCGCTCTCGAACAGCCGGTGCGACAGGTCCGGGAAGAACGGCTCCAGCTGGGCCGTGGTCAGCATCCCCTTGTAGACCAGGGTGCGCGACGACAAGGAAGCGAAGTAGGCATCGGTCTCGAGCTCCGCCCGCTTGCGCAGGCAGAAGGCATACCGGTCCAGGCCGAGCGCGGTCTGGCGGCCGACCGCCGACGAGACGAACAGCTGGGCGAAGTGCGGCATGCAGTCGCGGGCCACCTCGCCGATCATGTCGTCGGTGATCGGGACGTCGCGCCAGCCGAGGACCTTCAGACCCTCCTCGACCGCGATCCGCTCGACGGCCTCGATCGTGTCGGTGCGCTCACCCTCGTCCTGTGGGAGGAAGGCCATGCCGACGGCGTAGGCGCCCGGGCCCGGCAGCGGGAAACCGGCGACCTCGCGCAGGAACGCGTCCGGCACCTGGGTGAGGATGCCGGCGCCGTCACCGACCAGCGGGTCGGCTCCGGTGGCGCCGCGGTGGTCGAGGTTGCGCAGGGCGGTGAGGGCATGCACGACGATGTCGTGGCCCGCGTGACCGCGCATGGTGACGACCATCGCCACGCCGCACGCGTCGTGCTCGTTCTCGGCGCGGTAGAGCCCGACATCGGCCGGCTGCGCCGAATAGGGAGCGGCGCCGCGAGCGGCTGGACTGGTGTGACGACCGGTGGTCGTGTGGGGGGGCATCGACATCTCACCGTCCTTAAGTCCGGTCGGCGGGCGCCGAGGGGCTGACTGAACAGACTGGACTGAACAGACTGAGCTGGGCGGCATCGGCCAGTGCAACTAGCAGAATAGCGGTGGCGTCGAGCGTCCTACATTTCGGTACGATTCATTCCGAATGCTGAGACTCTGCGGGCTGATCGGGCACCGCCGCCTCGTTCGGGGGGTCCCCAGCGGGCTCAGACGGCGCCGGTCGACGCCCGAACCAGACGAATAAGGCAACCCCGAGCAGGAACACCAGCAGCGAAACCCAGACGTTGACCCGCAGTCCGAAGATGTGGTTGGCGTCGTCGGTCCTCATGAACTCGATGACCACACGGCCGAGCGGATAGCCCGCAACGTAGAGCGCGAACACCTGCCCCGGCCGGAAGTCGGCGCGGCGGTCGGCCCAGATCAGCACGAAGGCCAGCAGGACGCAGAAGATCGCCTCGTAGAGGAAGGTCGGCTGGAAGATCCCCTTGACGATCGGGTTGCCCTGCGCGTCGAGCAGCGCGTGACCGGCCTGCTGGTCCCACTCGTAGACCTTCAAGCCCCAGGGCAGGTCGGTCGGACCGCCGTAGATCTCGTTGTTGAAGTAGTTGCCGAACCGGCCCATGGCCTGCGCGATGAGGACGCCTGGGGCAGCCGAGTCGACGAAGTCGGTGAAGCGGATGCCCTGACGGCGGCAGCCGATGTAGGCGCCGAGGGCGCCCAAGGCGATCGCCCCCCAGATGCCGAGGCCGCCCTCCCAGATCTTGAAGGCGTTGAGCGGGTGGCCGCCCTCCCCGAAGTACGCCTGCGGCGAGGTGATCAGGTGGTAGATCCGCCCACCGACGATCCCGAACGGCACCGCCCATGCGGAGACGTCCAGGACCACGCCGGGCTTGCCCCCGCGCTTCTCGATGCGCTTCTGGGTGAGCCACATCGCCACAACGATCCCGGCGAGGATGCACATCGCGTAGGCCCGGATGGGGATCGGCCCGATGTTCCAGACACCGGTCGTCGGGCTGGGGATGACGGCCGGCAGCGAGCCAGCGAGGATGCCGGTGCTCACGCGTGCACCCGAGAGCTGCGTACGCCGGCGGCGAGATCTGCGACGAGGACGCGCAACCGGTCGATCCCGGCGTCGGGCGGGTCGTCTGGTGCGCCGGACTGGCCGAGCGCACGGACCAGCGCGGACCCGACGATCACGCCGTCGGCGAACCGGCCGACGTCGGCGGCCTGCACGCCGTTGGACACACCGAGCCCGACGCATACCGGCAGGTCGGTGACCTCGCGGGTGCGGGCGACCAGGGACTCGGCGGCCGTTCCGACCGAGTCCCGCGTGCCCGTGACGCCCATGGTGGAGGCTGCGTAGACGAAGCCTCGACAGGCGCTGGTGGCGGCGACCAGGCGCTCGGGGGTCGAGCTGGGCGCGACGAGGAAGACGCGGTCGAGCCCGTATGCGTCCGACGCCCGAACCCACTCCCCCGCCTCGTCCGGGATCAGGTCGGGCGTGATCAGGCCTTCACCCGACGCGGCCGCGAGCTCGCCGGCGAACCGGTCGACCCCACGGCGCAGGACGGGGTTCCAGTAGGTCATCACCAGCGCAGGCGCGCCGGCGTCGTGCACCGCCTTCGTCGCTGTGAAGACATCGTCGACACGCGCGCCACCTGCGAGTGCTGCCTCGGCCGCGCGCTGGTTGACCGGACCGTCGATGACGGGGTCGCTGTAGGGGACGCCGACCTCGACGATGTCGACGCCGGCCTTGACCATCGCTGTCATCGCCGCGATCGAGACAGGCACGTCGGGATAGCCGACCGGCAGGTAGCCGATGAGCGCCGCCCGCCCCTCGGCGCGGCACCGCTCGAGGACCTCGGAGACCCCGCTCATACCTGCGTCCCCACGCCCTTGGCCGCCTCGCTCGGCGCGGTCTCCCTGACCGGCGCCTCACCCTCGTCATCGGGGGGCACCTCCCGCTCACGGGGAAGGAGGCCGAACCACGCGGCGGCGGTGTGTACGTCCTTGTCGCCGCGGCCCGAGAGGTTGACGAGCAGGACGGCGTCACGACCGAGCTCGCGCCCGACCTGCATGGCACCGGCCAGCGCGTGGGCGGACTCGATGGCCGGGATGATCCCCTCGGTGCGGCAGAGCAGCCGGAAGGCCTCCATCGCCTGGTCGTCCGTGATCGAGCGGTACTCGGCGCGGCCGCTGTCGAGCAGGTAGGAGTGCTCCGGGCCGACGCTCGGGTAGTCCAGCCCGGCGGAGACCGAGTGCGACTCGATCGTCTGACCGTCGTCGTCCTGCATGACGTAGGTGTAGGCACCGTGCAGCACACCCGGGACCCCCGAGGCAAACCGCGAGGCGTGCCTGCCCGAGGCGATCCCGTGCCCGCCAGCCTCCAGACCGACCAGGCGAACGGAGGAGTCGTCGAGGAACCGGTGGAAGATGCCCATCGCGTTGGACCCGCCGCCGACGCAGGCGAGGACCACGTCGGGCAGGCGTCCGACCAGGTCGAGGACCTGGGCTCGCGCCTCGACACCGATGACGCGGTGGAAGTCGCGGACCATCTCGGGAAACGGGTGCGGACCGGTGACCGTGCCGAGCACGTAGTGGGTGTCGTCCACGTTGGCCACCCAGTCACGCAGGGCCTCGTTGACTGCGTCCTTGAGGGTCTGGCTACCGTTCGTGACGGCGACGACCTCGGCACCGAGCAGACGCATCCGCGCGACGTTGAGGGCCTGGCGTTCGGTGTCGACCTTGCCCATGTAGACGACGCAGTCAAGCCCGAGCAGGGCCGCCGCGGTCGCGGTCGCGACGCCATGCTGACCCGCTCCCGTCTCGGCGATGACCCGGGTCTTGCCCATCCGTTTGGTCAGCAGAGCCTGGCCGAGCACGGTGTTGATCTTGTGGGACCCGGTGTGGTTGAGGTCCTCGCGCTTGAGGATGACCCGAGCCCCCCCGGCGTGCTCGGCGAAGCGGGGCACTTCGGTGATGATGCTCGGCCGGCCCGTGTAGGTGCGGTGCAGACGCTCGAGCTCGCCGACGAACTCGGGGTCGACCATCGCCTTGAGGCGCACCTCGTCGAGCTGCTCGAGCGCCGGGATGAGCGCCTCGGGGACGAACCGCCCGCCGAACGCGCCGAACCGGCCCGGTGTCGTCACGCGCGTGCCTCCTGACGGGCGGCCGGCTCCCCGACGAACGGCACGTCCGCGTATGCGGCGACCGCGCCGGCCGGGTCGCCTCCGATGACGAGCGCCTCACCGACCAGGACCGCTCTGGCCCCGGCTGCGGCGTACTCGCGCACGTCTTCCACGGAGCGGACACCGGACTCGGCGACGGTGACGACTGAGTCGGGGACGAGGGGTCGTAGTCGGGCGAAGGTCGAGCGGTCGACGTCCAGGGTGCGCAGGTTGCGGGCGTTGACGCCGAGGACACGGGCACCGCCGTCGAGCGCGCGCCGCGTCTCCTCCTCGTCGTGCACCTCGACGAGGGCGGTCATCCCGAGCTCCTCGGCCTGCTCCTTGAGGGCAACGAAGTCGGGCTGGGCGAGAGCCGCGACGATGAGCAGGATGAGGTCGGCGCCGTGGGCCCGGGCCTCGATGACCTGGTAGGTGTCGACGATGAAGTCCTTGCGCAGCAACGGAACCCGTATCGCCGCCCGGACGGCGTCGAGGTCATGCAGGCTGCCGCCGAACCGGCGCTGCTCGGTGAGCACGCTGACCGCACTGGCCCCACCAGCCACGTACGAGACCGCCAGGGCCGCTGGATCCGCGATGGCGGCGAGGCCGCCCCTGCTCGGGCTGGCTCGCTTGACCTCGGCGATGACCGCGATGCCGGCGGCCGAGCGCAGCGACGACTCGGCGTCGAGGGCCAGCGGGACGGTGTCGAGGCGGCGCTCGAGGTCGGCCAGCGTCGTGCGGCGTCGGCGATCGTCGAGGTCTGCGCGGACACCGGCCACGATGTCGGCCAGGACACTGGGGACCTCGACGGCGGAGGACGCGTTGCGGGACACGCGCCAAGGCTACGTGCCCGGGGCTACGGTGCCAGCCACGCTCCGCCGGCCAGCTGCGGCAGGTTGCGCCACACGGTGAACACGGCCAGGACCAGGCCCAGACCTAGCCAGAACCGGTTCGTGACCCGTGCGGCGCCGTCATGACGACCCTCCCACGCGGCTCGGGTGGCCAGGCACCACCAGACCGCCAACACCGGTAGCAGGGCGACGACGACGACGTTGAAGGACAGGGCCGCGGACAGGTCACCTCGGGTCAGTGCCCCCACGCATCGCAGCCCACCGCAGAACGGGCACCAGAGGCCGGTGGTGGCGTGCAATGGGCAGGACAGGAGGTTCCCAGGCAGCACGGCAGATCCGTCGGTGCGATGCAGCCAGCCCGCCGCGAGTCCGACTGTGATGAGTCCGGCGGCCGGCGCACGCAGCGCCCGGACCCGCGAGCTGGTCGCGGTTCCGGGCGCTGCGAGGTCGGTCATGGTCCTGGGGCCGCAGCTGTGCCGTCAGCCCTTCGGGACGGTGACCGATACCGTGCTCATGATCTTGTCGGCGATCGTCTGGCGCTTGCTGTCCCAGAGGGGGAAGAGCCACCCGACATAGCAGATGATGCTGTCGACGATGTGCGCGAGGTCTCGCACGAACGCCATCCCCATGCCGAGGACCTGCCCGTCGGACTCACGGACCACCTTGACTCCGGCGACTCCGCGACCGATCGTCTGGCCGGTTGTGCCGCCCCTGTACCAACGGTTGTAGATCGCCACGGCGAGGATGTAGAGGGCGCCGAGGTAGTACGCCACCCCGAAACTGCCTGGCAGCCCGGTGACGGGGTCCGCCTTGGGGAGTCCGATGAAATACAGGATATAACCCGGGATGTAGAGGACCACGAAGTCGATGAGCCATCCCAGGGCGCGCTGCGGCCACTGGGCCAAGGTGCCGACCGAGCTGGCCGGTGCCTGCTCGTAAGGCCCGGTGTACGCCGGTGCCGCCCCGCCATAGGGCTGGTTCGGGTCGTTGTATGCCGGCGGCGGGGCCTGGCCGTAACCGGACGGCGGAGGCGGTGACTGACCGTAGTCGGCCGGTGGTGGAGGCGGCGGGGGCGCCGCCTGGCCGTAGTCGGACGGCGGAGGAGGCGGCGGTGCCTGGCCGTAGGACGGCGGCGACGGAGCGTCGCTGGGCGTCTGCGGCTCCGAGGTCGGGTCCGACCGGTCGTCCTCGGACGGAGGCGGCGGCGGGGTGCCGTAGGACATGGTTGAGCCTTTCTCTGGTGGACGGGTGGGTCGGCTGCGGTCAGCCGGTCACTTCCGGGTCAGGGTGCGGACGTCCTCCGCGATGCGGATGACGGCGATGTAGAGCTCGAGGGTCACCCGGAGCAGGATCAGCCAGAACAGCGCAAAAAGTGGGCCGACGATGACCAGGACGAGCAGTCCGACGAAGGCGTTCAGCCGGAATGCCGCGATGGAGTACCCCAGCCAGCCGATCACGACGAGGACGATCGAGACGACGTACAGGACCTTGACGACCGAGGGCGTCACGAACGAGCTGAACGAGAGGTCGAAAAGCTTCGCCAAGAAGCCTTTGGCCTGGTCCGCGGTCGGTGGGGTCAGCGAGGACCCGAAGGACTGGCCGGTGGGCGGAGGCGTGGAAGGCCCGCCGGGCGAGGACGCAAACGGCCCGGTCGGCGCTGCCGAGTAGCTTCCCGGGGACGAGGGGCCGTAGCCCGACGGTGGTGACGCCGGAGGTGGGGTCGACGGAGGGGTCGACGGTGGCGTCGACGGTGGCGTCGGTTGCGGCATGGACCCGGCCGGTGGAGGCGGGGGGGGCGGGGGTGGTGGCGCGCCGTAACCCGGTGTCGGCCCCGGCTCGTGAGCGCTGATCGGCCGCGTCTCAGGGCTGTCCTGGTCGGGGTCGTGCTGGTCGTCGCCCGAGGACGGCGGGGGTTCGGTGCCAAAGGTCATGGGTGGGCGCCCTCTCTGTGACGACACCACCGTCCGAGCCCTGCGCCCCGACGGTGCTCCTGCGTGTTACTGCGTGTTACTGCCTGCTGTTGAATGCCTGTCGGCGCCACACGGTGCGCGACACCGTGAAACATAGTCGTCGAAGGGCTGCCAATGGCAGGTTTGAGCCCTTTGACGTTGGCGCGGTGGGTTCTACCGTGGAATCGCCGTGGCCATCGAACGGGAGTCGAACGGGCGTCGAAGGGCGGTCGAGCGCCCGAAGAGCCTCTGAAGGCTACGAGGTGCCGGAGTCGTGCTGGTTGCGACCCGGCAGGTCCGCTGACGCGGTGCCCGTGCGGTGGGACGCCTCGCGGGTGCCTGCCGTGGAACCGTAGCCCGCCATCGACAGCACCTTGCCCAGGATGATCCCGATGACGACCACGACCGCCCCGATGACAAAACCCAGCACCGATGGGAAGACCACGGCGATGGACATCACGAGGGAGCCGGCCATGATGAAAGCGACGGCGGTCCACGCGGCGGTGCTGTGGCCGTGGTCCTCGTGCATCTCGTGGTCGACCCCAGCGGACTCGGTCATGCAGTGCTCCTCGGTTGCGACGCTCGTGACTGCGCTCATCATGTCAGGTCGGTCTCGTCAGGTCGGGTCCTGCATCGTGTGGGTCGCCCGGGAGTCCCCGTCGAGGTCGGCACCGGGATCAGGACCGAGGTGGTCGTCTCCGGCTGGGGTCAACGTCGGGTCCCGACCCTCGCTAACCTCGTCCCAGGCGCTGCGCCGGGTGCCCCGTCCGGCTGCCGTCGCATCCGCCGCCGCGGCATCTGACCCTCCACCTGCCTGAGCAGACTCTCCGGCGCCCGCGGTTGCCGGGCTCTCGAAACGTGCCGAGAGCCCCGCCCACCTGCCCACAGCGACGGCCCCGAGCACGGCGGTGAGCACCAGAGCGAAAGCGGCGACGACGGTGACCCACAGCCAGCCCGTCGCCGTCGCCGTGGTGGCAACCTGCCCCGTGCGACCGAGCCCGGACGCGGCGACCCGGCCGAGTGATCCCGCTTGGTCGGTGACCGTGCCGATGGTCAGGGCGACGGCCCCACCCGCGGCCAGCAGGGCCAGAACCGACGCCGTCCGACGGATCCGCGGGCCGCCGGTGAGCATCGCGACCAGCGCTGCCAGGCATACCAGACCAAGAGCGAGGACGCCCGGAGCGAGCTGCGAACCTGTCGCGGACACGTTGCCACCGCCGAGCAGCGGCTCCGTGCTGCGACCGGTCAGCCAGGTCCGGCTGGTGCCGAGGAGCAGCACCAGTGCGGGCAGCGCGACGAGCAGCGACACCGACCGCTTGGTCATCAGCGACCTCACCGGTGCACCCGGGTGACGGGCGTACGCATCCCGCTGGCCGCCCGGACCGCGCGGACGACCGCCGCAGCCTTGTGCTGCGTCTCCTCGTACTCCAGCTGCGGCACCGAGTCGGCGACGATGCCGGCGCCCGCCTGGATGTGCGCGACGCCGTCCTTCACGACCGCGGTGCGGATCGCGATCGCCGTGTCGAGGTCGCCGGCGAAGTCGAGGTAGCCGACTATCCCGCCGTAGACCCCACGCCGCAGCTGCTCGAACTGGTCGATCAAGGCCATGGCGCGAGGTTTCGGCGCCCCGCTGAGGGTGCCCGCGGGGAACGTCGCGACCAGGGCGTCGTATGCCGTCCGCCCGGGTTCGAGCTCGCCCACCACCGTCGACTCGAGATGCATGATGTGGCTGTACCGCCGGACCGTCATGAACTCCACGGTGTCCACAGTGCCCGCGCCGCAGACCCTCTGCAGGTCGTTGCGCGACAGGTCGACGAGCATGAGGTGCTCGGCCTGTTCCTTCTCGTCAGCGGCCAGCTCGTCCGCCAGCCACACGTCGTCCTCGGGCGTCTTCCCCCGCGGTCGCGACCCGGCGATCGGATGCGTGATCACGCGGCGGCCGGTGACCTTGACGAGTGCCTCCGGACTGGATCCGACAATGTCGTAGGCGGACCCGTCGGGGTGCGGGAGGCGGACAAAGTACATATATGGGCTGGGGTTCGACGCCCGGAGCGCCCGGTAGACGTCGAGCGACTCGGCGGGGCACGGCATCGAGAAGCGTTGCGAGACAACGATCTGGAAGGCCTCCCCCGCCCGGATCGCCTCCTTGCTGCGTTCGACCATGTCGTGGAACTCGGTCTGGGTGTGTGAGCTGGTGAGCGGCTGCTGAGTCGGCTCGATGACCGAGACGGTGCTGTCGGCCGGTTCGGCAAGCTGCTCGGTCATCCGGTCGAGGCGATCCACCCCGTCGGCCCAGGCCCACTCGACGCGCTCGTCCGTGTCGTCGAAGTTGACGACGTTGGCCACCAACAGCACCGAGCCGTCGGAGTGGTCGAGGACCGCTAGGTCCGTGGCGAAGAGCATGCCGATCTCAGGCAGGTCCAAGTCGTCGCGGCCGTCGTCGGGGACCCGCTCCCACCGGCGTACGGCGTCGTAGGTGATGCACCCGACCATGCCACCGGTGAGCGGTGGAAGCCCCGCGATGCGTGCGGTGGCCAGGGTTGCGAGGGTGTCGCGCAGGGCGGCCGTAGGGTCGCCGTTCGTGGGGACGCCGACCGGAGGTTCCCCGATCCAGTACGCCTCTCCGTCCTTCTCGGTCAACGTGGCGTGGCTGCGGGCACCGACAATCGAGTACCGCGACCAGACGCCGCCGTGCTCGGCCGACTCCAGGAGGAATGTCCCCGGTTCGCCGCGGGCCAGCTTGCGGTAGAGCCCGAGTGGCGTCTCACCGTCGGCGAGCAGCCGTCTGACGACCGGGATGACGCGGCGCGTGCGGGCCAGCTCAGAGAACAAGTTCAGGCTGGGCCAGGTCCCACCCCAGCCGAGGTCGGCCTCGACATCAGGCACGGTCCGGCTCCGGACCGCCGCGAACCGCGGCGAGCGGACGCGCCTCGAAGCAGGTGCGGTCGCCGGTGTGACAGGCCGCACCCACCTGGTCGACCTGCACGAGCAGCGCGTCACCGTCGCAGTCCAGGGACACCGACCGCACCCACTGGACGTGCCCGGACGTGTCCCCCTTGCGCCAGAGCTCCTGCCGGCTGCGTGACCAGAACGTCACCCGGCCCGTGGTCAGCGTGCGGGCCAGGGCGTCATCGTTCATCCAGCCGACCATCAGCACCTCGCCGGTGTCCTGCTGCTGGACGACCGCGGCCACGAGTCCCGCGGCGTCTCGGGTCAGCAGGTCGGCGACCCGGGGGTCGAGGGTGATGGTGTCGGTCGTGTCGGGCACGCTGACATTCTGCCGAACCTTGTTGTCAGCCGTTCGGCCAGTCCGCGTCGCGGCATACCGGCTGGTCCGAGGCAGCACGGCTTGCGCCGGACCCTCGAGCCGAGAAGCCTCAGGCGCGCTGCTGGGCCACCCACGACTCGTGCAGGTGGGAGTAGACCCCGCCCGCCCCGACGAGCTCGGTGTGCGGGCCGCGTTCGACGATCCGGCCGTCGTCGACGACGATCACCTCGTCGGCAGCCTGCGCGGTGGAGAGCCGGTGCGCGATCGCGATCGAGGTACGGCCCCGGGTGAGGCCCTCGAGGGCCCGCTGGATCCGGACCTCCGTGCTCGGGTCGACCGCAGAGGTGGCTTCGTCGAGGACGAGCAGGTCGGGGTCGGCGA
Source organism: Lapillicoccus sp. (assembly GCF_039935575.1). Classification (GTDB taxonomy): domain Bacteria; phylum Actinomycetota; class Actinomycetes; order Actinomycetales; family Dermatophilaceae; genus Lapillicoccus. Next base: position 24,527 of record NZ_JBDTKA010000021.1, read on the forward strand.
GGTAGGCACGAGCCAACGCGACCAGCTGCCGCTCTCCCGCCGACAGCGACTCACCGCGTTGACCGACGTCGGTGGCCAGTCCCTGGGGCAGCGTCCCCAGCCAGGAGTCGAGCCCGAGCTCGGTCATGGTGAGGAGCACGTCGTCCTCGCTCGCCCCGGGAGCGCCGAACCGGATGTTGTCCAGCAGCGACGCGTCGAACAGGAACCCCTCCTGGGGCACGAGGACGACGCGGTTGCGTAGCGACCCGAACCGGACGGTCCGCAGGTCGACGCCGTCGATGGTGACCGCCCCGTCGGACGGGTCCATCAGCCGGGTCAGCAGCTTCGCGAGCGTGGACTTGCCCGAACCGGTCTCGCCCACGATGGCGACCCGCGAGCGCGGTGCGATCCGCAGGTTGATGTCGTGGAGCACCTGGTCCCCGCCGGGATAGGAGAAGCTCACTGCGTCGAACCCGACCGTGATCGGTCCCCGGGGCAGGTCGACGCCGGACGCGGCCGGGTCGGCGACGTCAGCGTGTGTGTCGATGATCCCGATCACGCGCCGCCATCCGGCGACCGCGTTCTGCATCTCGTTGAGGATCTCGGTGGCCTGCTGGACGGGCGTGGTGAACAGGTTGACGAGGAACAAGAAGGCGAGCAGCTCGCCCAGCGTGAGCCGGCCGTCCACGGCGAGCAGGGTGCCCACGACGATGACGATGGCCGTCGTGAGCCCGGAGACGAGCTGGCCGCTGGTGAAGGCGAGCACGGAACGGACCTGGGCTCCGATGGCGGCGCGGCGGTGCTGGTCGACGGCGTCGTCGATGCGGGCGGCAGTGCGCTCCTCGACGCCGTATGCGCGGATCGTCGCCGCACCGACGACCGCCTCGGAGATCGCGCTGAGCATGTCCCCGACCCGTTGGCGTACGGCGGTGTAGGCACGACCGACGATCCCCTGGAAGCGTCGGATTATGAAGAAGAGCGGGAGGAAGCAGATCCACACGACCGCGGCGAGCGGTGGGCTGTAGACCACCATCAGCACGGTCGCCAGCAGCAGCTGGGCGAGGTTGACCATGAGCATCAGGCCGCCGAACTGGACGAACATCGAGATCGTGTCGACGTCCGAGGTGACGCGGGAGACGAGCGAGCCGCGGCGTTCGGTGTTCTGGGTCAGCATCGACAGGTCGTGGATGTGGCGGAACGCCTTGATCCGCAGGGTCGACAGGCCGTTCTCGGACGCGGTGAACAACCGGACGTTGACGAGGTAGGAGCTGACTGCGGTGACAGCCACGCCCACCAGGGCGAGCATGACGTAGCGCAGCACGATGCCGGAGTCCGGCCCGCTCGAACCCATGATCCCTTCGTCCGTGGTGCGCTGGACGACGAACGGGATCATCACCTTGCCCAACGTCGACAGGACCGCGAGCACGACCGTCACACCGATACCCCTACGCAGCTCCGGCGACAGCTCGACGCCGCGCTTGAGGGTTGCCCAGGTGCTCAGCTCCTGACCGGACTCGATGCCGGAGTGGTCGGTGATCGGGGCCGAACGCATACTCATCGCTCTGCCCCGACGCTCTCGGCCATCGCCTCTTCGTCGGCGGCGACGGCGGCCCGCTCGGCGGCCTCGCGGGCGTACGCCGTCACGAGTCGCTGGTAACCAGAACAACGGTCGAGCAGCTGTTCATGGGTGCCGTGGTCGACGACGCGACCCTCTTCCAGGTAGACGACGTCGTCGGCGAGCGTGATGGTCGCCATCCGGTAGGCGACGACGAGGACGGTGGTGCCCGAGCTCGCCTCGCGCAGCCCGGCGAGGATGGCCTGCTCGACAGCAGGGTCGACAGCGGATGTCGCGTCGTCGAGGACCAGCAGCTGGGGCCGGCGGATGACCGCTCGCGCCAGGGCGACCCGCTGGCGCTGGCCTCCGGACAGGCTGGCGCCTCGCTCTCCCACCCGCGTGTCGATCCCGGCGGGGAGGTGCGCCACGAACCCGTGACCTTGGGCCACCCGCAACGCGTCCCACACCTCGTCGTCGGTGCGGTCGACACCGAGCGTGACATTGCCACGCACCGTGTCGTCGAACATGAAGGTCTGCTGCGCGACCAGCGCGGTGGTGTCGGAGATGCCGCCCTTGCGCACCGTCCGCAGGTCGATCCCATCCACGAGCACTGCCCCCGAGTCGGGATCGACGAGGCGTACTACGAGGTTGGTCAGCGTCGACTTGCCTGAACCCGTCGGGCCGACGAGCGCCGTCGTGCCGCGCGCCGGGAGGTCGAGCGTGACGCCGGTGAGCGCTGGGTTGCGGGCGGTCTCGCCACCCTCGAGGTCGACCTCGTAGGCGTACGAGATGTTCTCGACCTGCAGCCGGCTCGCGCCCCGGTCGGGTAGTGAGTCGGAGCCGTGCTCCATCGAGCCGGTCGCCCCCAGCACGGCCTGCACCCGGTCCCAGCCGACGACCGAACGTGGCATCTCGGCCAGCACCCAGCCGAGCGCGCGCACCGGGAAGGCGAGGATGGAGAACAGGTAGGCGATCTGGACGACCTCGGCAGCCGTGAGGTGGCCGGTCGAGACGCGCCAGACCCCGACCGCGAGGACGGCGAGCGTGCCGAGCGTCGGGATCGCCTCGATGGCCGGGTCGAAGACTCCCCTGGTGCGGCCCACGGCGATGTTGGAGTCGCGCAGCTGGTGCGTGACGGCAGTGAACCGGGCGGCCTCCTGGTCCTCGCGGCCCAGGCTCTTGACGACCAGCGCCGCCTCGAAGCTCTCGTGGGCGACCTCGGAGACCTCGGCCCGCAGCTGCTGGACGCGGGTCACCTTCGGGGACATGACGCGTTGGAAGGCCAGGTTGACCAGGAAGAGACCCGGGAAGACCGTCATCCCGATCGCCGCCAAGAACGGGTCGACGATGAACATCTGGACCGCCCCGAAGACGAGCATGACGATGACGCCGATCGCCATAGGCAGCGGCTGGAAGACGTTCCACATCGACTCGACGTCGGAGTTCGCGTTGGACAGCAGCTGCCCCGACGGGTGACGGTGGTGCCAGCTGAGCGGCAGGCGGAGGTACTGGCGGGTCACCCGTCGCCGGTAGGTCGCGCCGAGGTTGTAGACGGCGACGCCGGCGGCCATCCGCCGGACCACGATCCCGGCGACGTTGACCAGGACCACGGCCGCGAGCAGAAGCCCGGCGCCGGTCAGCTGCGAGGCGCTGACCTGGTGCGCGGCAATCGCGGGAGCGACCGTGTCCTGCGTGACACGCCCGATAACCCACGCGGTGCCGCCCGTCATGATCCCGTAGACGGTGCTACCGAGGATCGAGATCCCCACCCACGCCTTCTGCTCCCGCATCCCGCGTCCGATGACCCGAAAACCCCGTCGAAGGGTGGCGTTGGTCGGGACCGGGACGAGCGTCGACAACGGTGGTTCCCCCTGGAGGTGGTGGTGAGTCGAGTGGTGCGGGCGTCGACGCTGACGACCGGTCAGCCTCTCACGACCAACAGACAGACCTGCTGGTGTATGCCCGGGGCCGGCAGCGCGCGGCGCGTGGACCTCGGGCCCTGCCCGGCGGGCTCCACCCAGTAGCGCCGCTTACCGCCACGGACGTCCTCCAGGACGCCGCCGTTGCGTTCGATGACCGTTGCGGAAGCCACGTTCGCGTCGTCACAGGTCAGCAAGACCCGCTCGATGGCGAGGTGGCGCGCCTCCAGCAGAGCCAATGCCGCTGCGGCAGTGGCAATCCCGCGGCCCCGTGCGGTGGGCCGGACGGCATACCCGATGTAGCCGCCCTCCTCGAACAGGAACGCGTTCAGCTCGTGCCGCAGTGCGACGAACCCGACCAGCCGACCGTCCTGCACAACCCAGCGGGACGTGCTCGGGACCAGGCCCTCGGGGACGTCCTCGCCGAACTCGTCGGCCATCGCCAGGAACTCCGCCTGACGGGCGATATCGGGTCCGACGAGGGTGATCGTGCCGTGGGACATGGCGTGAGGGTGTGGGCCTCGGCAGGCTCGCTGCGACGGGGTTTGACACGATGAGGCTATGACCTCCTACGCGCAGCAGGAACGCCACGCGATCTGCGACTCGTTCGTGCGCCTCGGCCCCGACGCCCCGACTATCGACGACCCCTGGCTGGCCCGCGACCTCGCGGCGCACCTCGCGATCCGGGACTCGCGACCCGACCTCGCGCTCGGGATGTTCGTCCCGCCGCTCAAAGGACGGCTCGACGCGGCTATGCATGCGCTCGCCAGCGGGGACTGGCCCACCTTGGTGGACCGAGTCCGCACCGGCCCGCCGAAGTGGTCACCGACCCGGGTCGGACGCGTAGATGAGGCCGTGAACGGCATGGAGTTCTTCATCCACCACGAGGACCTGCTGCGCGGCGCACCGGGTTTCGAGCGGCGGGCGCTCGACGTCGGCCTGGAGCGGTCCCTCTGGGACAGCCTCAAGCGGGGCGGCAAGCTGATGTTCCGCAAGGTCCCCAGCGGGGTTGTGCTCGTCGCCGAGGGACACGGCCGGGCGGCCGTGAGCAAGCCCGGCGAGTCGGGGACGGTCATCCTTCGCGGCACACCTGGTGAGCTCATGCTCTTCGCCTCGGGGCGGGGCCGGGTAGCCGAGGTGGAGCTCGACGGGCCTGGTGACGCGGTGGCCGAGCTCGAGGCCGCCCACCTCGGTATGGGCTGACCCAGCAGGCCGGTAGACCGGTGCGCCTCTTCGCCTAACGGACCGTGATGCCGACCGCGCGCATCGCGTGCTTCACCTGTGCCACCGTGAGCTCGCCGAAGTGGAAGACACTCGCCGCCAGGACTGCGTCCGCTCCCGCACGCACGGCGTCGACGAAGTCCTCGGCGCGGCCGGCCCCCCCGCTCGCAATGATCGGAACGTGCACGGCGTCCCGGACGCGTTCGATAAGCTCGAGGTCGAAGCCCTCCTTGGTGCCGTCGGCGTCCATCGAGTTGAGCAGGATCTCCCCCGCCCCGAGCGCTGCGGCGCGCGCGCACCACTCGACGGCGTCGAGGTCGACGGGAGTACGCCCGCCGTGGGTCGTCATGACGAAGTCGTCGGTCCGCCGTCCGTCGTCACCCACACGTCGACGCACGTCGGCGGACAGCACTAACACCTGTCCCCCGAACCGGTCGGAGATCTCGGAGATCAGCTCCGGACGCGCGATCGCCGCAGTGTTGACGCCGACCTTGTCGGCGCCCGCCCGAAGCAACCGGTCGACGTCAGCAACGGAGCGCACCCCACCACCGACCGTGAGCGGGATGAACACCTGCTCCGCGGTGCGGGTGACGATCTCATAGGTGGTCTGCCGGTCTCCGCTGCTGGCGGTCACGTCGAGGAAGGTCAGCTCGTCGACTCCCTGCGCGTCGTAGACCTTTGCCAGCTCGACCGGGTCTCCTGCGTCGCGCAGGTTCTCGAAGTTGACGCCCTTGACCACCCGGCCGGCGTCGACGTCGAGGCAGGCGATGACCCGGGTCGCGACGCTCATGGGCGTCACGCTACCGAGCCGCCTGCTGAGCCGTCGGCAGACGCGGCGTTACCCTCCGCAGATGGACGCCGTCGACGCCGATACCGGGCTCGCGGAGGTCCTGCGGCTCGCCGCTTCCGCCGAACCTCGTTGCGGCGCCGTGACGGTGGTCGCGGTGGACGGTCCCAGCGCAGCCGGCAAGACGACACTCTCCCGGCGGCTCGCGGCCGCCCTCCATGTCCCTGTGGTTCACCTGGACGCGATCTATCCCGGCTGGGACGGCCTCGCCGACGCTGTGCCGCTCGTGACCAGCCAGGTCCTCGAGCCGCTCGCGCGGGGGGAGCGCGCGGCATACCGGCGGTGGGACTGGATGCGCGACCGCTGGGGCGGCACCGCGGAGGTGCCGATGGTGTCGCTGCTGGTTCTGGAGGGGGTGGGGTCCAGCGTTGGAACGGCGGGCACCTATGCCTCGGTGCGGGTCTGGGTGGAGGCGCCGCGCGACGTCCGGTTCGAGCGCGGGATCGCCCGCGACGGCGAGGCATACCGGCCTAACTGGGAACGGTGGGCGCGCCAGGAGGTGGCGTTGTTTGCCGCGGACCGGACCCGGGACCGCGCCGACGTCGTCATCGACACGAGCGTCCCGTTGTCCGCAACTTGACCGCCGCACCGGTGAGTCGTGCGGAGCCGTGCGTGTGAGACTGGCCGAACCATGACCAGCGCCGTTCCCCGACCGTCAGCGAATGCCGTCCCGGCACCTGCAGGTCGAGCCCCCTCATGGCTGCCGCCCACCTGGGTTCTGGCGGTCGGCCTGGTGGCCGTGGCGGCGAACCTCCGTCTCGCGCTGGCCGGGGTCCCGCCGCTGGTCGGGTTGATCACGAACGACCTGCACCTGTCTTCCGCGGGCGTCGGCGTCCTCACCACGCTCCCCGTGCTGTGCATGGGCCTCTTCGCCCCTGTCGCCCATTGGGCGAGCAGTCGATGGGGTTCTGTCCCAACGGTTTTCGCTGCGGTCATCATGATGACGTTCGGCTCGGCTTTGCGGTGGCGGGGTGCGAACGTCGTCGTCCTGTATGCCGCGACGCTGGTCGCGGGGGTGGGGATCGCGGTGGCGGGGACGCTGCTGCCGCGACTGGTCAAGACCCTGTTCCCAGCGGAACGGGTCGGGCTCGCGACCGGCGTCTACATGCTGGCGATGATGCTCGGCGCGACCGCCTCGGCGGCCCTGTCGGCACCGCTGGCTGGCGTTCTCGGGTCCTGGGAGCGCTCGCTGGCCAGCTGGGCGGTCGTCGGGCTGGTCGGCCTCGTCGCGTGGACACCGTTGACGCGTGCGGTCCTTCGGCACCGCGACGACGTGACGTCCGGGTCCGCGCATACCCGGCTGCCGTGGCGACACCCGACGGCCTGGCTGATCGCGGCGTACCTCGTCACCCAGTCATGGGCGTTCTACTCGACGCTCGCCTGGCTGGCACCGTCGTTCGTGCGCCTGGGCTGGGACCGCGAGCACGCCGGCTATCTCCTGTCGCTGTTCAGTGCCGTCCAGATCGTCGCCGGGCTGGTCATGCCGGTGGTCAGCGACCGGGTGAGCGACCTGCGGTTCCTGCTCGTGCCGGTCACCGGTCTGGCCACGTCGGGGCTGCTCGGGCTGCTCCTTGCGCCCGCCAGCGCGCCATGGCTGTGGGCCGTCCTCGTCGGGCTGGGGCAGGGTGGGGCGTTCGCCGTGGCGCTGGTGCTGCTGGTCCGGTTCGCCTCGACCCCTCAGGCAAGCGGTGGGTTGAGCGCGATGGGGTTCCTCGTGGGATACGGCATCGCCTCGTTCGGGCCGGTCGTCATGGGTGTCATCCTCGACCGGACCGGCGGGTTCCATGGCGTGTGGCTGGTCCTCGCCCTTCTGATGGTGCCCCAGCTCGTCGTCGTCGCGGCGCTCCGGCCCGCAATGCGCACGGTGGCCTGAGCGGTGATCCACGACTTCGACTACTCCAACCTCAGCCCACGACCGCCGGGCCGGGTCATCCAGCTGCTCGGCACGGTGCTGCCGGGAGTGCGCCGCGTCCAGGAGCAGACGCAGCCTTATGCCGAACGCTGGGCCCAGGCCAACGTCGCGGCCCTGCAGCGCTCGGGTCCGCTCTGGGTGGCCCTCGGCGACTCGATGACCCAGGGCATCGGCGCCTCGGACTACGATCGGGGCTGGGTCGGGCAGCTGAGCGACCGCCTCCGCGCTGACGGGTGGGAGCACCGCGTCGTCAACCTGTCGGTCAGCGGCGCGCGCGTCGCGGAGGTGCTCGAGCACCAGATCCGGGCGCTCGACGCGCTCACCGAGGCAGAGGGCGCGCCAGCCCTTGTGACCTGCATCGCCGGCTCGAACGACATCGTCTCGCCGCGGTGGAGCCGTGGGCTGGGCGACCGGTTCGAGGCGCTGCTCGACCGGCTCCCACGGCACGCCGTCGTCTCGAACCTGCCCAACCCGACCCGGGAGGCGAACCGGGTGAGCGATCTCGTTGCCGCCAGAGGCCGGGCCGGTCAGGTCGTCGTCGCCGACATGCGCGCCGAAGGGCCGCGGTCGTGGCGAGGCATGCTCGCGGCGGACACGTTCCACCCCAACGACGTCGGGTACGCCGCGATGGCCGACGTCATGCAGCGCGCCATGAAGCGGGCCGGCCTGCCGCAGGCTCGCCCATGACGCCCGCCGGAGGTGCAGCGAGGCGGCAGCGCTATGCGGGCCGGATCGCCGGCGTGGGCACCACCTCCGGGACCCGGCTCGTGGTGGGCAGCTGGGCGTCGACGCCGCTGGGTCGTTTCGCTGACGTCATGCTCGAGCGGCCCGATGGACATCGCGTGCTGCTCGCCCCTGACGACGCCGTCCGCGGCGTCATCGAGTCGACCTACGTCTTCGACGAGGTGCGGATCGAGCCGGTCACGCTCGTCGAGTCCGACACCGGCTGGTCCGTGACGAGCCCGTCGTTGTCGCTTGCCATCGACGTCGGCACGCGGACCCCGCTCGGCTGGCTGCTGCATACGGTGCCTCGCCCGTTGGCCACGAGCACCACCTGGGCGACCCTCGTCGACCCGCTGGCCGGCCTGCTCGTCGACGGTGTCCGGACTCGGGGCACGGCCAGAGAGGGCCGCCGCGAGTGGTACGGCGCGACCGACATGCACCACGTTCTCGGCGCTGCCGGGGCCTTGGACGGCGTTGACCTCGGCCGGTTGGCTCCCGTCGACCCGCCGTGCCGGTTCGGGTTCTCGTCGACGCCCAGGACGCCGTCGGTCACGACGGTGGTCACGACCATCGAGACGCTGTGAGCCTTCGCAGCGACCGACCCCTGACCCGGCTCCTCCGAGCTCCCACCCTCCACCGAACACCCACCCTCCCGACCGAACTCACGTCTTCGCGGGTTTTCCGGGTCGCGCGGCCGCGGAAACCGGGCAGATCGTGAGTCCGGTGATGGAAGATGTGAGTCCGGTCAGGGGTGCCCCGGGAGCGCTCCGAGATCGCGCACCAGCCCAGCCAACCGGGTGGCCTCCGTCATCGACGACGGTCCGTCGGCCCGCTGGATCGCCATGACGGCGACCGTGTCGGTGTCGTCCAGCTCGAGCGTCACCCAAGGAGCCCCGTCTCCGAACTCCACGGTGACCACCTCGGTCCAGGGGATGCGCCGACTGCTGACCAGGTTGCGCACGAGCAGCCCCTGCGGACCGGGAACCGCGCGGATGGTCGCATAACGCCAGCACACCCCGGCCAGCAGCGCCCCGATCCCGGCGACCAGAACCCGGTCGCCGCCCTGGAACGTCATCAACCCGGCGTCGTACGGCAACAGCACCGCCAGCCCGCAGAAGACCACGAGCGAGAGCACGCCCATCACGGTGGCGACAGCGCGGCCGCGTCGGCTCTGGAACGGTCGCAGCTGCTCGGTGGTCGACATCGTCAGAGTCGACAAGCCGCGATGTCGGTGACGAGGATGGCGCGGGCACCGAGGTCATAGAGCTCGTCCATCACCCGGTTGGTCGTCGGCCGGGGAACCATCGAGCGCACCGCGCACCACGAAGGGTCCTGCAGGTGCGAGACCGTCGGAGACTCGAGGCCCGGGGTGATGGCGCAGGCCCGCTCGACGAGCTCCGCGGGCACGTCGTAGTCCATCATCACGTAGGTCCGGGCCGTGACCACACCCAGCAGGCGGCGGCGCAGGACCTCGAACGCCGCGTCGTTCTCCTGCGCGTCGCGTCGCACCAGGACGGCCTCGCTGCGCAGGATCGGCTCCCCGAAAACCGCGAGGCCCTGGCTGCGCAACGTCGCGCCGGTCTCGACGACGTCGGCGATGACGTCGGCGACGCCGAGCGTGATCGCCGTCTCGACGGCGCCGTCCAGCCGCACGACCGAGGCGCGCACACCGTGCTCGGCCAGGTCCTTCTCCACCAGGCCGGGGTAGCTGGTCGCCACCCGGCGCCCCTCGACGTCAGCGACCTTCGACACCTCACCGGGGCGACCGGCATACCGGAACGTCGACCGACCGAACCCCAGCGGCATTACCTCGGTGGCGCTGCTCGTGCTGTCGAGCAGCAGGTCGCGACCGGTGACGCCTGCGTCGACGGTGCCGGAGCCGACGTAGATCGCGATGTCCCGAGGGCGCAGGTAGAAGAACTCGACGTCGTTGTCGGGATCCGGGACGACGAGCTCCTTGGTGTCGCGACGGGTCGCATATCCCGCCTCACGGAGCATGTCGACCGCGGACTCGGACAGGGAACCCTTGTTGGGAACGGCAACTCGAAGCATCGGCTGGCTTCCTACAGGTGGGTGTAGACGTCGGTGAGCGTGAGACCCTTGGCGTGCATCAGGACCTGCAGGTGGTAGAGCAGCTGGCTGATCTCCTGCGCAGTGCGCTCGTCGTCCTCGTACTCGGCGGCCATCCACACCTCGGCCGCCTCCTCGACGATCTTCTTGCCGATCGCGTGCACGCCGGCGTCGAGGGCGGCGACCGTCCCCGAACCCTCGGGTCGGGTCGCCGCCTTCTCGCCCAGCTCGGCGTACAGCTGCTCGAACGTCTTCACGACCATCCAGCCTAGGGGCTGGCCTACTCTGCTCAGGTGGTGGCGTGCACGGCCTCCGGTTCGGGCGTGGGCGTCTCGGTGCGGCTCGCGCGGATCCAGACCAGGAAGCCGTAGATCACGAACACTGAGTAGACGCCGTAGAGGACCGCAGTCGGGATGTAGCCGGAGTGGACCAGCAGTGGGACGCCGACGACGTCGACGGCAATCCACAGCAGCCAGAACTCGTTCCACCCGCGCGCCATCGCATAGGTGGCCAGCATCGAGCCGATGAAGATCCACGCGTCGCACCAGTAATACCAGCGCGGTGCCTCGAAGCCGGCGCCGATGGTCGCGAACACCTGCTGCACGATGACGAGGCCGACCAGCCAGACGACAGCGACGCTCAGCCGCTCGCGGTTGGTCGCCCAGCGCGGGACGATCGCGGGCGCGGACGAGTCCCGGCCGCCGAGCTGCTGCACCTGACGCCAGCGGTACCAGCCGTAGATGCTGGTGATGATGAAGAAGATCTGCCGGCCGGACTGCCCGAACAGCGGCGCCCGCTGGTCCGCCTGGTCGAACGTCACCGTGATGTAGACGAAGAACAACAGGACGTTGCCGACGATGCCGACCGGCCACGCCCAGTTACGACGGACCAGCCCGCCGATGGCGGAGCCCAGGCCGAACAGGACGCCGATGAGCTCGAGCCAGTGCAGCTCGTAGCCCCCGACGGGGATGCTGGCCTCGTACAACCAACGCAACAGGTCCATGGGTGGTGCTCCTTCGTCGTCCCTCGTGCTCAGCCAGGGGTTTGCGGGTACTGGGGCGGCGAGCTCCGGGAGTGACGGGGGTCCGTGGCGACGGCCAGCGCGTATGCGTCGCGCCCCTGCTGGGGAGCCGCACACATACCTGAACTCGCCGACGCGGACGCCGAAAGGGCGGACAGGCGGGCCTCCTGGCCGACCTGTCGGTCCTTCAACGTGCTGCCTACCATCCGGACTTTCACCGTCGGTCCTGGAGTTCCACCAGATCAACCGGCCGCTGGATGCGGTCGGGTCGCGGACTGTCACCGCCGGTTCGGAGTTGCACCGACCCCGGAGCACGTCAGCGAAAGTATGACACGCAGGCGCGCGTCGGGGTACGTGACCCGGCCCACGCGAGGGGCAGGTCAGGAGTGGGTGTGACCGCCCGGATCTTTGACCAGCGCGCGCAGCTCGGCGATGGCCTCACCGACGTCGTCGGCGCCGTAGACCGCCGACCCGGCGACGAACACGTCCGCCCCCGCCTCGGCGCACTGCTCGATGGTCTGGGCGCTCACTCCACCGTCCACCTGCACCCACACCTCTCCGCCGAACCGGCGGACCGACTCCCTCACCGCGCGTACCTTCGGCAGCTGGTCGGCCATGAACGACTGCCCACCGAAGCCCGGCTCGACCGTCATCACCAGCACCATGTCGAGGTCGGGAAGCAGGTCCTCGTAGGGCGCCCACGGAGTCCCCGGCTTGACCGCGAGGCCGGCCCGCGCCCCCGCCGCACGCAGCGTCCGCGCCAACCCGCGGGGGTCGGCCGCCGCCTCTACATGGAACGTCACCAACTGCGCCCCGGCCTCGGCATAACCCGGTGCCCAACGGTCGGGGTCGTCGATCATCAGGTGGCAGTCGACCGGGACCGGGCTCACCTTGACCAGCGCCTCGACCACAGGCAGGCCCAGGGTGAGGTTGGGCACGAAATGGTTGTCCATCACATCGACGTGCGCCCAGTCGGCGCTACGGATCGCGAGGAGGTCGGCCTCGAGGTTCGCAAAGTCCGCGGACAGGATGCTCGGCGAGATCTGCATCTGGTCAGCCTATTCAGCCGGACTTGCGAAGCAGGGCGACGAACATGCCATCGGTGTCGTGCCGGTGCGGCCACAGCTGGACGAACGGCCCGTCGCCGATGCCGTCGATCGGCGTGCCAGAGGGGTCGACGAACAGCTCGCGGGCATCGAGCAGCTCGACGTCGGAGCGGCGCTTGACCACGTCGGTGACGACGAACCGGGTCTCGTTCAGGTGCGGGCTGCAGGTCGCGTAGACCACCACGCCGCCGCCGCGAGTCGCGCCGATCGCGCTCGCCAACAGGTCGCGCTGCAGACCCGCGAGCGCCGGGACGTCTGACGGCTGTCGTCTCCAGCGGGCCTCCGGACGCCGACGCAGAGCGCCCAGGCCGGTGCAGGGAGCGTCGACGAGCACACGGTCGTATGCCTCGGGCTCGTCCGCGCCGATGACACGTCCGTCGCCCTCCCGGACCACCACCTGTCCGGGACGGCCGGCTCTCACGGCAGCGGAGAGTGTCGAGCGCACGAGGTTCGCACGGTGGTGGCTCACCTCGTTGGCGACCAGATCGGCGTCCTGTTGGATCGCCAACGCCGCCAACAGGCCCGCCTTGCCCCCCGGCCCGGCACAAAGGTCTAGCCACCGCTCCAGTCGGCCGGGAACGGACTGCGCCGGTGCGGCGGCCAGCGCCAGGGCCACGAGCTGAGAACCCTCGTCCTGCACCGCCGCCCGACCCTCGCGGACGGCGCGGAACGCCCCGGGGTCGCCCTGGTCGAGGATGGCGCCGGTCCGCGCATAGCGGGCCGGGACCACTCCGTCCCCGAGCAGCTCGTCCACCGAGGCCAGCCCGGGACGGGCCACCAGGGTCACCAGCGCGGGGGTGTTGTCCGCTTCCAGCAGCCCGGTCAGCTCGTCCTCGACGGTCTCGGCCGATGCGGTCCCGTGGCCGATCAGCGCCGCACGCAATGCGCGCACGACCCACTCGGGGTGCGAGGTCCGGACCGCCAGCGTGGCCACCGTGTCGCCGCCTGGCGGAGCGACCTCGTCCAGCCAGGCGTCGCGGCCGCGTTCGCTGACCCGACGCATCACCGCGTTGACGAAACCGGATGCCCCGATGCCGTTGACCTGCCGGGCCAGCGCCACCGTCTCGTCGACCGCGGCGTGGGTGGGGACCCGCATAGCGAGCAGCTGATGGGTGCCGAGGCGCAGCGTGTCGAGGACGTTGGCATCGATCGAGTCGACGTCGCGACGCGCAGCGACGGCGATCACCCGGTCGTAGAGTCCGCGCATCCGAGTCGCGCCGTAGACCAGCTCGGTGGCGAAGGCCGCGTCACGCCCGTCGATCCCTTTGTCGCGCAATACCTTTGGTAGCTCGAGATTAGCGTAGGCGCCGTCGGAGACCGCACGCATGACGGTGTACGCCGCGAGTCTCGGTGCATCGGTGCGACGGGCCCGTTCAGCGGGGCGCTGGCGGGACCGGTCACCCGGCTTGCGGCGGTCAGGCATCGGCGAACCGCTCCCCTGGCTCGACCCGGCTACCGCGGGCCCAGTCGGCGGCAGGCATGGCCTTCTTGCCGTGCGCGTGGACGGTGCCGAGCCGGACGACGCCACCGGCTGTCGCGACGTCGACGGCGTTCTTCGAGACGCTCAGCGTGCCGGGGGGCAGGTCGAGCAGGCCCGGGACCGGCGCGGGTGCCACGGGGAGGACCTTGACCCGCTCTCCCCGGAAGGTGGTCCACGCACCGGGGTTGGGTGTGCAACCCCGCACCTGCCGGTCGACCACGTGCGCGGGGCGGTTCCAGAGGATGCGCGCGTCCTCGACCGAGATCTTGGGTGCAAGCGAGATCCCCTCCAGCGGTTGGGTTTTGGCGACCAGGTCGCCCGAGGCGAGTCCGTCCATCGTGGCGACGAGCAGGCCGGCGCCGGCGACGGCCAGACGCTCCAGCAAGTCGCCACTCGTGTCTGCGGGCCGGATGGTCTCGGTCATCGTCCCGAGAACCGGCCCCGTGTCGAGGCCCTCCTCGATGACGAACGTCGAGGCACCGGTGACGTCGTCCCCGGCCATCACCGCGTGCTGCACCGGGGCAGCACCGCGCCAGGCGGGCAGCAAGGAGAAGTGCAGGTTGACCCAGCCGTGCACGGGGATGTCGAGGGCGGATCGCGGGATCAGGGCTCCGTAGGCCACGACTGGGCACACGTCCGGAGCGAGCGCGCGCAGCTGGTCCTGGAACTCGGGGTCGCGAGGGCTGCGCGGGGTCAGCACCGGCATACCGAGCTGCGCGGCGCGCACGCGCACCGGCGAGGGGACGAGCGAACGTCCCCGTCCCGCAAGCGCATCCGGGCGGGTGACGACGCCGACGACCTCGTGGGAGGACGAGACGAGAGCCTCCAGACTAGGCAATGCCGCCGACGGCGTGCCGGCGAAGACCAGCCGCACTACATCCCCCGGCCGAAGGTCGAGTGCGGGCTCAGCCGCACGGTCGGGACGCTGCCGCCAGCCCACTCGGCCTCGCGGACCGCCTTCATGGCCAGCTTGCGCTGGGCGGGGTCCATCCGGTCGACGAACAGGATCCCGTCGAGGTGGTCGGTCTCGTGCTGGATGGCGCGGGCCAGCAGGTCGAAGCCCTCGATGGTGACCGGCTCTCCGAACATGTCGAACCCGGCAGCGACGACGCTGAGCGCGCGCGGCGTGTCATAGGTCAGCCCGGGAAAGGACAGACAGCCTTCCGGCCCGTCCTGGCAGTCGGTCGACAGCGTGAGCCGAGGGTTGACGAGATGTCCGAGGACGCCGTCGACATGCCAGGTGAAGACGCGCAGCCCGACGCCGATCTGGGGTGCGGCCAGACCGGCCCCAGGTGCGTCAACCATCGTGTCGGTCAGGTCCGCGACCAGCTGGCGCAGCTCGCGGTCGAAGTCGACGACGGGGGCAGCCGCGGTACGCAGAATCGGGTCACCGAACAGGCGGATGTCCTTGATCGACACAGGGTTCAGGAGCTCTCTCGTGGTGGCGCAGGGGGCACAGGCGGGCAGCCAAGTCTAGGCACGCTCGTCTTCGGGTTCGTGCACTGTGGGCCGCTCCAGGTTGCGGACGGACCGGGAGGCCAGCGTCGCGAGCGCGAGCACGGCATACCCAGCGTGGCGGGGCAACCTCGAGCATGAAGAGCGGTATGCCATCACGGCGACCCGGGTGGCGATGAGCGGCCCGAGTACCCCGATGACGCCCGACCAGACGGCGTTCAGCAGACCAAAGACCACGACAACGACCCAGAGCCAGGTCCGCGAGACGAACTCGGTCCAGCCTTCGCCGAGGTCGCGCAGCATCGACGACTTCGCCATACCGGCGTCGAGCAGGAGACGCAGGTGGTAGGAGGCGTTGGCCCGGGTGATGTCGAGCTCGCGGGCCACGGGGGATGTCCTACGGTGGCTGCATGAAAGACCTCGTCGTGACGGAGAACATCACCCTCGACGGTGTCATCGACGCGGCCGGTGACTGGTTCGGGCCGATGGACGCCACCGAGGACACGGCAGACCTCGTCGAGGCGATTGACGAACACCGGCGCGGCGCCGACGCGTTCCTCACCGGGAGAGCGACGTTCGAGGCGATGCGCGAGTTCTGGCCGGCACAGACCGACGACGAGACGGGCAACACCGACTACCTCAACCGGGTGCACAAGTACGTCGTCTCCTCGACGCTCGAGGACCCGGGCTGGGAGCCGACGACCGTGCTGCGCGGGCTCGACGACGTGCGGTCCCTAAAGCAGGGCGACGGCGGCGACATCGTCACGACGGGGAGCCTGACCCTGGTGCCCGCGCTCATCGCAGCGGGCCTGGTGGACGAGTACCGGCTGTTCACCTATCCCATCGTCCTCGGCCGTGGTCAGCGGCTGTTCGGCGATGCCGACAACGTCCCGCGTCTGCGGCTGACGGAATGCCGGTCGTTCCGGTCCGGCGTCGTGCTGCTGCGCTACCGACCCGAGATGCCGTGAGCACCCCGTGAGCACCCCGGCATACGAGAAGGATCCGCGGGTCGACGCCTACCTCGAGCCGTTGCCGCAGTGGCAGCGGGACGTGCTGCAGGAGGTGCGCGACCTCGTCCACGCGGTCGACCCCGAGGTCGAGGAGACGATCAAGCGAAGCGTGCAGCCCTACTTCGTCCTGCAGGGCAACATCTGCGCGTTCCTCGCGGCACGGGACCATGTGAACGTGTTCCTCTACGACGGCGCGATCGTCCCGGACCCCGAGGGCATCATCACGGCGGGCCACGACAACCAGACCGCCCGCACCGTGGGTTTCCGCGAGGGCGAGGAGGTCAACGCGCCGGCGCTGTCGGCGATGTTCGCCCTGATCGTTGCGAACAACCGGGCCGGAGGGTGGCGCAAGCTCAAGGGGGAAGGCGCCGGTTCGCCCTAGCTCGGTCAAGCCGGTCGAGCAGGGAGTCGGCGACGGCGTAGCCGGCTCGAAGCATCCCGTTCCGACGTGAGCAACCGCCGGAGCGTCAGCCCGAGCCGTCGGCGAGATCCATGCGCACCATGACGGACTCCGGCTCCTTGCGTGCGCTGCGTTCGGCCCGCATCGCCGCCAGGGCTGCGGCCAGGGCTGCGCGCTGCTCCCGGGGCACCTTGAACAGCACCTGGACGTCGGGCGTCGCGCCGGCGCCGACGCGACCGGTATGCGCCTCGGCATGCGGCCGCCGCCAGGGGAGCGGCCCGAGACGCTGGATTGCCGGGCCGAGGTCGACCCGGCCGACGGCCTCGGTCACGGCGGAGCGCGGGCCGACGACCTGGGCCATCGTCACGGCCGGCGGCAGCGCCAGATCGGTGCGCTCGGCGAGCTCGCGACCGGCCAGCCAGGCGGGGTCCCACCGCACGAGTGCCTCGACGGCGGGCAGCGTGGGGTGCACCGGGGCGCCCGCGAGGACGACCGTGCCACCGTCCTCTCCGGCGCGTGCGAGCGCGGCCGCGCCCAGCCAGCGCCGCACTGCCTCGACCGACGCGTCCAGGGAAGCGCGGTCGAGCAGCGCCCACGCGTCGAGCAGCAGCACCGCCGGGTAGCCACCCTCGGCGACGGGTTCGGCTCCGGGGGTGGCGATGACGAGGGCCGGCTCGGCCCCCACACTGGCCAGCACCTCCCCCGAGCCCGAGGTGCGCACCGGGACGCCGGGGAACGCCCGGCCCAGCTCCTCGGCCGTCCGCCGCGACCCCACGACACCCGAGCGCAGGGTGCGTCCCTCGCACTCCGGGCAGACGAACCCGCCGGTCCCGTAGGTCGCCCCGCACCAGCGGCAGGCGGGCTCGGCCGTCCCCGTCCCCAGGCTCATCGGCCCGTGGCATCGGGGGCAGCGCGCGGGCTCACGGCAGCTCTGGCAGGCCAGTGACGGCAGGTAGCCCCGGCGCGGCACCTGTACGAGGACCGGTCCGCGCTCGAGGGCGGCCTTTGCGGTCTGCCAGGCGACAGGGGGCAGACGGGCCATGGCGGCCGCTCCCCCACGCTCGACCTGGGCGTCGTCCCCGGCCACGACGACGCGCGGCGCGGCGCGGCGGACCTGAGACGCGCTCGCCTGGACCGGGACGAGCTCGCCCGCCTCGATCGCCCGCTGCACCGCGACGCTGCGCGCGAACCCGCCCGTGAGGCACGCGGCACCCGACCGGGCCGCCCGGATGGCCAGGACGTCGCCCACCCGTGGGTAGGGCGCCCGCGGTTCGTCGAGCAGGTCGTCGCCGTCATCCCACCACGCGACCAGACCCAGGTCGTGAACGGGCGCGAAGGCGGCGGCGCGGGTGCCGACCACACACCGGACGTGTCCGCGCAGCACCTTCAGCCAGGCGGTGTATCTCGCCTGCGGCCCCTGGTCGGCAGTCAGCCGCACATGGCGCCCGGCACCTAACAGCTCGACCAGCTCGGCATCGACCCTGCTGACGTCACGATAGTCCGGGACCACGACGACCGCACCACGCCCGGCTGCGACAGCCGTAGCCGCCGCGACGGCCAGCGCCCGCGGCCAGTCGCCAGCGGGGGGCCGCCCGGGCAGCGCGAGCCAGGCGGCCGTCGGGGACCCACCCTCGCCGATCCGGCGCAGCAACGCCTCACCTGCCGGGTATGCCGTCCACGGACCAGGCTCTGGCGTCGCAAGCGGTTCGGTGCGCGTAGATAGGCCCGGAGGTGGGCCTGCCTTGTCGAGCGCGCGTTCGGCGGCAGCGTGACGCTTGGGAACCGCGAGGCGCAGGACGTCGCCGAGGACACCGGCGCCATGGTCGGCGACCGCCCGGGAGAGTGCGAGCACCTCGGGGGTGAGGACCGGTTCCGAACTGACGACCCGGCGCAGCGGCTGGAGCCGACCGGGATGTTCCGGCCCGGCCCGGCGCTCCACGACAAACCCGTCGAGGTCCCGCCCCGCGAACCGGACCCGGACGCGTACCCCTGCCTGGGCGCCGTCGTCGAGCTCTGGCGGGACGGCGTACTCGAACACCCGGTCGAGGTGCGCGAGCCCCGTGTCCACGACGACGGCCGCCACCGGCAGCGCGGGCACCGCGCTGGTCGCCGGTTCGGGCCGCTCGGTCACGGGCCAGGTCTAACAGAGAGGTCCGACGCCCTGCCGACCTGTGCTGACGGGCGCTGCCCTTGATCTCGGGTGTGGCGGGTAGCGCCCGGAGATCCGGGCGCGTCCCACCACACCGATGCCGGCTCAGCCGCGGACGGCCGCCTGCAGGGCTTCGACCTTGGTGGTCTGCTCCCACGTGAAGGCGTTGGTCACGCCGGGGGCAGAGGTGCGACCGAAGTGCCCGTAGGCGGCCGTCGGCTTGTAGATCGGGCGCAGCAGGTCCAGCTGGTCGACGATCGCGCCGGGACGCAGGTCGAACACCGAGCCGATGGCGGCCTGGATCCGGTCGACCGGGGCGCTCTCGGTGCCGAACGTCTCGACGTAGAGACCGACCGGCTTGGCAGCGCCGATGGCGTACGCCACCTGGATCTCGCAGCGTGTGGCCAGACCGGCGGCGACGACGTTTTTGGCGACCCAGCGCATCGCGTAGGCCGCGGAGCGGTCCACCTTGCTCGGGTCCTTGCCCGAGAACGCACCGCCACCGTGCCGGGCCATTCCGCCGTAGGTGTCGACGATGATCTTGCGGCCGGTCAACCCGGCGTCGCCCATCGGACCGCCGATCTCGAACCGGCCCGTCGGGTTGATCAAGGTGCGGTAGTCCGAGGTGTCGAGCTCGGTCCCGGTCTCGGCGAGCTCCGCCAAGACCGGCACGATGACCTGCTCGCGGATGTCGGGCTGCAGCAGCCCCTCGAGCGAGACGTCCGCCGCGTGCTGGGTCGAGAGCACCACGGTGTCGAGCTTCACCGCCTTGTCACCGTCGTAGGCGATCGTCACCTGGGTCTTGCCGTCCGGGCGCAGGTAGGCCAGGTCGCCGCTCTTGCGCACGGCCGTCAACCGCTCCGCGAGCCGGTGCGCCAGGTAGATCGGCAGCGGCATCAGCTCGGCCGTGTCCTCACAGGCATACCCGAACATCAGACCCTGGTCGCCGGCGCCCTGCTTGTCCAGCGGGTCGACCCCACCCGTGCGGTTCTCGAACGCCGTATCGACACCCTGGGCGATGTCCGGCGACTGCTGGCCGATGGAGACCTCGACCCCGCAGGACGCGCCGTCGAAGCCCTTGGTGGACGAGTCATACCCGATGCCGAGCACCGTCTCGCGCACGATCTTGGGGATCTCCACGTATGCCTCGGTCGTCACCTCACCAGCGACGTGGACCAGGCCGGTCGTGACCATCGTCTCGACGGCCACGCGTGCACCGGGGTCCTGCTGCAGCATCGCGTCGAGGATGGCGTCGCTGACCTGGTCGCAGATCTTGTCCGGGTGCCCCTCGGTGACGGACTCGGACGTGAACAGACGTGCGGACAAGGGGTCTCCTGGAGGTGGGCGATCGGGAGCAGGTTGGCCGCCGGGGAGTCTAGCGAGTCTCAGAGGATGGTCTGGATGCCGTCCCACACCGCGGCGGCGATCTGGTCCTTGGGCGCGGGACCGATCTGGGGCGCGTACCCGGCACCTGGCAGCCCGTCGCGGAAGAGCAGATGCACGGTGTTGCCGTCGGTACCGAAAGCCAAGCCGTCGCCGACCTCGTTGACGACGAGCAGGTCACAGCCCTTGCGGACCAGCTTGTCCATGGCGTGGAAGATCACTGACCCGCTCTGGTCACCCGTCTCGGCCGCGAACCCGACGAGCACCGGCGAGGTGGCCTCACCGCGAACCTTGACGAGCCCGGCCAGGATGTCGGGGTTGCGGACCAGGTCGATCGTCGGCGCAGACTCGTCCCGCTGCCCGGGCGTGTCGGCGTGCGTCTTCTTGATCTTGGTGGTCGCGACGTCGCGCGGCCGGAAGTCGGCGACCGCCGCGGCCATGATCACGACGTCGGCGTCCTTCGCCGCCTGGACGACCGCGTCCTGCAGCTCCAGCGCGGTGCCGACCGGGACCACCTCCACGCCCTCCGGCGCGGCCAGGGCGGCGTTGGCGCTGACCAGCGTCACCTGCGCGCCTCGGGCAGCGGCGACCTGCGCCAGGGCGTAGCCCTGCTTGCCAGACGACCGGTTGCCGAGGTAGCGCACTGGGTCGAGCGGCTCTCGTGTGCCGCCGGCCGTCACGACCACCCGACGCCCGCCGAGCGACCCCCGCTCACCTTCGCTTGCGTCCGACGTTTCGGTGGCCCGGGCGACCAGAATGTCGGACGCAGCGGGCTGGTCTTCGCCGGCCGGGGGGGAGCCAGCGAGCAGCCGGAGACAGACCGCGTAGAGGTCCTCGGGCTCCTGGAGTCGACCGGCACCGGAGTCGGAGCCGGTGAGCCGTCCCGATGCGGGTGGCACCACGTGGACGCCGCGCGCGGTGAGCGTGGCGACGTTGGCCTGGGTGGCCGGGTGCTCCCACATCTCGGTGTGCATGGCGGGAGCCATGACGACAGGACAGCGCGCCGTCAACAGCGTCGCCGTCAGCAGGTCGTCGGCCATCCCCGCCGCCGCCCGAGCCATCAGGTCGGCGGTCGCGGGGGCCACAACTACGAGGTCAGCGGACTTGCCGAGCCGCACGTGCGGTACCTCCGGCACCTGCGACCAGACATCGGCGCGCACCGGTTTGCCGGAGAGGGCTTCCCAGGTCGGAGCACCGACGAAGCGCAGCGCCGACTCGGTGGGCACCACGGTGACGTCGTGCCCGCTTTCGGTCAGCAGACGCAACAGCGACGCGACCTTGTATGCCGCGATGCCGCCACCCACACCGAGGACGACACTCGGTCCACGCGTCGTCACAGGACTGGCTCAGTCCTCGGTCGTGGCCTCGGACGTGACCAGCCCCTGGTTGATCTCGCGCAGCGCGATGGACAGGGGCTTCTCGCTGATCTCGGTCTCGACGAGCGGGCCGACGTAGTCGAGCAGGCCCTCCTGCAACTGGCTGTAGTAGGCGTTGATCTGGCGGGCGCGCTTGGCCGAGTAGATCACCAGGGCGTACTTGCTGTCGGCGACCTTGAGGAGGTCGTCGATCGGGGGGTTGGTGATGCCGATGGGGTTGGCCACGGTTCCGGACATGGGCGTCCTGCTTTCTTCGCTGGTGCGGTTGCCCGCTCGACTACGGCCCGGCACGACTCGGTCAGCTCCTGAGGGACTTGGTGAGCGACTGGGCACGCCGAACAGCGGACAGCGTCAGGTGTCTCGCCGACGCGTTCGCATCAATGATACGAGTTCTTCGCTGGCCCGGCGAACATCGTCGTTGACGATGGTCACGTCGAACTCGCTCACCGCGGCCAGCTCGGCCCGCGCCGTAGCAAGCCGGACCTGGCGTTCCTCCTCCCGCTCGGTCCCGCGCCCGACCAGTCGACGGACGAGCTCGTCCCAAGACGGTGGCGTGAGGAAGACCAGCAACGCGTCCGGGTCGCGCTGCCGCACCTGTCGCGCTCCCTGGATGTCGATCTCGAGGAGTGCGAGACGTCCCTCCCTCATCGCACGCTCGACCGGTCCGCGTGGTGTCCCGTACTTCGCCCGGCCGTGCACGACGGCATACTCGAGCAGGTCGCCTGCGGCGACCAGCCGGTCGAACTCGGCATCGTCGACGAAGTGGTAGTGCACCCCCTCGACCTCCCCCGCCCGAGGCGGCCGCGTGGTCACCGAAACCGAAAGCCAGACCTGCGGGAAGTGCGTGCGCACGTAGGCAGAGATGGTCCCCTTGCCGACGGCGGTCGGGCCCGCCAGCACGGTGAGTCGTTGAGGCAGGGCTGTCACGCTGGGATCATGCGCGGATCATGCGCGGATCAGGCGCGGATCAGGCGATGTCACAGATCGTCACGCGCGGTCGTAGCGGGCGATCAGGGCGGCCGCCTGGTTCGCACCGAGCCCACGGACCCGCCGCGACTCGGAGATGCCGATCTCGTCCATGATCTGTCGGGCGCGCACCCGGCCCACCCCCGGCAGCGACTCGAGTAGCGCCGAGACCTTCATCTTGCCGATGACGTCGTTCGCCTTGCCCTCGGTGATGACCTCCGACAACGAGCCCTGGGAGTACTTGAGCCGGTTCTTGGCCGCCGCCCGCTCGCGTCGGGCCACGGCGGCCTTCTCCAGTGCCGCGGCTCGTTGCTCCGGGGTCAACGGGGGAAGGGCCACGTGGTCTCCTAGCGAGGGCAACATCGGTTTCGGGCTGGATGGGTGGCGGCGGCCGGGGCGAACCGGTTCCCAGCGAACCTACCCATGCCGCCCGAGTCGCCGCAACGACGGGGCTGCGATCGTCCAGACTGGCGATGTCACGCACCGGACTCGCGAGCTCATGGGTTCTGTCCGTTCCGGGTGTCTCGAAACCGACGAAGGTGCGAGTTCGGTGGGAGTCGAGCGCCGTGCGAGGGGCCTCAGACAGCCAGCAGGTCGCGGAGCCGGTATGCCGCGTCGGTCGCCGCGGCGCGCAACGACGCGACGTCCGGGCCCGCGGTCAGCACCTCGCGGCTCGAGCTCGCGAGCACCTGGGCCACGGCAGCGCCGAACGTCTGCCGAAGCGCGTCCACCGTGCCGCCCTGAGCTCCGAAGCCCGGTGCCAGCACCGGGGTTCCAGCCGCGACGAGGTCGATTCCCAGGTCCTTGACCGCGGTCCCGACCGTCGCACCGATGACCAGGCCGATGCTGCCGAGCTCTCCCCTGGCGACGGCCGCGGTGTTGTCCAACGCCGCTCCCACAGCCACCGACGCGGCCACGCTGAGGTCGTCCCGCATCGCGTGCTGCACGCTCGGGCCCTCCGGGTTCGACGTGAGCGCCAGCACGAACACGCCGCGTCCCGTCTGCCCGGCGAGGTCGAGCGCCGGCCGCAGCGACTCGTACCCGAGGAACGGGCTGACCGTCACCGCGTCGGCGCGCAGGTCGCTGTCCTTGCCGAGGTATGCGTCGGCGTACGCCTGCATCGTGGATCCGATGTCCCCCCGCTTGACGTCGAGGAGCGTGAGGGTGCCGGCAGCACGCAGGTCGGCCAGCACCCGCTCGAGGACCCGGACGCCGCCCGAGCCGAAGACCTCGAAGAAGGCCGACTGCGGTTTCACGATCGCGACTTGACCCGCGTACGCCTCGACGCAGGTCATCGCGAACCGTTCCAGCCCGGCGAGGGAGTAGTCGAGACCCCACCCCTGCACCAGCTCGCGGTGCGGGTCGAGCCCGGCACACAACGGCCCGTACGCCTCCATCGCCAGCTGCAACCGTGACCCGAACGGCGTTGTCGTCTCCTGCATCAAACCGGACTCCTAATGGTGGTGGGCCGCGCCGACGGCCTCGGTGAACGCGGCATACCCCTTGTCGTCCAGCAGCTGCTCGAGCTCACGCAGGACTCGAACCGGGGCGGTGGGGTCGTTGAAGACCGCGGTGCCGACCTGAACGGCGCTGGCCCCGGCGGCGACGAGCTCCAACGCGTCACGGCCGGTGCGCACCCCGCCGACGCCGATGATCGGGACGGTGGCGAAGCGGCCCTCCGCCATTGCCGCGCGGACCTGCCAGATCGCGCGCACCACCACTGGCCGGATGCCGGGACCGGACAGGCCGCCGGTCAACCCGCCCAGCTGCGGGCGCATCCGCTCGGTGTCGATGACCATGCCCAGCAAGGTGTTGATCATCGTCAGTCCGGACGCGCCGGCTTTCACACACGCCGACGCGATGGTCACGATGTCGGTGACGTCGGGGCTGAGCTTGGCGAACACCGGCATGTCGCGTGGCAGCTGCTCTCGAACCAGCGCGACGACCTTGGCCGACGCGAGCGGGTCGATGGCGAACACGAGGCCGCGGTTCGCGACGTTCGGACAGGAGATGTTGACCTCGACACCGACGACGGCATCGAACGCCGGGCTGGCCCTCAGCCGGGCTGCGACATCGGCGAACTCGGTGCTGGAGCCACCGGCGATAGAGACCAGCGCCCGAGCGCCGACGGACTTCAACCACGCGAGGTCGTGCTCAACGAACGCCTGGATCCCGGGGCCCTGCAACCCGATCGAGTTGAGCATCCCCGACGGTGTCTCGGCCATCCGCGGAGTCCCGCGCCCCGAGCGCGCGTCCGCCATGACGGACTTCGTCACGAACGCCCCGAGCAGCGAGACGTCGAAGAACCGGTGCAGCTCCTTGCCGTTCGCGGCGCACCCCGATGCGGTCATGATCGGGTTCGGCAACCGGGCGTCGCCCAGCGTGATGCTCATCTCGGCCATCAGCGACCGCTCCCGGGCGGCGCCCCCACGGTGTCGGCGGGCACCCGGCAGTAGCCGTCGTCGAACGCGTCCCAGCGCACCCGGTCACCCCGGAAGACCGGTCCTTCGACGCAGGACCGGGCCATCCGGGTCCGTCCGTCCGCGCCGACCACCGGCATGACGCAGGTCATGCACACGCCGATGCCACACGCCATGGACTCCTCGACTGCCACCTGGGCGACGGCGCCTTCGCGGCTGGCCACCTCGGTGATCGACCGCAGCATCCCCATCGGGCCGCAGCCGTAGACGACCGCCGCGCCCGTCATCCGGATGACGTCCGCGAGCACGTCGCTGACCCAGCCCTTGATCCCGGCGGAACCGTCGTCGGTCGTGACTGTCAGCCCGTTGGCGGCGCGGCGCGCCTCGACGACCCCGAACAGCCGGTCCTCGCTCGCAGCGCCCAGGATCATCTCGACGTGACACCCGCGGGCGGTCAGCTGCTCGGCCAGCCAGAACAGCGGCGCGCTGCCGTATCCGCCGCCGACGAGAACGCACGCCACCGGCGCGGTGGGCTGGGGAAACGCCCGGCCCAAGGGTCCGACGATGTCCACCTCGGCGTGCGGGGCCAGCTCGGTGATCCAGGTCGTCCCCGGGCCGTTGGCGGCCACCACGACGTCGACGGTCCCCCCGTAGGTCCCGGACGGGCTCACCTTGTGGATCGAGAAGCAGCGTCGCAGCAGGTTGGCGGACGTGGCGCCGCCGACGGCGAGTGCGACGAACTGACCGGGGCGCGCCAGCTCGGCGAGACCCGGGGCCACGAACGTCAGGTGCTGGTATGCGCCCACCCGCCGGTTCGCGATCAGCTCAGCGGTGACCTGGACGACCCCTGAGGGGGCTGCGGGTGCGGGCGCCCCATCGGGGGGACCGACGGGTTCGGCCACGGAAGGGGTGCTGCTCATCGTGCCGCCGTTCCCCGTCCGAACAGGTCGAGGTCGCGCGCGTGGTCCTGCAGGGACTTCACCCGCAGCTCTCCCGTGCGCTGCGCCTCGATCCCCTGGACTGCTGCCGCGAGCTCCTGCACGGTCGTGATGATCGGCTTGTCGGCGCCGATCGTGGCGGCCCGGATTTCGTAGCCGTCGGCGCGCGCGGACTGCCCTGTCGGTGTGTTGACCACCATCCCGACGGCTCCGTCGTTGATCAGGTCGACGATGGTCGGCTCGGTTCCGGGCGTCGCACCTGGTCGCTCGTGGATCTTGCGGACGACGGTTGCCTCGATCCCGTTGCGCCGCAGTACATCAGCGGTACCGCTGGTCGCCAGGATCGTGAAGCCGAGATCCGCCAGTCGCTTGACGGGGAAGATCATGGCGCGCTTGTCGCGGTTGGCGACAGAGACGAACACCGCGCCGGAGTCGGGCAGGCCCCCCGAGCTCATCTGGCTCTTGGCGAAGGCCGAGCCGAAGTCGCGGTCGATCCCCATCACCTCGCCGGTCGAGCGCATCTCCGGTCCGAGCAGCGAGTCGACGATCTTGCCCTCGGTCGTGCGGAACCGCTTGAACGGCAGGATCGCCTCCTTCACCGACATCGGAGCGTGCGCCGGCAGGTCTCCCCCGTCTCCGGTCGGCGGTAGGAGGCCCTCCTCGCGCAGCTCCTTGATGGTGGCGCCGAGCATGACCCGCGCCGCCGCCTTGGAGATCTGGACGCCGGTCGCCTTGGCGACGAACGGCACTGTGCGGGAAGCTCGAGGGTTCGCCTCGAGCACGTAGAGGACGTCCTGGGCCAGCGCGAACTGGACGTTCATCAGGCCGCGCACCCCGATCCCCTGTGCGAGCTTGAGGGTGGACTCCCTGACCCGTTGCAGCTCACCGATGCCCAGCGTCACCGGCGGCAGGGTGCAGGAGCTGTCGCCGGAGTGGATGCCGGCCTCCTCGATGTGCTCCATGATGCCGCCGAGGTACATCTCCTCGCCGTCGTAGAGCGCATCCACGTCGATCTCGATGGCGTCGTCGAGGAACCGGTCGACGAGAACCGGGTGGTCCGGTGACGCGATGGTCGCGCGGGTGACATAGGTCGAGAGGGTCTCGTCGTCGTAGACGATCTCCATGCCGCGACCGCCGAGGACGTAGGACGGCCGGACGAGCACCGGGTAGCCGATCTCGTGCGCCACCTTGACCGCGTCCTCGGCACTGTATGCCGTGCCGTGCCGTGGGGCGGGCAGGTTCGCGTCGGCGAGAACCCGGCCGAACGCGCCGCGGTCCTCCGCGAGGTTGATCGCCTCCGGGCTGGTCCCGACGATCGGTACGCCCTCGTCCTTGAGGGCTTGCGCGAGACCGAGCGGTGTCTGGCCGCCGAGCTGGACGATGACACCGGCGATCGGACCCGCCTGCCGCTCGACATGAACCACCTCGAGAACGTCCTCGAGGGTGAGCGGCTCGAAATAGAGTCGGCTCGAGGTGTCGTAGTCGGTGGACACCGTCTCAGGGTTGCAGTTGATCATGACGGTGTCGAAACCCTTGTCCCGCAACGCAAACGACGCATGGACGCAGGAGTAGTCGAACTCCACGCCCTGGCCGATCCGGTTCGGCCCGGAGCCGAGGATGATGACGGCCGGCCTTTCTCGCGGCGCCACCTCGTTCTCCTCGTCGTAGGTCGAGTAGTGGTAGGGCGTGGTGGCGGCGAACTCTGCGGCACAGGTGTCGACCGTCTTGTAGACCGGCCGCACCCCGAGCGCGTGTCGCACACCGCGGACGACTGCCTCCGGCATACCGGCCAGCGAGGCGATCTGGCGGTCCGAGAAGCCGTGCCGCTTGGCCAGGCGGAGCAGCCGGGGTGTCAGCTGCTCGGCAGCCGCAACCCGGTCGGCCACCGCGTTGACGAGCGCGATCTGGTCGAGGAACCACGGGTCGATCCCGGTCGCCTCGTGAACCCGCTCGACCGACGCCCCGGCACGCAGGGCCTGTTGGACCGTGACGATGCGGCCGTCCGTGGGGATCGCGGCCGTGGCAAGCAGCTCGGCGACCCGGTCCGGGTCGTCCGGGTTGGGCCCGTCCCAGTGGAAGCTCGACTCGGAACGCTCCATCGAACGCAGCGCCTTCTGCAGCGCCTCGGTGAAGTTGCGTCCGATCGACATGGCCTCACCGACCGACTTCATCGTCGTCGTCAGCGTGGGGTCGGCAGCAGGGAACTTCTCGAACGCGAACCGCGGCACCTTGACGACGACGTAATCGAGGCTGGGCTCGAAGGACGCCGGGGTCACGCGGGTGATGTCGTTCGGGACTTCGTCGAGGGTGTAGCCGATCGCCATCTTTGCCGCGATCTTGGCGATCGGGAACCCGGTCGCCTTGGACGCCAACGCACTCGAGCGGGAGACGCGGGGGTTCATCTCGATGACGATGATGCGCCCGTCCACGGGGTTGACCGCGAACTGGATGTTGCAGCCGCCGGTGTCCACCCCGACCTCGCGGATCACGGCGATCCCGATGTCGCGCAACCGCTGGTACTCCCGGTCGGTCAGGGTGAGGGCCGGGGCGACGGTGATCGAGTCACCGGTGTGCACGCCCATCGGGTCGAGGTTCTCGATCGAGCAGACGACCACGACGTTGTCGGCGTTGTCGCGCATCACCTCGAGCTCGTACTCCTTCCACCCGAGGATCGACTCCTCGAGCAGCACCTCGGTTGTGGGGCTGGCCTGCAGCCCCTGGCCGGCCGTCCGGCGCAGCTCGACCTCGTCGTGGACGAACCCGGACCCGAGCCCACCCATCGTGAACGAGGGACGCACCACCATCGGGTAACCCAGCTTCTGGGCCGCCGCGACGCACTCGTCTATGGTGTGGGCGATGACGGACCGCGCGCTCTCCGCGCCGCACCGCTCGACCACCCCTTTGAACGCCTGCCGGTCCTCGCCGAGCTGGATCGCCTCGACGTTCGCGCCGATCAACGGGCAGTCGTACTTCTCAAGTACCCCGTTGTCGTGCAACGCGATAGCCGTGTTCAGGGCGGTCTGGCCGCCGAGGGTTGCGAGCACCGCATCGGGTCGTTCCTTGGCGATGATCGCCTCGACCACCTCCGGGGTGATCGGCTCGACATAGGTTGCGTCGGCGAACTCGGGGTCCGTCATGATCGTCGCCGGGTTGCTGTTGACGAGGATGACGCGGATCCCCTCCTCGCGCAGCACGCGGCAGGCCTGGGTCCCGGAGTAGTCGAACTCGCACGCCTGCCCGATGACGATCGGGCCGGACCCGATCACGAGCACGCTGCTGATGTCGTCGCGCTTCGGCATCAGCGGTCGCCCCCGTCCGGCCGGTCCTGGGCGGCCCGGATGAGATCCACGAACCGGTCGAACAGGTAGGCCGCGTCGTGTGGACCGGCGGCGGCCTCTGGATGGTACTGAACCGAGTAGGCCGGCCGGTCAAGGCATTCCAGGCCCTCCACGACCTCGTCGTTCAGGCATACGTGCGACACTCGCACGCGGCCGTAGGGGGTGTCGCTGTCCCGGTCCACGGGGGCGTCCACGGCGAAGCCGTGGTTGTGTGCGGTCACCTCGACCTTGCCGGTACGCCGGTCCATCACCGGCTGGTTGATCCCCCGGTGGCCGTATCTGAGCTTGTAGGTCCCGAACCCGAGCGCGCGGCCCAGCAGCTGGTTGCCGAAACAGATCCCGAAGAAGGGGATCCGCGCGTCGAGCACCTCGCGCAGCAACGCGACCTCGGCGTCGGCGGTCGCCGGGTCGCCTGGGCCGTTGGAGAAGAAGACGCCGTCGGGCGCGATCGCCTCGATGTCGGCGAACGTCGTCGACTGCGGCAGCACGTGCACCTCGATGCCGTGTCGCGCCAGCAGCTGCGGCGTCATCGCCTTGATCCCGAGGTCGACGGCCGCGACAGTGAACCGCTTTTCCCCCAGCGCGTCGACGACGTACGGCTTGAAAGTGCTCACCTCCGCGGCCAGCGCCGAGCCCGCCATCTCCGGCGTCTGACGGACCCGGTCCGCGAGGACGGCCGGCGACGCATCCGCATACTCCACACCACCGAAGATGCCGACCCGCATCGCGCCTCGCTCGCGCAGGTGCCGGGTCAGCGCGCGGGTGTCGATCCCGCTGATACCGACGACCCCTTGGTCACGCAGCTCGTCCTCGAGGGGTTTCGTGGAACGCCAGCTCGACGGGCGCAGGGCCGGGTCGCGGACGACGAAACCGGCCACCCAGATCCGCGTCGACTCCGGGTCCTCTTCGTTGATACCGGTGTTGCCGACGTGCGGAGCCGTCATGACGACCACCTGACGGTGGTAGCTCGGGTCGGTGAGCGTCTCCTGGTAGCCCGTCATGCCGGTCGAGAACACCGCCTCTCCGACGGTCTCGCCGAGCGCGCCGTAGGCCTCGCCACGGAAGGTCCGTCCGTCCTCGAGGACGAGCACGGCCGGGACGGGGTCGTTCAGCTCCCGGTCCAAGAGGGTGTCCAGCGTGGTGGTATGGGTCATCGGCGGGCTCCTCCGAACTCGGAGATCAGGGCACGTCCGTTGCGCGCGCTGCAGGCGCCTCGGAGGTGAGTGGCGACGACCGCGCCGGTGAGCGTGCGCCCGTGCCAGGGGTTGTTGCGCGAGAGGGAGTGCGACACCTCACGGTCGACGGTCACTCGAGCGTCGGGGTCGACCAACGTGATGTTGGCGGGTGAACCGGCGACGAGCGGCTGTCCGTGGTCGTCGAGCCTGGCGATCCGGGCAGGGTTGATGGACATCACCCGGGCGACTCCGGCCCAGTCGAGCAACGGCCCATCCGAGGAGCTGACCATCACGTCGCTGACGACGGAGAGCGCCGTCTCGAGCCCCAGCATCCCAAAGGCTGCGTCGACGAACGCGTGTTCCTTGTCGTGTCGGGCATGGGGTGCGTGGTCGGTGGCGACCGCGTCTATCGTCCCGTCCGCCAACGCCTTCCGCAGTTCGCGAACGTCCTCCTCGGGTCGCAAAGGGGGGTTGACCTTGAAGACAGGATCGTAGCCAGACACCAGGTCGTGGGTGAGGGCGAGGTGGTGGGGGGTCACCTCGGCAGTCACGTCGATCCCCTGCGCCTTGGCCCACCTGATCACCTCGACCGAACCGGCCGTCGAGACGTGCGCAATGTGGACGCGGCTCCCGGTGTGGCGGGCCAGCATGACGTCGCGCGCGACGATCGACTCCTCGGCGATCCCCGGCCACCCGGGCAGGCCCAGCCGACCGGACAGCTCACTCTCGTGGCAGCAGGCGTCGCTGCCGGCGAGGCGCGGGTCCTGGGCGTGCTGCGTGATGACGCCACCGAACGGCTTGACGTACTCCAGGGCTCGGCGCATGAGCCGGGCGTCGGTGACGCAGTGCCCGTCGTCGGAGAAGACGCGGACGCGGGCCCGGGAGCGCGCCATCAGGGCGAGCTCGGCGAGCTCCTGGCCGGCCAGTGCCTTGGTCACGGCTCCTACCGGCTGGACGTCGACCAGATACGTGGCTCGACCCAGGTCGAAGACGCGCTCGGCCGCCTCGGCGGTGTCTGTGGGGGGTTCGGTGTTGGCCATCGCCAGCACCGCGGTGAAACCCCCGGCTGCGGCCGACTCTGCGCCGGTGGCAATGGTTTCGGCGTCCTCGCGGCCGGGCTCGCGCAGGTGGACGTGCAGGTCCACCAGACCGGGGAGGGCGACGAGACCGTCGGCGTCGACGACGCCGATGTCGGGGGCGTTGCGCACCGAGCCGACCTCGACGATCCGGCCAGCGTCGATGAGCAGGTCGGCGGCGGGGCCGCCCAGCAGCCGCGCGCCACGGATCAGGGTGCGACTCATGCGACGGCCTCTCCGGACAGCAGGTGGTAAAGGACTGCCATCCGCACGGCGACCCCAGCGGAGACCTGGTCGAGCACGACCGACTGCACCGAGTCGGCGACGTCGGCGGCGATCTCGAGGCCCCGGTTGATCGGGCCTGGGTGCAGGATCGCGACGTCCGGGTTGCTCCCGGCGAGGCGCTGCATCCGCTCGCGCGTGAGGCCATAGGTGACGGTGTACTCGCGCGGCGTCGGGAAGAAGCCCCCGCTCATCCGCTCCCGTTGCACCCGCAGCATCATCACCGCGTCGACCGGCCCGTATGCCCCTCGACCCTCGAGCACGTCGTCGAGGTCCCAGCTCGTGGCATACCCGTCCGTCTTGGCCCAGTCCGCGATGCCGCTGGGCATCAGGGTGGGAGGCGCGACCACGGTGACGTGCGCGCCGAGCCGGCCGAGGGTGATGACGTCGGAGCGGAACACGCGGGAGTGGGTCAGGTCGCCCACGATCACCACGTGCTTTCCATCGAGGTCTCCGATCCGGTGTCGGAGCGTGTATGCGTCCAGCAGCGCCTGCGTGGGGTGCTCGTGGGTGCCGTCCCCGGCGTTGATGACGCTCGCGTCCACCCAACCGGCAACCTGGTGGCAGGCCCCGGACGCACTGTGCCGGATGACCAACGCGTCGACGCCCATGGCGTCGATGGTCCGCACGGTGTCGCGAAGTGACTCGCCCTTGCTCGTCGAAGAGCCTTTGCCCGTGATGTTGATCGTGTCGGCCGACATCCACTTGCCGGCGATCTCGAACGAGCTGCGCGTGCGCGTCGAGTCCTCGAAGAACAGGTTGATGATCGTGCGGCCCCGCAGGGTGGGGATCTTCTTGATCTCGCGGTGCTGCACGTCGTGCATGGACTCCGCTGTCGTGAGGATCGCCTCGACGTCCTCGCGGCTGAGGTCCGCCGACGAGAGCAGGTGCCGGTTCACCGCTCGCCGCCGCTGATGGCGACGCTGTCGTCGCCGCCGTCGACCTCGGTCAGGCGTACCTGGACCCGCTCGGTCGAGGCGGTCGGCAGGTTCTTGCCCACGTAGTCGGCCCGGATGGGCAGCTCACGGTGGCCGCGGTCGACCAGGACCGCCAGCCTCACGGCACGTGGCCGTCCGAGCTCGGCCAGCGCCTCGAGCGCAGCTCTGATGGTGCGCCCGTGGTAGAGCACGTCGTCGACGAGGACCACCACGGTCTCGTCGATCCCGCCGCCGGGGATGTCGGTCCTGGCCAGGGTGCGTACCGGCTGGTGCCGCAGGTCGTCGCGGTGCATCGTCACGTCGAGGGTGCCGACGGGAACGTGCACCCCCTCGACCTCGGCCATGACGGCCGCGAGTCGCCTGGCGAGCGGGACCCCGCGCGACGGGATGCCGAGCAGGAGCAGGTCAGAGGCTCCCTTGTTGCGCTCGAGGATCTCGTGGGCGACGCGGCGTAGCGCCCGGGAGACGTCACCAGGGCCCATCACCTCGCGGATCGGCGTGGCCGGCCCTGCGTCGGTCTCTGCGTTTGTCTCTGCGTTTGTCTCTGCGTCGATGATGCCCGTGGAGCTCGTGCTGGTCGATGCGGGCTGGGTATCAGCCACCACCGGACCTCCTTCCCCGCCTCACAGGACGGTGGTTAAAGGATGTCTTCGCAGACCACCCTACCGGACTCAACTGTGGCCGGGTCCAGCTCCGCCTAGGCCCAGTCGGGCGGCGAGCGCCGCGGCCTGGACGCGGGACCGGACCCCGAGCTTGTGCAGGATGTTGCTCACACGGCGTGCCTGGGCCTGCGGGTCAGTGCGGGGGGCACGGGGAGCGAACCAGGACATGCAGCGGCAGACGTGCTCCGATGCGACTCCGCACACCAGTGAGAACAACTCGACCGACTCGGTGGGGCCGGCCGATCGGTGGCGTCGACGGTGTGGGTGCTCGCGGTGAGCTGTGGGTTGGCGACGGGATCCGCTCAGCTGGCCCGGACAGCCCTCTCATCCTCATGTACGCGTGTGCTGCGCCGGAGCTGAACATGCCGGGTAGCGCGGTTCCGGACCTCCGGGCACCTGTCCGTCGACGGCGGCTGGGTCGGCGGCAAAGGCGCCATCCCCCGGCGGGCAGCGGTCGAGTCAAACCACACCTTCTGCTCCTTACCCCGAGCGCGACCGCCGACCGCTTCGACCTGTGAACCATCGGTTTGACTCTCCTTCGAGCAGGGCCCTCGTGGCGGGTGACACCGGATCACCCGAGGCGCTACCGAATGGTTGCCCTCGCCCGACGTGACCGG
>NZ_JBDTKA010000022.1:0-51059 GCF_039935575.1 Lapillicoccus sp.
CGCATCCGCTGCGGGAGCGGTTGTCGGCGCTGCGGATGCTGGCCTTGTACCGCTCTGGTCGCCAGGCGGATGCCCTGGCTGCCTACCGGAACGTCCAGCACCTGCTCGACGACGAGCTGGGGGTGCAGCCGGGCCAGGAGGTCCGCACCCTGCACGGCCGGATCCTGCGCCAGGACCCGGCCCTGGACTACACCACCGACGCCGCACTCCCGTACTGCGGCGGCGACGCTCAGCTGCCAGTTGCTGCCGCCCGGCTTCCCCGGGTACCGCCCGTACTGCCCCTACTAGACCGGCCCCGCCTACGGTCCCTACCTCGGCCCGGACCTGGACAAGGCCAAAGCCCTGGTGAAGGAGTCGGGAACCACGCAGATCCCTATCACGATCCACCGGTTCACGGCGGCGGTGTACCGGGCCTTCCCTGCCTACATCGCCACAGTCCTGCGGGGCTTGGGATACACCGTGACCATCGAGGACATCCCAACCGGTATTACCGACCCGATCTCGCCTGCCTTGGCCAAGGACCAGATCTTCACCATGTGGGGATGGGTCCCTGACTATCCCAGCCCCGCCACGTTCTATGACGCGGAAGCGTCGTGTCGCGCCCCCAACCCCAACCAGTTCTGCGACCCCGAGATCGACGCACTCGCCAAGACTGCATACGACTTGGGCGTCAGTGACCCCAACGCCGCCCTCACCAAGTGGACGGAGGTCGACCGTCGGCTCACGGACGCCGCTGCCTTCCTAACCCTCGGCAACCACAGACGCGTGGACGTTGTGTCGGAACGGGTCGGGAACTTCCAGCAGCGCGGCGGCTTCGGGCCGGATATCTCCCAGCTCTGGGTCAAATAGCCGCCGCCGCGGCCCATAACTCGAAAAGAGGTGGCGAGGAACGCGGTGGCCAGGTGGAGGGGTGGCGAATCAAACTTGAACGTGTTCAACTTTCTGACTATGGTGGGCAGACAGTCGTCGGGAGGTATGAGATGGGGGCACGAGGCGCGGCCACGCGCGACAAGCTCGTCGAGTCGTCGCTGGCGATGTTCCGGGAGGACGGCTTCGAGGCGACGACCATGCGGCGCATCGCCGACGCCGCAGGTGTCTCGCTCGGCAACGCCTATTACTACTTCGCGAGCAAGGACGACCTCGTCCACGAGCTCTACCTCGTGGTCCAGCGCGAACACCGGGCACTCGCGATCCCCCGGTTGAGGCAGGGCGCGCCCCTCGCCGAGAACCTCGCCCTCGTCCTGCACACCGGTCTCGACGTCATGACGCCCTACCACCGGTTCGGCGGCGCATTCGTCCAGGTCGCCCTGCCGGCGTCGTCGCGGGCCAGCCCGTTCTCGCTCGAGTCGGCGCAGGCGCGAGGGCTGGCGATCGACCTGATGCGTCAGGCCGCGGATGCGTCGCGACCCCGTCCTGCGAGCGCGCTGCGCGAACGGATGCCGATGCTGTTGTGGCTGGCCTACTTGGGGATCACCCTGCACTGGGTCGTCGACTCCTCGCCGGACCAGGCGCGTACCCGCCGGCTGGTGGACGGGGTCGCTCCGATCGTGGGGCGAGCGGTCCGGCTCTCCCGACTACCGGTTGCGCGCGGGCTCGTCGACGACGTCGTCGGGCTCCTCGCTCCTGCGTCGGCGTCGACGCCGACGGCAGCCGCCACACCAGCCGGGGCCAGCCGGTGACGACCCTGCGGACGGCCGTCATCGCAGGCGCGTCCGGATACATCGGGCAGGCCGTGCGCCGGGCCTGGGTCGACGCCGGAGTCACCGTGCGCACGATCGGCCGGGGCCGTTCGAGTGACGCCACCTGGGACTCGCCGCGATCGCTCGCAGACGTGCTCCAGGGCGCGGACCTAGTATTCAACCTCGCGGGCCGGTCGGTCAGCTGCCGGTACTCGCGGCGCAACGCGGACGAGATCCTCCGGTCGCGGACCGAGACCACAGCGGCGCTCGGGCGGGCCCTCGCGACGGTCGATCACCCGCCGCAGCTGTGGGTCAACGTCAGCACCGGGACCATCTACCGGGACGCCCGGGACCGCCCGATGGACGAGGTCGACGGCGAGATCGGGACGGGGTTCTCCGTGGCCGTCGCGCGTGCCTGGGAGCACGAGCTGTTCGACTCCGCGGCATCCGTCCGCAAGGTCGCGCTGCGGATGGCCATCGTCCTCGGCTCTGGAGGAGGTGCGGTCAACCCGTTCGTCAACCTCGCTCGACTGGGGTTCGGTGGGCCGATGGGCGACGGGGGGCAGATGTTCAGCTGGGTGCACGTCGACGATGTCGGCAGGGCGGTGACGCACCTGTTCGACCATCCCGAGCTGAGGGGCCCGGTCAACCTCGCTGCTCCTAGTGCCGTCACCAACGCGGAGATGATGAGCGAGGTGCGGGCCGAGTTCGGGCTGGCCGCCGGCGTCCGGCTCCCGGCCTGGGCTCTGGAGGCTGGCGCCCGGGTCATCCGCACCGAGGCCGAGCTGGTGCTCAAGAGCCGCTGGGTCGAACCGCGGGTCCTGCTCGAGTCGGGGTTCGAGTTCGCCTACCCCACCTTGGAGTCGGCCCTCGCCCAGATCCGTAGCGAGACGCCGCGGGGGCTGTTGCCGGTCGCCCTCGGTTGAGCGAGGGCCCCACGACGATGGACGCCTCGACGCGTTATCGGGGGGACCGCGTCGCGCTGCCACGGGTTGACGCCTGGGCGCACCGTCGTGATCGCTGGGGGTCTGTGAGTGCTCCAGCGATCGACGGGGCGCTTACCGCAGGTGGGCGAGGTCGGTGCGGCAGGATGCCTCGAACCCGTCGAGCTCGGTCAGTGCTTCGTCGAGGTCGCGGCGGCGTTGCTCGAGGTCGGCGCGCCGCTCGTCGACCTGCGCGAGGACGTACTCCAGCTGCGACGCGCGTCCGCGTGGGGCGTCGTAGAGGTCGATGATCGTGCGGACCTCATCCAGCGGGAAGCCGAGGCGTTTGCCCCGCAGGATCAGGGCGAGCCGGGTCCGGTCGCGGCGGTGATAGACCCGCTGGGTGCCACGACGCTCGGGTGCGATCAGCCCGAGCTCCTCGTAGTGCCGGACCGTGCGGTGGGTCACACCGAACTCGTCGGCCACCTGGGCAATGGTCCAGCTCGGGTCCGTGACCTCGGCCACTCCGCTTGCCACGAGACCCACCATCCTTTACCTTTACGTCAACGTCAAGTGTAAGGACGAGGCATGTTCGAGCTGAGCAAGGAGCACGAGGACTTCCGCGCAGTGGTGCGCGAGTTCGCCGAAGCAGAGGTCGCGCCGCACATCGAGCAGTGGGACCGCGACGCCTACTTCCCTGTCGACCTGGTCCCCAGGATGGGCGCGCTTGGCCTGTTCGGCCTGGTGGTTCCCGAGGAGTACGGCGGCGCCGACGCCGACTTCATGTCCCTGGTGGTCGCCATCGAGGAGCTCGGCCGAGTGGACCAGTCGATCGGCATCACCCTTTCGGCGGGGGTGGGTCTCGGCATCAACCCGATCCTCAGCTACGGCAGCGACGAGCAGAAGGAACGGTTCCTGCCCGACCTCGTGGCCGGGCGGGCGCTCGCAGGTTTTGGGCTCACCGAGCCCGAGGCCGGCTCCGACGCCGCGGCGACCCGCACGCGTGCGGTGCGCGACGGCGACGACTGGGTGATCAACGGGGCCAAGGCGTTCATCACCAACTCCGGCACCGACCTCACCTCGGTCGTCACGGTCACCGCCCGCACCGGCACCAACGAGGACGGTTCTCCGCAGATCTCCGCGATCCTGGTCCCCGCGGGCACTCCCGGGATGGTGGTCGAGCCGGCATACCGCAAGCTCGGCTGGCATGTGTCCGACACCCACGGACTGTCTTTCCAGGACTGCCGGGTCCCCGTCGGCAACCTGCTCGGCGAACAGGGAAAGGGTTTCAAACAGTTCCTCAAGACCCTCGACGACGGCCGCATCGCGATCAGTGCGCTGGCGCTGGGCTGCGCGCAGGCCTGCCTCGAGCTGGCCACCGGGTATGCCTCGAGCCGGCAGGCGTTCGGCCGCCCCATCGGGGCGAACCAAGGCGTGTCGTTCCCCATCGCCGACCTGGCGGTGTCGGTCGAGGCGGCGCGGATGTTGACCTACAAGGCGGCCTGGCTCAAGGACGAGCTGCACGCGGGCCGTCGTTCGGTGCGCGAGGTCAAGCAGGCCGCAGCCGTCGCCAAGCTCTACTCGACCGAGGCCGCCGTGACCGCGACGAGGGTCGCCACGCAGGTCTTCGGTGGTAACGGGTTCATGGAGGAGTACCCCGTGGCGCGGTTCTACCGCGACGCGAAGATCCTCGAGATCGGCGAGGGCACCTCCGAGGTCCAGCGGATGCTCATCGCCCGTGGGCTGGGTCTGCCGGCGTGACCGAGACCGACCCGAGTGTCAGCGCGCCTGCCACCGACCCCCGGGTCGGCGACGTCCGCGAGCGCCTGCACCAGGCATACGAGGCGTCGGCGAAACCGACCGACAAAGCCAAGGCCAAGCTCGACAGCCAAGGCAAGATCTACGTCCGAGACCGGGTCGGTCTGCTGCTCGACGACGAGTCGTTCGTCGAGGACGGCCGCTATGCCAACGCGACCGCAAGCGGGCTGCCCGCCGACGGCGTGGTGACCGGGCGGGGCACCGTCGACGGCCGACCGGTCGTCGTCATCGCGAACGACCCCACCGTCAAGGCCGGGTCGTGGGGGGCACGGACGGTCGAGAAGATCGTCCGGGCGACCGAGATGGCGCTGCGCGAGGAGCTACCCGTCTTCTGGTTCGTTGACTCTGCCGGCGCCCGGATCACCGACCAGGTCGAGATGTTCCCGGGCCGGCGCGGGGCAGGCCACATCTTCCACAACCAGGTCGCCCTGTCCGGCCGGGTGCCGCAGATCTGCTGCCTGTTCGGTCCGAGCGCCGCCGGCGGGGCCTACATCCCGAGCTTCTGCGACATCGTGATCATGGTCGAGGGCAACGCCTCCATGTACCTCGGCAGCCCCCGGATGGCCGAGATGGTCGTGGGGGAGAAGATCTCGCTCGAGGAGATGGGAGGTGCCCGGATGCACTGCACCGTCTCGGGGTGCGGCGACCTGCTGGCCCAGGACGACGCCGAGGCGATCGAGCTGGCCCGGCTCTACTTCTCCTACCTGCCGGGCACCTGGCGGGACGCCCCGCCCTCCTACGACGCCGAGGAGCCGGCCGTGCCGCTGACGCGCGAGGTCATCCCCGAGCGTGAGTCGGTGCCGTTCGACGTGCACGAGGTGGTCGACGGCCTGGTCGACGACGGGTCGTTCTTCGAGATCAAGCCGCTCTATGCCGCCGAGCTCGTCATCGGGTTCGGCCGGATGGGGGGTGAGAGCGTCGGCATCGTCGCGAACAACTCGGCAGTCAAGGGGGGCGTGTTGTTCACCGACAGCGCCGACAAGGCCGCGCGGTTCATCTGGCTGTGCGACGCCTTCTCGATCCCGCTGATCTACCTCGCCGATGTGCCCGGTTTCATGATCGGTTCGGAGGTCGAGCGGGGCGGCATCATCCGGCACGGCGCCAAGATGGTCTCCGCGGTAGCGTCGGCAACCGTGCCGCAGTTCTGCGTCATCGTCCGCAAGGCCTATGGCGCAGGCCTCTACGCCATGGGCGGGCCTGGGTTCATGCCCGATGCCACCCTCGCGCTGCCCACCGCCCGGATTGCGGTGATGGGCCCCGAGGCAGCAGTCAACGCCGTCTACGCCAACACCATCGCCCAGGTCGAGGCGGACTCGGGAGCTGCGGCGCGCGACGCGTTCGTGGCGGAGAAGCGCCGGGAGTACGAGCAGGACGTCGACCTCGAGCGACTCGCCGCCGACCTCGTGCTCGACGGAGTGATCGAGGCCGAGGAGCTGCGCTCTGAGCTGCTGCGACGGCTGCGCTACGCGTCCAGGCGGGACCGGGCCTTCAGCGAGCGCAGGAGGTCCGTGCCTCCGGTCTGACCTACGCTTGCACCGTCCCCCTCTCGCCGCCATCCCGAGGTGCCCCCTGACCGCCGTCACCCACGCCACCGCTGCCCGCGAGACGGCGGCGTCGGAGGCTGGCACGCATACGCCGTGGTGGCGCCGGTTCGAGGTGTGGTTCCCGCTCGCCGTGTACGCCGCGACCCGGGTATTCGTGGTTGTGGTCGTCCTGATCACGCAGCGCTCGCAGATCGCGCTGCCGGCCCCGAACGGGATCTTGCGGATCATGTTCCCGACCGGTGAGGCACCCGGCTACTGGGCCGTGATGGGGAACTGGGACGGCCAGTGGTACCAGCAGATCGCCACCTACGGCTACCCCAACCCGCTGCCGCTCGACGACCTGGGTCAGGTCGACATGAACGCATGGGCGTTCTTCCCGCTGTTCCCCCTGATCGTCGCGGCGTTGATGCGCCTGACCGGAGGTGACTTCTACGTCGTCGGCAGCCTGACGGCGACGGTGATGGGCGCCGTGGCGATCTGGCTGCTCTACCGGCTGGTCGACCGGGCCGTCGGGCGGTGGGAGGCTGTCGTCGCCGTCATCGGGGTGTGCACGTTCATCAGCGCCCCGATCCTGCAGGCGAGCTACACGGAGTCGCTGGCCCTGCTGCTCGTCGTCCTCACGCTCACCCTGATCCGGGCACGCCAGTACTGGTGGGTGGTCGTCGTGCTGGTCCTGCTCGCGTTCACCCGCAACGTCGTGGCCGCCATGGCTCCCGTGCTCATCGCCCACTGGATCGTGCGATGGCGGACCGAGGGTGCGCAGTTCCGGCTGCGCGACCGGATCCTCATCGGGGTGCTCACGGTCGAGGCGGCGGTTCTGGCCGGGCTGTGGCCGTTCCTCATCGGTCGGGCGACCGGGGTACCCACCGGCTACGCGCAGACGATGGGGGCCTGGAAGATCGGGACCGACATCAAGCTGTCGAGCTGGTGGAACTACCTCGGGTTCGCCTATGGGTCCCTCGGACCGATTCTGGGCATCGTCATGCTCGCCGGGTTCGCCTGGTTCATGCTGACGCATCGGTCGTGGCGCTGGGGGCCTGAGCTCTGGGGCTGGGCCGGGGCCTATCCGGCATACCAGCTGCTCGTCACCAACACCGGACCGTCGAGGCTTCGTTACGCGATCCTGGCGTTCACCTTCACCTTGTTCATCGCCTGGTTCCTCAAGCTGCGCTGGTGGCGAAGGTTTGCGATCCCCGGCCTGGTCGTCGTCGCCGTCCTCGGCCTGGTCCAGCAGGTCTGGTGGATCCAGAACTACCTCATCGTCAGCCACCTCGACGGGCCGATCTACTTCCCGTGACGGCGCCGAGGCGTCACCCGTCGTGGCCTCATGAGGCTGACTGTCGCGGCCCACGACCTCAGGCGTCGTCCAGCCTGACGAAGGCGGCTCAGTCCCCGGGTGTCAGGACCCGACCCGCCGCGGGTGAGCGAGGTCGAACCACGCGATGCCGATCTGGCCCAGCAGCTCACGCAGCAACGGCAGCGAGAGACCCACGACGTTGTGGTGGTCTCCCTCGATGCCGCTGACGAAGGCGCCACCGAGGCCGTCGACGGTGAACGCTCCGGCGACGTTCAGGGGTTCGCCGGTGGCGACGTAGGCGTCGATCTCCGCATCGCTCAGGTCGGCGAAGCGGACCAGCGTCGAGGCCGTCGCGCCGAACGTCCCGGATGTCCCGCCCTGCTCGGCGTCCCGCTCGTCGCGCAACCAGTGACCGGTATGCAGCGTGCCCGACCGCCCGCGCATCTGGCGCCATCGTGACGTTGCCTCGACGGCGTCTGCCGGCTTGCCGTGCACCTCGCCGTCGAGCTCGAGCACCGAGTCACAGCCCAGCACGATCGCGGCGCCCAAGGTCCCGCTCAGCTGGTCGGCGACGGCATCACTCTTGGCGCGAGCGAGCAACAGGGGGATGTCGGCGGGTTCGAGGGGTCCGAACCGCTGTTCCGCCTCGGTGACGGCGGTCGCCTCGTCGACGTCGCTCACAATCACGGTCGGTTCGACTCCGGCCGACCGCAGGGTCGCCCGGCGGGCCGCGGACGCGCTGGCGAGCACGAGCTGGAGGGTCGTGGCAGGCATACCGCGACCCTAAAGGTGCGGTCCAGAAACGACGGTCCTTTCGGCGGCGAGACGCGACGCCTGCCCTCAGGCCACTCGAGGCTGCGTCGTGTTACTCGACCTACCATGTAAGGGGCGTCACGTCGCTCGACGCAAGCGTCATTGCCCGGGCCACGGAGCGAAGCCGTGTCGACGGCCTGTGGATAACCTCCCCGCGGCCGACGACGGTCGCCGACTGACTCGCGCACCCGACGCCGGTTGAGCAGTCAGCCAAGGATCTCGTCGACGTAGCACCAGCGCCAGGCCTCGCCGGGCTCAAAACTACGCATGACCGGGTGCTCGCTGGCCTCGTAGTGGTTGGTCGCGTGGTTGCCGATCGACGAGTCGCAGCAGCCGACGTTGCCGCAGTCGAGGCACATCCGCAGACTGACCCAGGTCAGGCCCTCGCGCAGGCAGTCGCCGCACCCTTGCGGAGTCCCGGGAGTAGCGTTCGCCGGCGCCTCGCGAAGGTGCTCGCAGTCACCGCGCTGCGCCTCGGGTGTGACGATGAGGCGCTCCTGGTACTGGTCCAGCTGGTCCTCGACCACGGTGAGCATCGACTCCTCGAGGTCCAGGGTCTGCATCACCTCTTCGAGGACGTCGTGAGGGATGGTGCCGCCGTCGCGCAGCTCGAGCACCTCTTCGCGCTCGGCGATCAGCATCTGCTTCCGCAGCCGCCGGTAGGTCTCAGTCGGGCTCGGCGCGTCCCTGTTCGTGACTCCGAGACGCTCCCAGGCGAGAAAGGTGCGCCGCTGGCCCACCGCGCGAAGCTGTTCGACGATCTCCGGCGGCGTGTCGTCGGTGACCCGGCGTTCCAGCTCGGCGTTGCCGGCAGCGACCGCCCGCTGCAGGACGGTGGCGGACTGGAGGGCGTCCTCTCGAGGGTCGGGCGCCCGGACGTCGAGCAGCCGGGCCAGCGCAGGCAGGGTCAGTCCCTGGACGAGCAGGGTCGCCACCACTATGACGAGGGCGATGAAGATGAGGGTGGCGCGTTGGGGCGTGTCCTGCGGCAGCAGGTTGACCGCCGCGAGCGTCACGACGCCGCGCATTCCTGCCCACGACAGCACGGTCCCGTTGCGCCAGAAAGTAGTCGGCCGGTTGAGGCCCGGCGTCAGCTGGAGTACAAAACCAAAGCTCAGGATCCAGATCGGCCGCAGCACTACTACCGTGAACAGC
Organism: Lapillicoccus sp.; assembly: GCF_039935575.1. GTDB lineage: Bacteria > Actinomycetota > Actinomycetes > Actinomycetales > Dermatophilaceae > Lapillicoccus. Next base: position 9,230 of record NZ_JBDTKA010000022.1, read on the forward strand.
ACCGCGATGGCGGCCCACAGCGAGCGCCACAACCCAAGTGGCGAGTCCGAGACGCGGTCGATGATCGCGTGAGCCTGCAGACCGATGACGAGGAACGCGGCGTTCTCGAGGATGTACTGGATTGTCGTCCAGTTGAGTCTCTCTGCCGTGCGGGACTGGGCGGTCTGGATCACCGGAGCCTTGTGTCCCAGCAGGATCCCGCAGACGACGACGGCAAGAACGCCGGAGGAGTGTACGAGCTCGGCCGGTAGGTAGGCCACCCACGGGGCGAGGAACGAGATCGCCGTGTCGGTCGTGGTGTCGGTGACCCGGTGGCGCACCTGCGCAAGCACCCATGCCGCTGCGATGCCGACGAGGATGCCACCCACCGACGCGATCAGGAAGTCGACGCCCACCTCGACGAAGGTGACCGTCCCCGCGATCGCGACGATGGCCGAGCGGACGATGACGATCGCCGTCGCGTCGTTGAACAGGGACTCTCCCTCGAGGATGGTGATGACCCGTCGGGGAAGGCCGATCCGGCGTGCGACCGCCGTGGCGGCGACTGCGTCGGGCGGCGCAACGACGCCGCCGAGGGCGACGGCAGCGGCGATCGGTATGTCGAGCAGCTTCCAGGCCACGAGCCCGACACCAGCCGCCGTGAACGCGACCAGCCCGACGGAGAGCAGGCCGATGACGTTCTTGTTCGACCGCAGGTCGACGAGCGACGTGCGGATCGAGGCGGCATACAACAAGGGTGGCAGGATCCCGAACAAGATCACCTCGGGCCCCACGGTCACCTCTGGCATCGCGGGGACGAACGACAAGATGATGCCGACCACAGTGAGCAGGAGGGGCGCGGAGGAGCCGGTGCGTCTGGCGAGGGCGGAGGCCCCGACGACGACGGCGACCAATGCGACGAGCGTCAGGGCGATGGACACGCAGGGATTGTCTCAGTCAGTCAGTCCGCCCGCGCGGGACGGCGGGCGCTCGGTACTATCGAGCGGCTCAGACCACCTCCCCTCCGGCTGATATGGACCAACGATGACCACCCCAGGCCCGGGTTACTCCGTGACGATGCGCGTCGACGTGCCGAGCGCGCCGACCGCCGCTGCCGAGCTGACGGGGGTGATCGGTCGGTGCGGCGGCGTCGTGACCGCGTTCGACGTGGTGGACTCCGTCGGCGGCATGATGACGGTCGACCTGACGACCAACGCCGCGTCGGAGGAGCACGCGACCGAGATGAGCCAGGCGCTCGGTGAGCTGCCTGGCGTAACGGTCGGGAAGGTCTCGGACCGAACCTTCCTGATCCACCTCGGCGGCAAGATCGAGGTCACCCCAAAGGTGCCGCTGCGCCACCGCGACGACCTTTCGCGGGCATACACCCCTGGTGTCGCGCGCGTCTGCCTCGACATCGCGGCGCACCCCGAGAACGCCCGGCGGCTGACAATCAAGCGGAACACGGTGGCGGTGGTCACCGACGGGACCGCGGTGCTCGGCCTCGGAAACCTTGGCCCGGCGGCGGCCCTGCCGGTGATGGAGGGCAAGGCGGCGCTGTTCAAGAAGTTTGCCGGAGTCGACGCGTGGCCCGTATGCCTGGACACGACGGACACCGAGGAGATCATCCGGACCGTCAAGATCATCGCCCCGGTCTACGGAGGCATCAACCTCGAGGACATCGCCGCGCCACGGTGTTTCGAGATCGAGCGTCGGCTGCGAGCAGAGCTGGACATCCCGGTCTTCCACGACGACCAGCACGGGACCGCGATCTGCGTCCTGGCGGCGCTGCGGAACGCGTTGCGCGTGGTGGGCAAGCGGATCGAGGACTGCAACATCGTCGTGTCGGGGGCGGGTGCGGCCGGGTCGGCGATCATCCGTCTGCTGCTGCACCGCGGGCCGGCGAACATCACCGCTGTCGACGTGGTCGGGATCGTGCACCGTGGCCGCGCGGGGATGGACCCGAACCTCACCGAGATCGCCTCCCTGACCAACGGCCGGGGCCTGACCGGGTCGTTGTCCGACGCGATGGTCGGCGCTGACGTGTTCATCGGCGTCTCGGCACCGGACATCCTCGTGGAGCAGGACGTCGAGGCGATGGCGCCCGGGGCGATCATCTTCGCGCTGGCCAATCCTGACCCGGAGATCGACCCCACGATCGCCCTTCGGTATGCGTCGGTGGTGGCCACCGGACGTTCGGACTACCCGAACCAGATCAACAACGTCCTCGCGTTCCCCGGTGTCTTCCGCGGGCTGCTGGACTCCGGGGCTAGAGACATCACCGACGAGATGATGCTCGCTGCGTCCGACGCGCTCGCCGACGTGGTGGACGCGTCGCGTCTGAATGCCTCCTACATCGTTCCCAGCGTGTTCGACCCCTCAGTTGCCGGGGCCGTGGCAGACGCGATCATCAGCTCGGCGAGAGTCCCTGCTCGGCCGTGAGCGTTGTTCCAGTGAGTCCGGCGGCCGAGAGTCGGGTTTCGTGTCTGGTTGCGGTGTCATGGTTTTCTGGCCCGGCAGCCCCAACGCCGCAGCCACCCGCCCCGGCAACACCGGCTCAGCGAACCGGGTCTCGGGGGGGCACCGCCGCCGCGAACGACGGGCGCGGGAGCCGACACCGTGACCGCCACCGCCAAAGCCCCCTCGGCTCGAGCTGATGTTCGGTTCTAGCAGTCGGGAGGTCCGTCAAGCAAGCAGGCCACAGACCAGTCCTGTTGCCGGCCGAACTCACGTTCTTCGCGACGAAACTCACGTCTCTCGTGGTTTCGACGGTCCATCACTGGTCAGGACCGATAAGAATGTGAGTTCAGTCGGGTGAACGGTCGCCGCGGCGAGGGCCGGAGGTTCGTCCGGGTCGGTCCTCTCGTCCGAGTCCGTCCGGGTCCCCGTCCCCAAGTCCGTCCGGGTCCCCGTCCCCAAGTCCGTCAGGGTTCCCACTGCCAGGGCGCCAGGTTCTCGCTGCCAGCCCGTCAGGTCAGCTCGCCCAGCACGGCCTCGCGCAGCGTGTCGAGCGGCACGCCACCGATGTCGAGCGCCCGCCGGTGGAACGCCTTCATGTCGAAGGCGTCCCCCTCGCGCGCCTCGACCTCCTTGCGCAGCTGCAACCACAGTCGTTCGCCGATCTTGTAGGACGGCGCCTGGCCCGGCCAACCGAGGTAGCGGTTGAGCTCGAACCGTAGCCACGCCTCGCCTTGGTTGGCGTGTGCCGTGAGGAACTGCCACGCCTTGTCGTAGGTCCAGTCCCCCCCGCCGACCTCCACGGGCGCCTCGAACCCGCAGTGCACCCCGATGTCGATGACCACTCGCGCGGCGCGCAGCGACTGCCCGTCGAGCCAGCCCATCCGGTAGCCCGGGTCGTCCAGATAGCCGAGCTCGGCCATCAGCCGCTCGGCGTACAGAGCCCATCCCTCTCCGTGCCCGGAGGTCCAGGCCTCGAGGCGGCGCCAGGTGTTGAGCAGGTCGGACCGGAAGACCGTCTGACCCACCTGCAGGTGGTGCCCGGGAACGCCCTCGTGATGAACGGTCGTCAGCTCCTTCCAGGTCCCGAACTCGGTGACGCCCTTGGGAACCGACCACCACATCCGACCCGGGCGGCTGAAGTCGCCGCTCGGCTGGGTGTAGTAGATGCCGCCCTGCTCCGTCGGCGCGATCATGCACTCGATGGTGCGAACCGGCTCCGGGATGTCGAAGTAGACGTCGGTCAGGTTGGCGATCACCTGGTCGGCGGTGGTCTGCATCCAGTCCTTGAGTGCCGCCTTGCCTTCGAGCTTGTACTTCGGGTCGGCCTCGAGGGCGGTGATCGCCTCCTTGACACCCGCTCCCGGTGCGATCTGCTCCGCCACGGCGCGCATCTGCGCGTCGAGGCTGGCGCACTCCTCGATACCCCAACGGTAGGTCTCCTCGAGGTCGACCGTGGCCCCGACGAAATAGCGTGACATGAGTGCGTAGCGCTCGACGCCGAAAGCGTCGGCCTCCGGAGCCGCGTCGAGCAGCTCGGTCCGCAGGAACTGCGCCAATCCCCGGTATGCGTCGGACGCCTGCTGGGCGGCGGCGCTCAGGTCGTCGTGATGGCTGCCGCTCAGCCTCTCGCCGCCGGACCGGGCGCCCGTGACGATGGTGACGAAATAGCCGTCGTCGGCGACGAGATCGTCGCACTGCGCGGCGCATGCCTCCACCTGCCGGCGGGGGGCGACGTTGCCCTTGGCTTTGGCGGCGAGGAGAGACTCCTGGTACTGCGAGACGGCGGCCGGGATCTTGGTCATGCGGGTCGCGAAGGTCGCCCACCCGTCGTTGCTGTCCTGCGGCATCAGGTCGAAGATGTCGCGGATGCCCTGCAACGGGGAGGCGATCACGTTGAGGGACATCTCCTCGAGACCCGACTCGTGGATCTGCTCGGCCAGCTCGAGCCGGTCGCGCATCGCGGCGATGGTCACGCGGTCGACGTCGTCGGCGGGGGTTGCTGCCGCGAGCTGAGCCAGGGTCCGCTGGCGCAGCTCGGAGAAGGCCTGCTGGCCGGCCGGAGAGAAGTCGTCGAGGTCCTGGTCGTGACCGGGGAGACCGGCATACGTCGCACCGATCGGGCTGAGCTCGATGGACGCAGCGAAGTACTCCTCCGCGATGCCGTCGACCTCGGTGGCGGGTCTGGTCGTCGGCTCGGCGCTGGCGGGGGTGTGAGTGGTCGCGCTGGTGTCTGAAGTCACGCCCGGAAACGTATACCCGTGCCCCGACGACCGTCACGGAGGATTCGAGCGGTCGAGCGGGAGGATGGCCGGATGGGGAGGGACGAGGAGGTCGTGGCCGTGGTCGCGAGGTCACGGGCGCTACGGGACCTGCGCCGCCCACAGGCGGCGCTGCACCTGGTCATGCCGGCCCTCGCCGCCCACCCGGACGCCCCTGAGCTGCTCGTCGAGGCTGCCCGGTGCCGCCTCGGCGTAGGTGGCCGCAGCAACCTGGGCCCAGCGATCGAGCTCCTGCGCCGCGCCATCGCCCTGGAACCCGAGGACGCCACGGCCGTCGCACTGCTCGGCGCGTCGTTGACGGTGACGTTCACGCGCGCCCGTGAAGGTGAGCAGCTCCTCGACCGGGCGTGCGAGATGGCCCCGTTCGACGCCGACGTCGCCTACGCGCGGGCCACCGCCCTGGAGCAGCGCAGCGTGGTGCGCTGGGACAAGGCGCACGCCGCCGTCCTCCACGCCGTGGCCCTGGCGCCGCAGAACCCCCAGGTGCTACTGCTCAAGGCGACGGTCGACCGGGGCCGGCTCGGACCTTACGACACGCAGGGCCGAGCCACGCTCGTCGCCGACATCCAGGCCGTTCTCGCGATCGACCCCGGTAACGCGGACGCCGCATACCTCCTGGCTCAGGTGACCGGCACCGGTGCCGCTCCCGCCGCCCGCGCCGAGTCCTTCCGCCAGGGCGTCCGCCTCGACCCACGGCACGGCGAGGCGATCCAGCGGGTCGACTCGAGCCTGGTCGCGCCACTTCGCGGTGGGTACTGGGTGGTCTGGTTCCTCGTCGTGCTGCAAGCCGGGCTGCTCTGGTGCAGCGTCTCGTGGGGAACGGCGCTGAATGTCGTGTTGTTCGTCTTCGCGCTAGTCGTGCCTTGGGTGAGGTTCCGCGCCGCCCGTCGGTCGTCGCCTCCCGGGTTCGGACGGCACGGCGGCAGGGACCCGCTGTTGTGGACCTTCGGGTTGCTCACCTATCTGGGTGCGTTCGCGTTGAAGGTGTCCCTCGACGGTTTCGGTGGAGCACTGCTGCTGTGGGTATGTGTCGCGATCCTCACCGCCGCCGGCGCGGCATACCTGGTGCGCAGTGGGCTCCGCCGCCACCGCTACGGCTGACCACGGCGGGGGGAGAGGGGAGTGGTCAAAGATGATCCGGGCCATCTCGAGAGCGCGGTCCGGCATCGGCAGAAGCCTGGATATGGTCGGCCCATGACAAGCGTCGCGGTGACCGAGGTCGACGGGGCTCCCGGAAGGTGGCGCGACGCGTGGTCGTGGGCGCGTGACCGACCTGGTCGAGAACGAGGTCGTCGAGTGGCAGCACCCACTGAAGCACCGGTGGCGCTGGGAGCTGGTCGCGCTCACCCCCAGTACCACCCAGGTGACCGAGACCTTCGACTAAGGGGGCGGCTCGCGGCCAGGTTCGACGGCTAGCCGGCAGTCAGCGCCAGTCAGCCCCCAGTCAGCGGCTGTCAGCGTCAGTCAGCGCCTGTCAACGCCTGTCAACGGCTGTCAACGGGCTTGGCTGACGCTGCTCATGTTGAAGTCGCTCACCCGGACCGGTGGCATCGCTGTGCGCGTGAAGAAGTCGCCCCACTCCCTCGGGTAGCACCGGACCGTCTCGCCGATCTCGGTGATGCGGTTGAGGACGTCGAGCGGCGAGATGTTCCACCGGAAGTTGTTGACCGCCCCGACGACCTCACCGTCCTCGACGAGGTAGACGCCGTCGCGTGTCAGGCCCGTCATCAGCAGGGTCTGCGGGTCGACGATCCGGATATACCACATCGTCGAGAGCAGCAGCCCGCGCGAGGTCGATGCCACCAGGTCGTCGACCGAGCCGGAGGCACCGGGCGCCTCGAGGATCAGGTTGTCGGCCGCCAGACGAACCGGTGTCCCGGATGCCGAGGCTGCCGGGGCTGAGGGTCCGGACGCTGTCGAGGCATACGACCTCGAGCCGGACAGTGCGACCAGCTTGCCGCGTGAGACCCAGTCCTGACGCGGGATCGGCAGCCCGTTGTCGAACACGGAGGTGTCCGACGACGAGGTCCGCGCGACGACGAACGGCGCGCACTCCAACCCAGGTCGCCCGGGGTCGCTGAAGATCTCCACCGGCAGAGTCGCGAGCTGGTCGCCGATCCTGGCCCCACCGCCCTTGCGGGAGAACGCAGATCGGCCCTCGTCGGCAGCCTTGGCCTCGGCGAGCCAGTATGCGTAGATCAGCAGGTCCGCGAGCGCGGTCGGCGGCAGGATCGTCTCGTAGCGGCCGGCGGGGAGGTCGATGGACCGTTCGGCCCAGCCCAGCCGCCGAGTGAGCTCTGCGTCGGCAGCTCCGACGTCCGCCTCCGACGGGTCCCGCAGGGTGAAACCGAGATAGCTCGATGCGGACCAGTCGGCGTTCTTGGCGTTCATCTCGAGGCGGCCGGTGGGCTGCACGTGTCGCAGCCGCACGCCTGTCGAGGATCCGAGGTAGACGCTGTCGACCACCTGTTCGGCGAACCCGAAGTGCAGACGGGTCGCACCACCGCCTCGCATCGCCTCGCCGAGGTCGGCGGCCACGTCCGCGAACGCGCCGATGCTCGTCGTCTCGGGTTTCAGGCCGAAGTCGGACCCGACACCCGCGAGCTCGGGCGTCACCAGTGGCGCCGCGTCCGAAGCCGCCTCCGCCGCCCGGGCACCCGCCTCTGCCTCCTCGACGAGAGCGCGCACCTGCGCGGCGGACGTCACCGTCCGGTCGACCACACCTGATGCGGTCCCGTCGCCGGACGGGGAGGTCGCGACCACGGTGACCGACCGCGACGACATCTCGCCGTTCGTCGTCAGGGAGCTGTTGGCCCAGCGCAGGTTGGCCTCGGACCGGTCGGTGACGATGACCACGGTTCCTTTGGTCGTCGCCGCGGCCAGGGCGGCTTCGACGACCTCTTGAGGGGTGGACAGCTGCGTCATCAGTGACCCGCCTCCTGCACGGTGTTGAGGATCCGTACGCCTCGGAAGAGCGCCGCCGGGGTGCCGTGGCTCGCGGGGGAGACCTGACCTGGTTGAGCCTTCCCGCAGTTGAGTGCCCCACCTCGGTAGAACGTCGACGGGCCGCCGACGGCTTCCATCGAGCGCCAGAAGTCGGTGGTGGTCGCCTGGTACGCCACGTCGCGCAGCTGACCCGTGATCGCGCCGTTCTCGATCCGGAAGAACCGCTGGCCGGTGAACTGGAAGTTGTAGCGCTGCATGTCGATCGACCACGACTTGTCACCGACGATGTAGATGCCGTCGTCGACCTGTGCTACGAGGTCCTCGACCGAACCTCCCGACGGGTCGGGTTGGAGGCTGACGTTGACCATCCGCTGCAGCGGCACGTGCCGGGCGCTGTCGGCATACGCGGCGCCGTTGCTGCGTCCCAGGCTTTTGAGCGAGGCCATCGCCCGGTCGGTCTGGTATCCGACGAGGATGCCGTCCCTGACGATGTCCCAGTGCTGTCCGGCGACGCCCTCGTCGTCCCAGCCGACGCTCGCGAGACCCCAGTCGGTGTCGCGGTCGCCCGTGACGTTCATGACCGGAGAGCCGTACTGGAAGGTGCCCAGCTTGTCGAAGGTCGCGAACGACGTTCCGGCATAGGCCGCTTCGTATCCCAGTACCCGGTCGAGCTCGGTCGCGTGCCCGATGGACTCGTGGATCGTGAGGAACAGGTTGGTTCCGTCGATCACGAGGTCGTAGTCGCCGGCTCGGACGCTGGGGGCCTTGACCTTGGCGGCGAGCAGCTCCGGGATCTCCGCGATCTGACCGGCGAGGTCGGCCTCGGCCCCGAGGACGTACTCCCAGCCGGCAGCCGCCGGGGGAGACAGGGTGCGCATCGTCTCGAACGCCCCCGTGGCCCGGTCGACCGTGGTCGCCGTAAGCTCGGGCTCGATCCGGATCCGGGTCTGGGTCGTGGAGGTGCCCGCGAGGTCGGCGTAGAAGACGTTCTCGCGCACGGCCTGCAGCGTGGCCTGGGTGTGGTCGACGCCGTCCTCGGCCTTGAGCCGTTCCGACAGGTCGACCAGCGCGGCGATCTTGTCCGGGTCGCTCACGGTGAACGGGTCGACCTCGTAGGGCGAGGACCACTGCCCATCCGGGTATGCCGGCTCGTCGGCGAGCACGACCCGATCGGTGGAGACCTGTCCGGACACCTGCGCGACGGCGACCGCGCGCTCGGCGAGCCGCGCGGCCTCCCCGGGCGCAAGCACCACCCCGGCGGCGAACCCCCAGCTGCCGTCGTGCACGACGCGAACCGCGAGCCCGACGTCGTCGGAGGTGATCGACGTCTCCAGGTCGAGGTCGTGCAGGGTGAGGAACTGGGTACGCGTCGAGACCACCCGCAACGCGGCGTATTCGGCGCCCAGCTCGCGGGCCCGCGTGAGTGCGGCGTCGGCGAGCACCGACAGCGGCAGCGCGAGGAACTCGGCGTTGACACGGGGCGTCCGAGACATCCAGGGATCCTTTCGTCGCCTGCCAACCTATGCCAACCCCCTGCGGGGCCCTCCGTCGCTCGGACGGAATGAGCGGCGGCCACCGGCCACCCCACCGGACTCTGACGTTTGTGGGTCTGTCCGCGTTGCTGTCCGACTTGTCGACGGACATCTGAGTTCGGTCAGGACACGAGAAGCGATCCCACGGCAAGTTGCGAACAATGGACCTGGCGATCCCGAGAGGAAGGAGCTCGCACGAGTCACCCCCAGAAGTCCACGCGAAAGACGGCGGCCACGACGAAGACAGCACCCGCCCTCACACAGGAGGAGCGGGCGGCGATGAAGGAGCGTGCCGGGATGCCCGCCTACGCCAAGGTTGTGTGCTTCTTCCAGGGTGCGTTCACGTTCACCGCACGGTATGCGACGCTCGGCTTCATCGACCCGGCCAACCCTCGACGACGGCGCGATGTGGCCGACGGCCTTCGCCCTGACCGAGCTGACGCCAGCGGTCGAGAAGCAGATCGCGGACCTGGTGAAGCGCGCCGCCAGCTGACCTGATCACCCGGCCAGCCGATCAGTCGGGACGGTTGTGCTTCCCGAAGATCTCCGCGGCCGCCTCGCCGAACCCCGCAGGGAGACCGGCCTCGGCGAATGTTGTTGCGATCTCGCGCATCTCGGCCTCCCACCGCCAGCCCTTGGCTGCGGCTGACGCCGCAGCGCGGTCCGACCGCGCCTCGACCTCGGGCTGCGACATCGCCCACTCGGCGAGCAGCGCATCGTCGACGTCGTAGGCGGCCGCGGTGCCTCGCACGGCCAGTAGCAGCGCCGAGCTGATCTTCGTCCACGACGCATAGACCATCTTGGTGGCCGAGGCGGCATACGGCCCGGACTCGAGCACGATGGCCTCGAGCCGCGAGCCCACGAACTCGTAGGCGACCTGGTGGGCGTGCGAGCCGGACACGTAGAGCCGGGTGGCCCCGTGCACCGTCGGCGGCCCGCCGATGATGCCGCCGTCGACGTAGGTCGCGCCGCCCTCCGAGACCACGCCTGCCACCTCGGCTGCGGTTCTCGGGCTGATCGCGTTGGCGTCCAGGTAGAGGCCAGTGAAGCCGCGCACCGCGCGGGCCACGTCGAGAGCCGAGCCAGGCGGGCATACGGAGATCACGAGATCACATCCCGAAAGACCTTCTGCTGCCACGAGGCCCGCGTCCTCGGCTCGACGCTGGGTGGCTTTTCCACGCCCGGCCGGGAGCCAACGCACTCGTGCGCCCACATCGACCAGGGCCCTGCCGACCTCGGCGCCCATCGCTCCCGGATGCAGGACAGCAATAGTGCTCATCTGATCACCCCCGAACCGTCTGGCCAGTGACCCCACGATGCCACCCTGCGTGAAGCATCCGCCCCCTCTGGGGGGTCCAATCTTTTACGCTTCCGGTTCGCTGCGCCGGCGGTGTCGAGTCGGCCGCTCCTGGGCGGCCGGCCCCCGGGAGTCGTCAGTGGGGCAGGCCGGAGGTGCGCCACCCACCGCATGCTGGTCCGTAGGCGGTCTGTAGCCGGGCGGCCGGCGAGGCCCAAACCCGTTGTGCCGCGGTCCGTCCGGCGTTCTCGCCGGCTGTCGCAAGAGCCGACAGCACCGTGACGAGCGCGGCCAGCTCCTCGTCGGTCGGCCTCCCGGCACTGATGACGAGCACGTCGTCCGGCCCCGGCTGCCAGTCACTCATAGGGGGATGTTCCCGTGTTTCTTCGGCGGCAGCGTCTCTCGTTTGGTCTTGAGGGCGCGCAGCGCGCGGGTGACATGCATCCGGGTGTTGGACGGGGAGATCACCGTGTCGACGTAACCGCGCTCGGCCGCGATGTAGGGGTTGGCCAGTTGCTCCTCGTAGTCCCGGACGAACTCCTGACGCGTCTTCTCGACGTCGCGACCGGCGGCCTGCGCGGCGGCTATCTCCTTACGGTAGAGGATGTTCACGGCTCCCTGCGCTCCCATCACGGCGATCTGAGCCGTAGGCCAGGCGAGGTTGATGTCGGCACCGAGATGCTTGGAACCCATCACGTCGTACGCCCCGCCGTACGCCTTGCGGGTGATGACGGTGACGAGCGGCACGGTCGCCTCGGCGTAGGCATACAGGAGCTTGGCGCCGCGCCGGATGATCCCGTCCCACTCCTGGTCGGTGCCCGGCAAGAAACCCGGCACGTCGACGAAGGTCAGCACCGGGACGTTGAACGCGTCGCAGGTCCGCACGAACCGCGCGGCCTTCTCGGAGGCGTCGATGTCGAGGCACCCGGCGAACCGCATCGGTTGGTTCGCGACGACACCCACCGGCATACCGGCGATCCGGGCGAAGCCAGTGATGATGTTGGGCGCAAAGAGCTGCTGGACCTCCAAGAAGTCAGCGGAGTCGTCCGCCCTGTCCACGATGTGCCGCACCACCTCGTGCATGTCATAGGGCTGGTTCGGCGAGTCGGGGATGCACGTGTCGAGCCAGCGGTCTTCGTCGGTCACGTCGAGCGACCTGCTTTCCGGCGGGGGTTCGTATGTTGGTGGCTCCTCGAGGTTGTTGGACGGCAGGTATGACAGCAGGGCTTTGACGTAGTCGATCGCGTCCTGCTCGTCGGTGGCCATGTAGTGGGCAACCCCGGACTTGGTGTTGTGGGTGTGGGCGCCGCCGAGCTCCTCCATGGTGACGACCTCGCCGGTGACCGTCTTGATCACGTCGGGCCCGGTGATGAACATGTGCGAGGTCTGGTCGACCATGACCGTGAAGTCGGTGATGGCGGGGGAGTAGACGGCACCACCCGCACACGGGCCGAGAACGAGGGAGATCTGGGGGACGACGCCGCTCGCGTGCACGTTGCGCCGGAAGATCTCGGCGTAGAGGCCGAGTGCCACCACCCCTTCCTGGATGCGGGCGCCGCCGGAGTCGTTCAGCCCGACGACCGGGCAGCCGATCTTCATGGCGAAGTCCATGACCTTGCAGATCTTCTCGCCGAACACCTCGCCCAACGAGCCCCCGAACACCGTGAAGTCCTGGGCGAACACGGCGACCTGACGTCCGTCGACCTGGCCGTACCCGGTGACCACACCGTCACCGTAGGGCCGGTTCTGGTCCTGGCCGAACGCGGTGCTGCGGTGCCGCGCGAACTTGTCCATCTCGATGAAAGTGCCTTCGTCGAGGAGCATCTCCAGCCGTTCGCGGGCGGTCTTCTTGCCCCGGGCGTGCTGCTTCTCGACGGCGCGTTCGGAACCCGCATGCGCGACCTCGGCGACGCGGCGCTTGAGCTCGGCTAGTTTGCCGGCGGTGGTCCCGAGGTCCGGGCCCGGGGGCTCGGCCTGTTCCGCAGCGGGCGTCACCGCGGGCGTCATGGCGGGCGTCACCGCGGGCTTCACGGCGGGCGTCGATGACATGCCCGGGAGCCTAGCCTTGACCCTCGTGGCTCCCCCGCTCGATCCCGAGGTTCTGCGTGCGGCGCTGGTCACGCGCGGATCAGGCTGGACCGAGGTGGAGCACCATGACAGCATCGGTTCCACCAACGCTCGTGCCACGCGGCTCGGCCGGCCCTGGGTCGTGGTGGTCGCCGACCACCAGAGCGCCGGCCGCGGCAGGTTGGCTCGCCGCTGGGATGCCCCGCCCGGGAGGTCCGTCGCGGTCTCGGCGACGGTTCCGGTGCCTGCGTCCGGCGCCGGCTGGCTGCCCCTGCTCACCGGACTGGCCGTGACCGAGGCGGTCGAGGCGACGACATCCCTGGCGGCGGTGCTCAAGTGGCCCAACGACGTCCTGCTGCCGTCGGACGACGACCGCAAGGTCAGCGGCATCCTCTGCGAGGTGGTGACGGCCCGCGCCGGGCCGTTGGTCGTCATCGGTGCTGGCATCAACGTCAGCCAGAGCCGCGCGCAGCTGCCTGTCGAGACCGCGACGTCACTGCTGCTGGCCGGAGCCCGCGTCACGGAGTCGACCGGAACCGACCTCGTGGTGGCCTATCTGCAGCGGCTCGCCGACCGGTACGCCGCTCTCGTGGAGGCGCCGGTCACCGGGGGGGCGCTGGCAGGGCCGACAGGGCTGTCGGGTCTGGCGGCCGAGTACCGCACCCGCTGCTCGACGCTCGGCCGGCGCGTGCGGATGACCCGCGCTGAGACAAACGGGGCTATCGATGTCGTCGGGGTCGCCGTCGACATCGACGCCGAGGGTCGACTGGTGATCGATGGACCCGGCGGGCCCACGGCCTGGGCTGCCGGTGACGTGGTCCACGTCAGGCTGGATGGGTGAGCCGTCGCGGGTTGGGCATGATGACGGGCATGGATCAGGGGCCGGAGACGGAGTACAGCCGCTCCGGCCGACGCCGCCGTCCCTCCGACGACCTTCCGGACGACCCTGGACCCGACGACGTCGCCGCGGCGATCCTCGGACGACCGATAACCCTGACCCGTCGCGAGGTGAGTACCGGAGCCGACGTCTCGCTGCTGAGTGCCCGCCGGTTCTGGCACGCCCTCGGGTTCCCCCTCGTCACCTCGGACGACAAGTTGTTCAACGAGGCCGACCTGCATGCGTTGCGCACCGTCGCCGCGATCGTGCGTGCCGGGGAGCTCGACGAGTCGACGGCACTCGCGCTCACCCGAGCGTTCGCGCGCACCGCGGACCGGCTGGCCGCCTGGCAGGTGCAGCTCGTCGCCGAGGCCGTGGCCATCGAGCAGGGGGTCGATGAGGAGGCGGTGCTGCCGACGACGCACTCGGGGCTCACGACCGCTCGCGAGACGGCCAAAGCAGTGGTCGACATGGCCGACGAGCTCGAACCGCTGCTCGTGTATGCCTGGCGGCGGCACCTGACGGACGCGCTGTCGCGAATGCTGGCGGACGCGGAGCCCACCACCGACGAGGAGGGAACTCACCGCCACATCGGCTTCGCCGACCTCGTCTCGTTCACCTCGCTGGTGCGCAAGCTCTCCGAGCGTGAGCTCGCCACCGTGGTCGCCCGGTTCGAGCTGCTCACGTCCGACGTCGTGACGGCGCACGGCGGCCGCATCGTCAAGACCGTCGGCGACGAGATCCTGTTCTCCAACCGGGAGGCCGCGCCTGCCGCGGCGACCGCCCTCGACCTCGTCGACGCGATGGCCGACGACGAGCTGCTGCCCGACGTCAGGGTCGGGCTGGCTGCGGGGCGGGTGCTCTCCCGGTTGGGCGACGTCTTCGGGACCACCGTCAACCGGGCCTCCCGGCTGACCTCGATCGCGCATCCCGGCCGCGTCCTGGTCGACGGACCGATGGCCTCAGCGCTGGATAGCGTGTCGGGGTTCGAGCTGACCCCGTTGCGGCCGAGGACGCTGCGCGGCGTCGGCCGGGTCCATCCGCACGTCCTGCTGCGAGCCGCGGCCACCGGCCGGCGCACCGGTCGGGTCGTCCCGATCGACCTGACCGACCCGATCAAAGCGATCCACCCGAACGACCTGACATCGGCCCCACCCGAGGAGAGCTCGTGACCCCCTACACCGTGAGCCCGCTGGTCCGGCTCGAACACCACCTCGACGGACACGTCGTCGAGATCGTCCTCGACCGGCCCGAGGCGCTCAACGCCGTGTCCGTCGCCATGGCCACGGCGATCGCCGCGGCGACCGCGTCCGTCGCCGCCGACCCGCGAGTTCGCTGCGTGGTGCTGTCCTCCAGCCAGGACCGGGCGTTCTGTGTCGGCGCCGACCTCAAGGAGCGCAACGGCCTGTCCGACGACCAGCTCGCCGCAGGGCGGCCGGGCAACCGGGCGGCATACCGAGGGGTGCTCGACCTCCCGGTGCCGGCGGTCGCGGCGGTGGAAGGCTACGCGCTCGGCGGTGGTTTCGAACTGGCTCTGTCGTGCGACCTCGTCGTCGCGGGAGAGGACGCGAGCTTCGCGCTGCCGGAGGTGTCGGTCGGCGTCATCCCGGGCGGCGGCGGCACGCAGCTGCTCCCCCGCCGGGTCGGCTGGTCCCGAGCGGCGTCCCTGATCTTCACCGCGCGCCGGGTCTCCGCGCAGGAGGCGTTGGACCTGGGTTGCATCGACGAGATGGTCCCGACGGGTTCCGCGAGGGCTCGGGCACTGGCCCTGGCGGCCGTGGTCGCGGGCCATTCGCCGGTCGGCGTCAGACAGGCGAAGAAGGCAATGCGCGACGGGGCCGACGTCCCCTTGGCGGTCGGCCTGGACATCGAGGACGCCTGCTGGGCGGCGACCGCCTTCAGTGCGGACCGGGCCGAGGGCGTCGCCGCCTTCGCCGAGAAGCGGCGCCCGGTATGGCCTGACAGCGAGAGCTTTCATCCTGATCCCCTAGCATCCTCGCCATGACGCGTGTCCTGCTGGCCGAGGACGACCCTGCGATCTCGGAGCCGTTGGCCCGGGCCCTGCGGCGCGAAGGGTACGAGGTGGACGTGCGCCCGGACGGGCGGGCCGCCCTCGAGGGCGCCCGGGACAACCCGGACCTGATCGTCCTCGACCTGGGGCTCCCGTTCATCGACGGGCTGGAGGTCTGCCGGCGGGTGCGGGCGATGGGCAAGACCGTCCCGGTGCTCATCCTCACTGCTCGGGCTGACGAGGTGGACACCGTCGTGGGCCTCGATGCGGGCGCCGACGACTACGTCACCAAGCCGTTCCGCCTCGCCGAGCTGCTCGCCAGGGTGCGGGCTCTGCTGCGCCGAAACGCCAGTGACATCGAGCCGTCCAACGAGATGGTGCGGATCGACTCCGAGGGGCGCCGGGCCTGGTTCAACGACCAGGAGATGCAGCTCACGGCCAAGGAGTTCGACCTGCTGCGGGTGCTGGTCCGCGAGCAGGGCAAGGTCGTCTCGCGCGAACAGCTGATGCGTGAGATCTGGGAGACCGCCTGGTTCGGGTCCACCAAGACGCTCGACATGCACATCAGCGTGCTGCGCCGGAAGCTCGGCGACGACGCCACGCAGCCGCGCTACATCTCCACGGTCCGTGGTGTGGGCTTCCGCTTCGAGCGCCCGGAGGGCTGACGGGCCATGCGGCGTCTGATCGTCCGCACGACTCTGTATGCCGTCCTCGTGGCCGCCCTGGTCGTCGCTGTCCCGGCGCTCGCGGCGCTCGTCTGGGTGGTGACGTCACGCCCGGCGCTCGTCACGATGTGGATGGCCCAACCAGCGGGCACGCGGGCTTTCCAGCTGTGCGTCACCGCAACGGTGCTCGTGGCGGTTGCGGTCGCGGTCACGCTCGGGCTGGTCCATGGGCGCGCCCAACGGATCGCCGAGCCCATGACGCGCCTCGCCGAGGCGGCGGAACGCCTGGGCCAGGGACCGGCCCGGCTGGAACCGTTGGCGTCCGGCATACCCGAGGTCGACGGCGTCTCGGCGGTCCTCAGCCGCAGCGCCCAGCAGGTCACCCGCTCACTGTCCGCCGAGCGCCAGTTCGCTGCGGACGCCTCCCACCAGCTGCGCACCCCGCTCACCGCATTGCTCATGCGGCTCGAGGAGATCTCGGAGTCCGCCGACCTCGACGTCGTGCACGAGGAGGCCGGAATCGCGATCAACCAGGTGGAACGCCTGACCCGCGTCGTCGACGACCTGTCGATGCGCAGCCGGCGCAGCAACGACGCGCCACGGCCCGAAGTGAGTCTCGACTCGGTGATCGCGGCCCTGCAGCGCGAGTGGCAGCCGGCCTTCGAGCAGGCCCGGCGCAGCGTGCGCGTGCACGGCGAGCGGGGCCTGGTCGTGCGGGCTACCCCGGTGGCGTTGAGCCAGGTGCTCAGCACGTTGTTGGAGAACTCGCTGGTGCACGGGCGGGGCACGGTCGACCTCGAGGCCCGGCGCAGCGGTCCGTCGGTCGTCGTCGAGGTGAGTGACCAGGGCGACGGGGTGTCGCCGACGATCGCCCCGCACATCTTCGAACGGTCGGTCAGCTCGGGCGAGGGTAAGAGCACCGGCCTGGGGCTGGCGCTCGCCCGCGACCTGGCAGAGTCAAACGGCGGCCGCCTCGACCTGGTCTCGGCACAGCCCGTGCGGTTCGCGCTGTTCCTCTCGGAGGCCGACCCGCGTTAGCGGTGGGTTGGCGAACGCACGAGCGTCTGTCAGGGGCGGCCGGACGAGGTGTTGACGTTCTCGGCCTCAGGGTCACCGGGGTGCTCGCCCGCGAACACGAACTGGCGGTAGGCCCAGAAACGGAAGATTGTCGCGAACCCGATCCCGATGATGTTGTTCACGTTGAGCGCCAGGTGCGAGTCGAAGTGCAGGACGTAGGTCGTGAAGGCCAGATAACCCAGGTTGATCGTCAGGCCTATCCCGTTGACTGCGAAGAACAGGATCGCCTCGTGATGCACGGGCCGGTTCCGGCGGTGCCGGAAGGTCCACAACCGGTTGCCGATCCAGGCCCACGCCGTCGCGACGACTCCGGAGATGATCTTGGACGTCGTCGGCTTGCCGTCGAGGACCGTGAGCAGCAGCAGGTTGAAGATGCCGGTGTCGATGACGAACCCGACCAGGCCGATGACGCCGAACTTCGCGATCTCGCGTCCGAAGACACCCAGCAAGTCACGGATCCGATCGAGGACGCCGGTCCGTGGTGTCTCGGTCACCGCAGCACTGTAGCCGCGGACGCTGCTTCCGCTGCGTACGCTGCGTGCGACGGGGGACCGCTCGGCCCTCTAGGCTCACGTGTCGTGACGGCATCGCCGACGGAAAGCGCCCAGGCGCGGTCTGCGCCCCGGCGCTCGCCCGGAGGGTTCCCGGTTGTCGGGGTGATCGGCGGCGGGCAGCTCGCCCGGATGATGCAGGGCCCGGCGATCGAGCTGGGCGTCCAGCTGTCGGTCCTCGCCGAGTCGGTGGATGCGTCGGCCGCCCTCGTGGTGCCGTCGTCACCCGTCGGGGACCACACGGACATCGAGAGAGTGCGGGAGTTCGCTGCCCGGTGCGACGTGGTGACCTTCGACCACGAGCACGTCCCACCGGAGGTGCTGGCGAGCCTCGAGGCAGCAGGCATACCGCTGCACCCCTCTCCGGCTGCGCTGGTCTACGCGCAGGACAAGCTCGCCATGCGCCGCCGGCTCGCCGAGCTGGGCGTGCCGTGCCCGAGGTGGGCCGCAGCGCGGACAGCAGACGAGGTGCGCGCCTTCGGCGACGAGGTGGGTTGGCCGGTGGTGGCCAAGACCCCCCGCGGGGGGTACGACGGCAAGGGCGTCCGCGTGGTGTCGGCCGCCGAGGTCGACGGGCTCGAGGACTGGCTGGGCGCGATGGGTCGACCCGGGCCGCTCGAGGACGGGATCCTGGTCGAGGAACGGGTCGAGTTCGTGCGCGAGCTGGCGGTACTGGTGGCGCGCAGCCCCTCTGGTCAGGCCGCGGCGTGGCCGGTCGTCGAGACGGTCCAGACCGACGTCATCTGCACGGAGGTGCTGGCTCCGGCTCCCGGGCTCGACCCCGGTCTCGCGGCCGAGGTCACCGCCGCCGTGCTCGGCATCGCGGGAGAGCTGGCGGTCACGGGGGTGATGGCGGCCGAGCTGTTCGAGGTGCGTTCCGAGGAAGGTGGGCGACCGGCATACCTCGTCAACGAGCTGGCCATGCGCCCGCACAACAGCGGCCATTGGTCGATGGACGGCGCGGTGACTGGCCAGTTCGAGCAGCACCTGCGCGCGGTCCTCGACCTGCCGTTGGGAGACCCCTCGACCCGAGCGCCCTGGACGGTGATGGCGAACGTGCTCGGCGGCGGTCACGACGAGCTCTACAGCGCATACCGGCACGTCATGGCGCGCGACCCCGGCGTCAAGGTGCACCTCTATGGCAAGGGTGTGCGGCGCGGCCGAAAGATCGGGCACGTCAACGTGGCGTCGCGCTCGTTGGAGGACGCCCGGGGGCGGGCCACACATGCCGCCGACTACCTGCGAGGAGTCATCGATGAGTGACCGGACGCCACCCGTGGTCGGCATCGTCATGGGCAGCGACAGTGACTGGCCCGTCATGGAGGCGGCCGCAGTCGCGTTGCGAGAGCTAGAAATCGGGTTCGAGGCTGACGTCGTGTCGGCACACCGTATGCCGGACGACATGATCGCGTACGGACGCGCCGCCGCCGCGAGAGGGCTGCGCGTCATCGTCGCCGGAGCAGGGGGCGCCGCGCATCTGCCGGGCATGCTCGCGGCCGTGACGCCGTTGCCGGTGATCGGGGTCCCCGTTCCGCTGAGGTACCTCGACGGCCTGGACTCGCTGCTTTCGATCGTGCAGATGCCCGCCGGCGTGCCGGTGGCCACCGTCTCGATCGGTGGCGCCCGCAATGCGGGACTCCTGGCCGCGCGCATCCTCGGTGCGGGAGAGGGTGAGGAGGCGGCCCGGATCCAGGCGGCGATGGCCGCGTTCCAGGAGGAGCTGCGTTCGGTGGCCCGCGCCAAGGGGCGGGCACTCCGGTCGACGCTCTGAGGGACCCGTTCTGGGTTGCGTCCGACGTTTCGGTAGCCCTTGCCGGAGCATGGGGCTGAATCCGGTGATCTCGGCGGGGATATAGGACCGCGTCCAACGGAAGTACCCACGTATGGGTGACATCTCCATCCGGTCGGCGTTGACGATCCACCGCGGCACGACCAACCACTCTCAGAGGTCAAGACCCGTCCTCGTACTTGGGTTGGACGGCCCTGAGGCCGCCAACATCGAACGTCACGACCTCGCCGTGACATCGGACTATCTCCGGAGCCTTCCTTCGTTCGTGCGCAAACACCTCGTCATCCCCGTCGTGGACGAGCTGACGCCGATCACCCAGAAGCACACCATCGAAGGACTCGTGATGGGCGAAACCTGAGCCCTGCGTGAGCTCGGCGGGACCGGACTGCAGACGTGGCCCTGTCAGGGCCCTGGCGACGACGCAGCGCAGAGCCCATGGGGGCGGGTGGTTATCCGACGACGACCCCGGCGCCGTCGCCAGGCTGGAGGCGCGGGTACTCGATGTGCGGGCACGTGTCCATGACCACCGCGAGACCGGCATCGCGAGCGCGCCGGGCGGCCGCTTCGTCGACGACGCCGAGCTGGAGCCACACCGCCGCGATCCCGAGTCGCTCCTTCTGCGCGATGGCCTCGTCGACGACGGCACCCACCAACGTCGAGTTGACGAAGCAGTCGACGACGTCGACCTGGGTGTTGTCGGGGATGTCGGTGAGCGACGCATACCCCGGGGCGTCGAACACCGTCTCGGCCGACGGGTGCACGGGCACCACGTGCATACCGAGCTCGACGTGCAGGAACCGCGCGATGCCGTATGCCGTGCGTGCGGTGTTGGAGGAGAGTCCGACGACGGCCCACGTGCCCGGTGTC
Source organism: Lapillicoccus sp. (assembly GCF_039935575.1). GTDB lineage: Bacteria > Actinomycetota > Actinomycetes > Actinomycetales > Dermatophilaceae > Lapillicoccus. The sequence goes on from NZ_JBDTKA010000022.1 coordinate 29,624, forward strand.
GTGAGTAGGTCGCGGATCACGTCAGGGTCGTTCTGGTACCTCGTCATCCCGTCATCCTGACACGCGGGGCGAGGTGGTTCCCGGGGACCTGAGCTGCCGCCCCACCGGGTCGGCCCCGCGCGGCGTCAGCGACACGGTGACATGATGCGACAGGTCCCGAGGCCGGGTCCGTCTCCCCACATATCCGCGTTCTGGAAAGGCGTCTCATGAGGTTTGGCATGTTCGTCCCGCAGGGCTGGCGCATGGACCTGGTCGGCATCGACCCGGACCAGCACTGGGGCACGATGCTCGGTCTCGCGAAGCGCCTCGATGACAACCCCGACTGGGAGTCGCTCTGGGTGTTCGACCACTTCCACACGGTGCCCGAACCGTCTCAGGAGGCCACCCACGAGGCATGGTCGTTGATGGCGGCGTTCGCGGCCTCGACCAGCCGGGTGCGTCTCGGTCAGATGTGCACGTGCATGTCGTACCGCAACCCCGCCTATCTCGCGAAGGTCGCCGCAACCATCGACGTGATCTCCGGTGGACGTGTCGAGATGGGGATCGGTGGTGGCTGGTACGAGCACGAGTGGCGGGCGTTCGGGTATGGGTTCCCTTCTGCGGGAGAGCGACTCGGCCGTCTGCGCGACGGCGTCGAGATCTTCCGCCAGATGTGGACCACGGGTGGTGCGACGCACGCGGGCAAGTACTACACGGTCGACGGAGCGATCGGTCAGCCTCGGCCACTCCAAGGCACCTCGCTCCCGGGGTCGGAGGTGAACGGTATCCCCATGTGGATCGCCGGTGGTGGCGAGAAGGTCACGTTGAAGATCGCCGCCGAGTACGCCGACTACACCAACTTCGACGGGTCGCCGGAGGGCTTCGCCGCGAAGAGCGAGATCCTCAGGGGTCACTGCGAGACGGTCGGCCGCGACTTCGGTTCGATTGTGCGGAGCGCGAACTACAACGTCAGTATCGGTGAGACCCAGGCCGAGGTCGACGACCGGATCGCCGCTGTCGAGGACGTCTACCGCAAGGTCGGCGTGTCCGACAAGGTGGTCCAGGACCGGATCGCCGGCTTCCGGAGCGATCTCGGGGCGGGTACGCCGGAGCAGATCGTCGAGCGGCTGAAGGCGCTCCAGAGGTCCGGGATGACCTACGCCATCGTCAACTTCGCCGAGGCCGCCTACGACACCTCGGGAATCGAGATGTTCGAGACCCAGGTCATTCCCGCGCTACGGGGGTCGGACGCCTGATGCCCTGGTCTTCGTCGGAGACGCCCGACCAGAGCGGTCGGACGTTCGTCATCACCGGCTCGAACTCGGGCATTGGTCTCGAAGCCGCAAAGGTACTGTCTCGCAAGGGTGCTCACGTCGTGATGGCCTGCCGCAACCTCGAGAAGGCGCAGAAGGCACGGGCCGAGGTCGGCGGCACAGCCGAGGTGCGGCACCTCGACACCGCCTCCTTGGAGTCCGTCCACGCCTTCGCGGACGGTCTCGACGGCGAGGTCGACGTCCTGGTCAACAACGCCGGCATCATGGCGGTCCCCCAGGCTCGCACCACCGACGGGTTCGAGTCCCAGCTCGGTACGAACTTCCTCGGCCACTTCGCTCTCACGGGACTGCTGCTCCCGCGTGTGACCGACCGGGTCGTGACGCTGTCGTCCGGTGCTCATCGGATGGGTCGGATCAACCTCGAGGACCCGAACTGGGAGAACCGGCGCTACCGGCGCTGGTCCGCATACGGGCAGAGCAAGCTCGCGGACCTGATGTTCGCCTACGAGCTGCAGCGTCGCCTGCTGCTCGCGGGCTCCTCGGTGCGGTCGATCGCGGCGCACCCCGGTTACGCGGCGACCAACCTCCAGGCGAGCATGGGTCGTGCAGCGGTAGCGGTCCAGGGCGTGCTGCTGCGGGTCGGCGTGGTCCAGGACGCCGCTGGTGGTGCAGAACCGACGCTGTATGCGGCCACCGCCCCCGACCTGCCCGGCGGGTCGTTCGTCGGTCCGTCCGGCCCTGGGGAGATGTCTGGGCCCGCCCAGATCGTCGGCTCGTCGAGCGCGTCGCGGGATCTGGACGTGCAGCGTGGCCTCTGGGACCTGGCCGTGCGCCTCACCGGCGTCGACCCCGGTCTTCCTGCCGACGTTGTCGCGTGACTCGACGGCGTACCGGGCGGTAACCTCATTCTCGTGAGCACTGGCAACCCTGACTTCGACCTGTACCAGCTCCCCGAGGAGCACGAGGCCGTCCGGGAGGCGGTGCGCGCGGTCAGCCGGGACAAGATCGCGCCTTTTGCGGCGGAGGTCGACGAGCAGTCGCGCTACCCGCAGGAGGCGCACGACGCGCTGGTCGCGAGCGACTTCTTCGCCCCCCACGTGCCCGAGGAGTATGACGGGGTCGGGGCCGACGCGCTCGCGACGTGCATCGTCATCGAGGAGGTCGCCCGGGTGTGCGCCTCCAGCTCGCTGATCCCGGCGGTCAACAAGCTCGGCTCGATGCCGGTGATCCTGGCCGGTTCGCAGGAGCTCAAGCAGCGCTACCTACCGCCGCTCGGTCGCGGCGAGGCCGCGTTCTCCTACGGACTGTCCGAGCGCGAAGCCGGTTCGGACACGGCCTCGATGAAGACTCGCGCGCGACGAGACGGCGACGACTGGGTGCTCAACGGCCAGAAGTCCTGGATCACGAATGCCGGCGTCTCGCAGTACTACACGGTGCTCGCAGTCACCGACCCCGACGGACGTCGCGGCGCCAACATCAGCGCCTTCGTGGTCGAGAAGTCCGACGAGGGCTTCTCGTTCGGAGAGAAGGAGCGCAAGCTCGGCATCAAGGGCAGCCCGACGCGCGAGCTGCACCTCGACAACGTGCGCATCCCCGGGGACCGCATCATCGGCGCCGAGGGTGACGGGTTGAAGATCGCCCTGCAGACGCTCGACCACACCCGCATCACGATCGGGGCGCAAGCCGTCGGCATTGCCCAGGGCGCGCTCGACGTGGCCCTCGACTACGTCAAGGAGCGCCGGCAGTTCGGCAAGGCGGTGGCCGAGTTCCAGGGCATCCAGTTCATGCTGGCGGACATGGCGATGACGCTCGAGGCGGCCCGACAGATGGTCTATGTTGCGGCGGCGAAGTCGGAGCGGAACGACAAGGACCTCGCGTTCTTCGGGGCCGCGGCGAAGTGCTATGCCTCCGACGTGGCCATGCGCGTGACGACCGACGCGGTCCAGCTGCTCGGGGGTGCCGGCTACGTCAAGGACTACCCCGTCGAGCGGATGATGCGCGACGCGAAGATCACCCAGATCTACGAGGGCACCAACCAGATCCAGCGGATGGTCATGGCGCGGGAGCTGCTCAGGTGAGCCGCTCCCGCTTAGGGATCGGGATCGGTCTGACTGCGGTAGGCCCCATGACCGTCGAAAGTCGGCGGTCCGCCCGTTATAGGGGCCGGGTTGCCGACTTTCGGCCGTAACACGGACCCGAGGTGATGGGTCCTAGGGGTAGGTCGTACCGGGAGGAGGAGAGCTGAACGGCTCGTCGTCCTGCAGGGCGTGGAACAGCACCAGTGCCTGGGCGCTGTTCCACTTCACGGCGATCCCGGCGTTCGGCGTCTGGAGAGCGGCCGTCTGGATGGGGACGACCAGCGACAGCGTAGCGCCGCTACCGACTCCGCGGATCGCCTGCAGCACCCGCACGGCATCGACGACCGAGGTGCCGTCGCCGACCTCGAGGCCGCTCGCTGCCGCGTTCGCGAAACCTGTGTAGCGCCAAGGAATGAGCACGGTCGACGGGGTCAGTGCCTTGCTCATGATCGCGCCGAGGAACTGGCGTTGACGCTCGGCCCGGCCGATGTCGCCGCGCGGGTCGGACTTGCGCGCTCGGACATACCCGAGCGCGGTCGGGCCGTCGAGGGTCTGACAGCCCTTGGTGAGGTTGATGGCTGCGTCCTTGTCGTTCATGTCGAACGGGACGCACACCTCCACGCCACCCAGGGCGTCCACCACCGAGGCGAACCCCGCGAAGCCGATCTCGACGTACCCGTCGAGGCGTACGCCGGTGGCTTGCTCGATCGTGCGGGTGAGCAGCTCGGCCCCGCCGATGGCATACGCGGCGTTGATCTTGTTGCTGCCGTGCCCCGGGATCGGCACGTAGGAGTCGCGCGGGATCGAGACCAGGGCGGGCTTGCCGCCGCTGCCCGAGACGTGCACCAGGATGATCGAGTCAGTGCGCTTGCCCGCGGCGTCACCGCCGCCGTTGAGCTGTTGCTGCTGCTCGGGAGTGAGGCCCTCGCGGCTGTCCGAACCGACGAGAAGGTAGTTGTGCGCGGAGGTGACCGCGGGACGGTCTCCGGCCGGTGTCGTGTTCACCCGTTGCACGCCGTGCCAGGCCGCGAGGGGAACGGCGACAAGGAAGACCACCCAGGCCAACAGCACCAGGACCACCGTCACGCCGATGCGCCGCCGACGCTGTCGTGCGGTGACCGGCCGACGTGGGCCGTTCGGTGGCGAGGACCCCGGTCCTCGAGCGCCCGGGGTCGGCTCGGTGCGGGGGCGCGGGCGGGCATGAGGAGGCCGCGTGTCGACCCGGTAGGCATCGCCCTCGCGGGTGACGTCGGGTCCAGGGGTGTCGCGGCTCACCGGGCGCCTCTCGTCGGGGGATCTTGTCGGGCGGGAGCCGTCCATGGTGCCACGTCGACCTCAGTGCGACGGGGAGCTTGAGTCGGGGTGCTCGACCACAGCCCGCACTTGGCTGAGCATGGCGACCGCACCGGACATGACGAGCAAGCACAGCACCGAGAGGACGAGCGGACCGGTGTCCGTGCTCAGCTGCTCGTCGAAGACGACGACCCCGAGAAGCACGGAGACAAGTGGGTCGGTGGTCGCGGTCGCGGGCAGGCTGGCGGTGAGTGGTCCGGCCTGGAAAGCCATCTGGGCGAGCAACAGACCGGAGGCACCCGCGACGACGAGGCAGTACAGCTGCCAGCTCGTGAGCAGTGCGAGCGGGCCGTGCGACGCCATCACGTTGGTGCAGGTCTTGATCAGGGCAGCTGTGCCGGCATAGATGGCGCCGACGGCCATCCCCAGCATCGCGGCGGCGCGTCGAGAGCCCTTCTTGCGGCTGCTGAACCGGCGTGACCCCGCGACGAGGGTGACCACGGCGGCCAAGATGGCCAGCCCGGCCAGGATCGCGGGTAGCCGGTCTGCCGTGCTCGGGACCGCCGTCAACGCTCCGGACTCCAGCAGGAAGCCCGTGACCGACGCAACGAGTACGGCCCCCAGCAGCAGCTCTCGACGGCTCATCCGCGTGCCGGCGATCCAGTGGGCGACTACCAGCGAGAACAGCACGGCGCTGACGAGTACGAGCTGGACCACGATCAGCCCCCCGATGTGGAGGGCGAGGACCTGCAGGGCGAGGCCGCCCACGTCGGCCGCGATCCCGCCGAGCCACAGGGGATGGCGCAGGGCCGCCGCCGCGAAGCCCAGCAGCTCCGCGGGCCGGAACCGTTCGACATGCGGCATCAGCCCCGCACTGCGGTGCTTGAGCGCCGTCGCCAGCGCGAAGAAGGCCGCCGACCCCAGAGCGAGGGCGACCACCCCGACAAAGTTCACGACGGGAGTCGCCGTATGCCGGTGGTCACCGAGCTCCGCGTAGGGCCGGACGTCGAGTGTGCTGTGCCTGCAGCCGGGCTGCCGTCTCGTACACCTCGGCGGTAGCCGCCAGGAGCGGCCCCCACGCGGCCGGACAGTCGGTGGTCCGGTTGTGCTCGGCGATGGTCCGGCGTAGCGCCCTGTCGCGCGCCAGGCGGACCACGGCGTCGACCATCTCGTCGTCGGACGCGCAGAGCAGGCCCTCGCGTTCGTGACGCACGAACTCGCGGACCCCGCCTTGTGACTTCGCTACCACCGGCAGCCCGGCACAGCGTGCTTCCAGGGCGGCGATACCGAACGACTCGAGGTCGGCGGGAGCGACGAAGACATGCGAGCCACCGAGTAGCGCACGCACCTCACGACGCTCCAGCCGACCGAGCAGGCTCACCTGTGAGGCGAGTCGGTGCCGCCGCACGAAACGGTCCATCGCCGGGCGCATCGGACCCTCGCCGGCGACGAGCAGACGCAGGCGGGTCGGGTCGCCCGAACGTTCGAGCGCCGACTGCGCGGCACGGAAGATGCGCAGCAGCGCGAGCGGCCGTTTACGGCTCGCGAGCCGCATCACCGCGACCAGACGCAGCTCGTGAGGACGCTCTTCGGGGGCGGTCAGGCGCCACTCGTTCTGGTGGATGCCGTTGGACAGCACCCTGATCGGCGTCCCGGGGATGAGGTGTCGACGAACCGGTGCCGTGGCCGCCTCGCTGACGGCGGTCCAGGCGATGGGCAGTCCGGACCAGCCACCCAGCGCATCCATGGTGGCCATGATCGGGCCGACGCCTGCCCACATCGAGTGGACGGTGACGACGGTCGGGAGTCCGGCCCGCGCCGCCGCTCGCGCCCCGAAGAAAGCGAGGGGGGAGGCGACGCCGAGGTGCGCGTGGACGACATCGACGTCGAGGTCGAGCAGTGCCCGCACACCGGCTGCGGTGGCAAGGGGGTGGATCACGTTGGCACCTCCCTCCACTCCCGCGACGCGGTGCACCCCTGGTGCCGCCGGCCCCGTCGTGCTCGTGACGACGTGGACCCCGTGACCCAGGTCCCGTTGCAAGCCGAAGAGGTCGCTGACATGCGTCTCGATGCCCCCGAGGCGAGGCAGGTAGAAGTCGCTGACGTGCGCAATCTTCACGGGGCGTTGTCCACGGTTGAGTTCCTGACGTGTCACACGGCTGAGCCAGGGTGGCGAGCCTGACGCCGCTTCGTCCGGGCAGCGTTGGTGGCTTCGATGTGAGCCGGTCGCCACTATCCCTCATGCAGCGGGGACGGGCGACTCCGCCTCGCGGAGCGAGGCGTAGAGTAGGCGTTTTCCCGCGAGGGAGGGGTGACGAGTGAGCATCTCAGAAGCGGTCTTCGACTGGCGCTGTCGGCGTGCTGCGCACCTGCTCACGCTCCGGGACCGACGGACCCTCGCGGCGCAGCTAGCGCTCTACCGCTCCGAACGTGACCGATGCGAGCTGCGTGCGCTGGTCGAGCATCTGGACGAGGACCAGACGGTCGAGGTCCGGGCGATCCTCGACAGCCAGGACGCGCGCGCCAGGTGGCGCGCAGGGTCGTCGGGCGCCGGGATGCGCTGTCCCGCGGTGAGCTGAGGAGACGGCCGTCGAGGTCGTCTGAAGTGCGGAGATAGAGTCCGTGACATGGACAAGGTGGTCTCCAGCACAGCCGAGGCGATCGACGGCATCGTCGACGGGATGTCGCTCGCGGTCGGCGGTTTCGGGCTCTGCGGCGTCCCGAGCGTGCTCATCGCCGCGATCTACGACGCCGGCGTCACTGATCTCGAGGCGATCTCCAACAACTGCGGCGTCGACGACTGGGGCCTCGGGATCCTGTTGCGCGACAGACGGATCCGGCGGATGATCTCGTCCTATGTGGGTGAGAACAAGGAGTTCGCCCGGCAGTACCTCTCGGGCGAGCTGGAGGTGGAGCTGACCCCTCAGGGCACGCTGGCCGAGCGGCTTCGGGCCGGTGGGTCGGGCATCCCGGCGTTCTTCACCAAGACGGGTGTGGGCACGCAGATCGCGGAGGGTGGGCTGCCATGGCGGTATGCCCCCGACGGCGTCGTCGAGGTGTCGTCACCGCCGAAGGAGACCCGGGAGATGGACTGGATGGGGGAGCGCGAGACGTTCGTCCTCGAACGGGCGATCGTCGCGGACTTCGGCTTGGTGCGGGCCTGGAAGGGCGACCGGCACGGCAACTTGGTGTTCAACCAGTCGGCGCGCAACTTCAACCCGCTCGCGGCGATGGCCGGGCGAGTCACCGTCGCGGAGGTCGAGGAGCTTGTCGAACCGGGCGAGCTCGACCCCGACCAGGTGCACCTGCCTGGGATCTTCGTCCAGCGGGTGCTCGCGCTGACTCCGGAACAGGCTGCCGACAAACGCATCGAGCGCCGCACCACTCGCCCAGCCGGCGCCCAGACCTCCCAAAGCGACCAGAAGCGCGAGGCATGACGTGGCGCTGACCCGCGAGCAGATGGCCGCCCGCGCGGCGCAGGAGCTGTCCGACGGCGCCTACGTCAACCTCGGCATCGGCCTGCCGACGCTCGTCCCCAACTACGTCCCCGACGACGTCGAGATCGTGCTGCAGTCGGAGAACGGCATCCTCGGCGTGGGGGCCTACCCCGTCGAGGGCACGGAGGACCCGGACCTCATCAACGCGGGCAAGGAGACCGTCACCTTGCGCAAGGGCGCGTCGTTCTTCGACTCGGCAACCTCGTTCGGGATGATCCGCGGCGGCAAGGTCGACGCCGCGATCCTCGGTGCGATGCAGGTGTCCGAGGCGGGCGACATCGCGAACTGGATGATCCCCGGCAAGATGGTCAAGGGGATGGGTGGCGCGATGGACCTGGTCCACGGCGCCCGGCACGTCATCGTCCTGATGGAGCACGTGGCGCGTGACGGGGCCTACAAGATCGTCAAGGAATGCTCGCTGCCATACACCGGCCGCGGTGTCGTCCAGCGCATCATCACCGACCTCGCCGTCATCGACGTGACGTCGAGCGGGCTGGTGCTGCGCGAGCTGGCGCCCGGGGTCACCGAGGACGAGGTCCGCGAGAAGACCGAGCCCGAGCTGAGCGTCGACCTGGGCTGAGCTGCTGGTCGACCTCGGGCGAGCTCAGCTGAGGTCCAGCGTCACACCCTCCGAGGCGAGGCGCGCCGACTGGTCGCCGTCGGGCTCGATCACGAGGACGACCGAACCGTCTGCGGCCCACGCAGAAAGTGCAGCCCGCAGAGCCGGACCGAGGCGGTCGGGCACCCTGACTCGGGGTGAGGAACCCCAGTCGGGTTGTGAGACAACGACGTCCGCGTATGCCTCGGTGCCGCTTCGGTCGTGGAACGCCACCGAGCGGGCGTCGGCCTCCTCCCACGGCGCGAAGACGTCGCCGTGGGTCGCCAGCTCGCGTGCCTCGTCGACGACGTCGGCAGCGGTGTCCAGGCTGGCGCGGGCGAGCATCGGCAGCGTCACGAGAACGGCGAGGCCGGCTTCCTGCGCGACGCGGTCGGCCAGTCGGTGGTCCATGGTGACGACGACATCGGCCGTGCTGGCATCCGGTCCGACGACGAGAGTGGCGCCGACCGACCAGGTGGCCAGCGCCCAGTAGAACGCCCGCCAGTGGGCTGGGAGGTCGAGACCCACCGTCGTTGCCGGGGCGGCGTCGAGATCGTCCTGCAGCATGTTGGCCGCCTTGGCGACCCAGTTCGCGAGGACGCGGGCGGAGAGCTCGACGCGCTCGCCATGTGAGGGACCGGGCGTGTCGACGTAGCAGGTCAGGCGGGGCCGGGTCGAGTCCGAGGCGAGCATCGCGGCGAGGACGCCGCCCGGGGTGGGCCGGGGAGCGGGTGCAGGAGTCGGTGCTGCGGTGGTCGGAAGGGTCGGCACGAGCCGATCGTAGGGCGCTCGCGACGCGCCGTGGGGCGACCGGGGAAGCAGGGGTCGCCGGGCTAGGCTCCGACCATGCCGGGCTCTTCTGGAGGTTCAGCCGCAGGTCAGGGGTCGCGGGCAGCGGGGTCGGGTGACTCGGGTGACTCGGCCGCTCTCACGGTGGCGCTCGTGGGACCGACCGGCTTTGCGGCTGGCTCCGGTTCGGCGCCTCGTCGGCTGGTCGACCACACGCTCGCCCTCGCGGACGAGCTGACCAGAGCCGGTCACGACGTCACCCTGGTGTCGTGGTCACCGGGGACGCGCCGCGCCGACGCAGACGCGAGCACGGTCCCGGCCGAGCACACGCTCCCGCGCACCTGGCGCACGCTGCGCCGGACCCGGCCCGACACGTGGACGCGGACCGGACGCCGGCTGCGCGGGTACGACACCGTCCTGGTCGTGCACACCGGGCCCGTGATGGTGCCGCTGCACCTCGCGCTGCTGCACGCGGCCAATGCGGGTCGGGCGCGCGGTAGCGTCGGTCCCCGCGGGGTCCTGCTCGTCGACGAGCTGTTGCCGGCGCACCCGCACGCCGGGGTCCGGGGTCTGCTGGGCTCGTTCCTCGGCCGGGTCGACGGCGTTCTGGTCCATCGCGCCGAACAGGCGCCCCTGGCAACGCGGCTCGGTGCCAGACGCGTCTATGCCGTCGCCCGGCCGGACGCGGTCGTCCCGCGCCTCGTCCGACCGGACCCCGATCCGGCGGCTGCCCTCGTGGCGAGCGCACGACGCTCCGTGGCGGCGGAGCACGGCCCCGTCGGGGCGGCGCGCAGCGGCGGCGACCGACTGCCGGCTCGGCGGCTTCAGGAGCTCAGCGCACAGGATGTCGACAGCGAGACGAGTGCGGCGTGGGCCAGATACATCGGCGCGATCGAGGCGCTCTCGGCCCCCTCCGTCCCCGCCTCGGACTTCGGTCACGATCCGATGCTCGACGCAGAGCACGACGCCGACCACCGCTCGCACAGCTCGGACGGTGACGACTCGCGGCAGTCCACAGTGCGCCGTCGCTGGTCGTCCGTCGCGTCCGCAGCAGTGGTCGCGACCGTCACCCGGGCCAGGGCCACGTCTGCCGGCCTGCGACTTCCTGGGCGTCGGGTGCAGCTGGACCGGTCCGACCTGCCCGACTGGATCCTGTTCACGGACGTGCTCGACGACGCGGCGCAGGCCGACGAAGCCAGAGCCGAGGCGGCCCGCCTCGGGCTGCGCCGGCACCGTGACGGCATCGCGGCCTGGGCGGCGCTCGGCGCGCTCGCGGCGATCGTCCGGGTGGCCGACGACGGCCGGCGGAGCGCGGTCGTCGTGGACGAGTCCGGCTCCCGGTCGCCGTTGTCGGCCTGGGCGAGGGCGGTGGGCTTCGCCCCCGTCGACCTGGGTGTGACGGTGGCGCCGGGGCTGCTGCGTGAGCCCGACCTCCTCGAGCTCGACGCGGGCGGGGTCGACGTCGTGGCGCGCATCCATCCCGGTGGGTGCGACGCGTCCGACCTCGACGAGACGTTGTCGCAGTCGTCCTGGGCGCTGCGGCCCGGGGGCCTACTCATCCTCACCGTCCCGCTCGGCGCACCCGGAACCGAGCTCTCGCTCGGTCCAGCGGACGTCCGCGGTGTGGTGGCCCGCGCCGACGAGTTCGGGTTCGTGCTGGTAGGAGACCTCGACGGCGAGGTCGGGCGACGTATGCGCCGGGCCGCGGCCGACGTCGGGACCACCGGCCTGCGCAGCCCGGGTGCGGCATACGGGCTGGTGCGGTTGACGCTGCGCCGACGGTGACGTCCCCGTGAGCCGGCAGCGCATCCTCGCGCTGGCCCGGGCGGTGGTCGCCGTCGCCGTCGTCGCCGCGCTGGTGTGGGGGATCGCCCGGAACTGGTCCCAGATCAGCGCCGACCTGTCCCGGGTGAGCCTCGGCGAGCTGCTGCTGTCGGTCGTCCCCGCCGCCCTCGGAACCTGGCTGACCATGCTCGGGTGGCGGGTCATCCTCGCCGACCTCGGCTCGCCGTTGCACCTGGCACCGGCGGCCGGGGTGTTCTTCGTCGGGCAGCTCGGGAAGTACCTCCCGGGGTCGGTGTGGACGGTGCTCGTGCAGGCCGACATGGCCTCGCACCTGCACGTCCCGAGGCGGCGTACCGGCGTGGCGGGGCTGGTCACCATCGGGATGTCCGTGCTGACCGGCCTGCTCGTCGGGCTGCCCGCCGTGCCGTTGCTGCTGCGCCAGTCCGGCGGCGGCCTGGTCTGGGTCGTGCTCGCCGTGCCGGTCCTCGCGCTGCTGCTCTGGCCCGCACTGCTCAACCGGATCGTCGCCCTGGGCCTGCGCGTGCTGCGTCGCGAACCCCTGGACCGCGGGCTGTCAGCCCGTGCGGTCCTGCTGACGGTGCTGCTCTACTGCCTCGCCTGGCTATGTTTCGGACTGCACATCTTCGTGCTGGCCCGCGCGGTCGGTGGCGCCGCCGCGGAGGTCGCCGTGCCGTCGCTGACCGGATATGCCCTGGCCGGCGCGTTGGGGATGCTCACCGTGATCCTGCCTGCGGGGCTGGGGGCGCGGGACGGCATCCTCGCGTTGGTGCTCGCCTCGGCCATCCCGTTGTCGGCCGGTGCGGCGGTGGCGCTGGTGTCGAGGTTCGTCGTGACGGTCGTGGACGTTGCGGCCGCCGGGGTCGGGTGGGCGTACGCGCGTCGTCACCACCTGGTGAGGTCCCGCGCCGAGGCTCCGCTGCCGCCGGTCTGACCCCCCGCGGCGGGCGGCGTCCCTTCGACGTTCCGGGTGGTCGCCACCCGCCAGAAGGCGCTAGGGAGCCGGATGGTCGGCGTCGCCCGACCGCGCCAGGTCGGCAGCCGAGTCAGTGGTGGGGGTCAGACTGTCCCGGTGACCGTCTCCCGCCCACGAGACTCCGTGAGCGACCGGGTGAGCGACCCCGTGCGCGACCCGGTCGGCGCTGCGAGCGACGCGCTCGGGGAGGTCTGGCCGGAGGAGCGTCGCGACTGGCGCTCGCCGAGACCCGTCCTGGTCGGTGCGGTGCTGTCGGTCTTCCGGCGGGGGGGTGGAGACCCGACCTGGCTCCGGTTGGGAGACGGGTCCGTGGCGCGAGGCATACGGACTCCCGCCGGTCCGGCGACTCTGGTGCTGCGAGCCCGCCCGGCTGGCTCCGAGGTCCTTGCGTCGGCCTGGGGCCTGGGGGCGGGGTGGGCGCTTGACTCGGTTCCCGACCTGCTGGGCGGCGGTGACGACGACGCGGGCTTCGTGGCGCACCACGCTCTGGTCGGCGAGGCCGCCCGGCGCTTCGTGGGCTGGCGTGTCCCGCGGTCGCGGCTGGTGATCGAGGCGCTGGTCCCTGCGGTCATCGAGCAGAAGGTCACCGGGCAGGAGGCGTTCGACGGCTACCGTCGTCTGGTGCGCGGGTTCGGGGAACCCGCGCCTGGCCCGTATGCCTCGGCCGGGCTCCGGGTCGCGCCGTCACCGGCGGGCTGGGCGGCGGTCCCGTCCTGGGAGTTCCTCAAGGCCTCCGTCGACCACAGCCGGTCCACCACGATCATCGGTGCGGTGCGCGCCGCGGGTCGGCTGGAGCAGGGGGTGGACCAGCCATCGGCCCGCGCCCGGGCCCGGATGCAGACCCTGCCCGGGATAGGGGTGTGGACGGCGGCCGAGGTCGCGCAGCGCGCCCTTGGAGACGCCGACGCGGTCAGCTTCGGCGACTATCACGTGGCGAAGAACATCACCTGGGGTCTGCTGGGAGAGGCGCTCGGCGACGACGTCCTGGCCGAGGTATTGGAGCCGTATGCCGGTCACCGCTATCGCGTGCAGCGACTGCTCGAGCTCGCCGGGGTCCGCCGTCCCCGCCGGGGCCCACGGATGGCGCCGCGGCTCCACCTGCCGCGCTGAGCCCCACCTGGCGCGTCAGCCCACCTGCCACCGGCAGCTCGACCGCGTCAGCCCCATCTGTCGCGCCAGCCCCACCTACTGAAGTAGCGAAGATCTGCCAGGCCGCCAGCCTCGACCGGACTCAGCGTGTGTGCGTCAGGGTGACCCGGACGCCCGCACCGGGAGCCGACGGAACACCCACGATCCGGCCGTGGACACCCTCGCCGAACAGCGCGACGCACACCCGGGCGGCGGCGATCCCGCGTTCGACCGGGTCGGGCCCGGTGACCAGGACCTCGTGCTCCCCGACATCGACGCCCACCGTGTCGAGGCCGTGGAGGGCGACGGCGACGGCTCGTGAGATGCGCTCGCGCACGGGTTCGGGTGCCGTCGACGCGACACCCAACCGGTGGGCGAGCGGGGTGCCGGGCTCGACGCCGAGCGCTGCGCGCACCGCCTCCGCCCACCCGTAGGCGAACCAGTCACCGGCCCCGACGCGCAGGATGGCCCGCGCACCCGCACCCGGTCCCTCGACGACGACGTCACCCAGCCCGCGCAGGAGCGCCGCGGGGATGCCCGCTGCCTTGCCCTTGACCAGGTCCGCCGCGGACGCCACCTCGTCGGCGAGAGCACGTGCCGTGACGGACAGCGTCCGCCCGTCCGCGTCGGGGGTGCCGGCCAGGTCGTCGAGGACGACCAGTCCCGCGCAGCCGAGCGCGAAGTCCACCTGCCCGGCTCGCCACGGTCGGCCCGCGGTGTCGCTCAGGACGATCGCCAGCCGGGTGACGCCGGCGGCCGCACACAGCCGATCTCGCACCTCCCGACAGACCGCGTCCGGGTCGGACGGCAGGACCAGCAGCTCGTCCTCCGGGCCGGTGTTAGACGCGTCCACCCCGGCCGCCGCCATCACGGGCCCGGCCGCGGCCTCGACCACCTGCGTCATAGCGGCACCGGTGTCGCGCTCGGCGACGACGCGGCGGCTCTGGGCGGCGATGACCGACGACCGCCCCGCCGCAGGAGCGGTCAGTCCTGCGGCCTTGGAGGCGACCTTGCTCGACACGACCAGGACGTCGCCATCGGCGAGCGCCAGACCGATCCGGGTGAGAGCCGCGCCGAGAAGCGCGGCCAGGTCGTCGCCGGACCGCACTTCGGGCATACCGGTGACCGGGATGACCTCGAGCGTCATGCGGACGCTCGAGGGGTGCGCCGGACGCCAAAACCAGTCACGGAGCGAACCACGGAACCCGTCAGGCCCGTACGCCGGTGAGCTGGGTGCCGAGTTCGACGGCCGCGCCGGCAATGTCAGCCGCGGCCTCGATGCTGGACATCAGCAGCGGCCGGGGCCGCACGACCAGCCGCCCGGACGGGACGAACCAGTCGTCCTCCGGCGCCACGAGCCACCCGTCGAGGAAGTCCTCATAGAGCCCGGCGACCCCGCGGGTCGTGGACTCGACGCCGATCGACTGCAGGCACACGTCGGCGTAGCCGCGGACCGGGCGGCCGGAGATCAGCGGCGACACTCCGACGACCGGCGCGCGCGTGCCCCGCAGCGCGTCGCGCACCCCGGGGACGCCGAGGATCACACCGATCGACACAACCGGGTTGCTCGGTGGCAGGAGCACCAGGTCCGCGGTGCGGATGGCGTCGAGCACTCCCGGCGCGGCGGTCGCGTGGTCCATACCCACGACGACGAACCGGGCCGCCGGGACGGAAGCCTGCAGGCGTACCCACCACTCCTGGAAGTGCACGGCGCGCTGCTCGCCGCCCTCGTCGAGGACCACGTGGGTCTCGACCGGTGTATCGGTCATGGGCAGCAGGGTGACCCTCTGCTTCGGGAGACCCCACCGGGCCGCGAGCCGGGCCGTCACCTCGGAGAGGGTCTGACCCTGACCCAGCCAGAGCGACCGCGCGACGTGCGTTCCGATGTCCCGGTCGCCGAGTCCGAACCACTGGGGTTCCACCCCGTATGCCGCCAGCTCGCCCTGCACGGCGTGCGTCTCGCCCTCGCGACCCCATCCCTGGGCTTCGTCGATACCGCCGCCGAGGGTGTAGAGGACGGTGTCGAGGTCCGGGCAGACTCGCAGCCCGAACAACGTGATGTCGTCGCCGGTGTTGCCGATGACGGTCACGGTCGAGGCAGCGAGCTCGGGGGTCCGGTCGAGGTGGGCGAGCAGGCCGCGGACGAAGCGGGCTCCACCGACGCCGCCCGCCAGCACCGTGATCTGCATGCCCCGAGTCTGGCAGCAGCGCAGCCCGCCTCTGCACCGGCCTGCACCTCACGCGCCGTCGTGCACACCGGCCCCTGCACCGGCCCCGGCACCGGCAGCGGCACCGGCACCGGCACCAGCGCCGCCCGCTCGTGCTCAGCAGAGCCCGGCTCCTGGTCATATCGCGCCGCGCGTCGCGCCGGACACGCCGGTGCTGACGTCCTGTCTGCATCCGCGGGCAGCAAATATCACCTCAAGGCTTGACTTATGACCAATGACACGCGTGTAATTTCACCACTGTCCTTCCGAGGTCGACCCGCATCGCCGCCACCAGGGGAGCAGGGGTCAGCATTGGAGCCAAGGACGGCGGCGCACCACCGTGTGCGCGCTGACAGGGTCGAGGAGGGCGCGATGTACGAGCTCAGTGTGGTGACGAACATCGAGGGACCAGAGGACGAGCTGACCTGGCAGGAACGGTCGCTGTGCGCACAGACCGATCCCGAGGCGTTCTTCCCGGAGAAGGGCGGCTCCACCAGGGAGGCGAAGAAGGTCTGCATCGGGTGTGAGGTGCGGGCCGAGTGCTTGGAGTACGCGCTCGCGAAGGACGAACGCTTCGGGATCTGGGGCGGGTTGTCGGAGCGCGAGCGCCGCAAGCTGAAGAAGCGTGCGGTCTGAGTCGCCGCCGGCGACTCCCGCTGATCTCGTGACGACGACGCTCGCGCCGCCGCCCGCCATGCCGTCCCCTCAGCCTCGCCGGGGGGACCGGCCTGCGACCCTGCAGGTGACTGCCGTCGTTCGGGTGGCCGATGTCCCCGGTATGGGTCTGCCCGAGGTGCTCGATGCGCTCGCCGAGCAGGTGCGGCCGCCGGACCGGGTCGTCGTCGTGGTCGACGACGCGGCTTCTGCCGCTCTCGCCGCCGTGCGCGAGCAGCTGCTCTCGCACGACCGGCTGCGCGAGGTCGTTCCTGACGCGACGGTCCTGCCCGTGCAGGGCGGTCCGGGACCGTTGCGCACGACGTCCGCGGGTCAGGGGCCCGTGCCGGTCGGCCTCGCGGTCGATGCGGTCCTCGCCGAGCTGGACCGCACGAGCGTCCCGAACGCGACGGGCGGGTGGTCGACCAGCCAACCGTCGACCAGCCAACCGTCGACCAGCGCAGAGTCGACTGGTTCAGAGTCGACTGGTTCAGACTCGACTGGTTCACAGTCGGGCGGCGCTCTATCCAGCGGCACCGTGTCGGGGGGCGTGTCGGGGGGCGCGAACCCGAGCGGGGCGGAGTCCACCGACGAGGCGTCGGGGACCGCAGAGCCGACCCGCGGTGAGTCGATCGGGTCGAGGGCTGCCACGCCGCCGCTCGGCCCGACATACCAGAGTGGGCGGCAGTGGTTGTGGATGCTCGACGACGCGACGGCGCCGGCTCCCGCGACGCTGCTCCGGTTGGTCGACACGGTGCGCCGGTCGCAGAGCGTCGGCATCGCCGGCCCCAAGGTGGTCGAGTGGGACCAGCCGCGACAGCTCGTCGAGCTCGGCCGACAGGTCACCCGCGCCGGTCGCCGGATCGACTCACCAGAACCCGGCGAGGCCGACCAGGGGCAGTACGACACCCGCAGTGACGTGCTGGCCGTCGGCATCACCGGCATGCTGGTCAGCCGGTCCGTCCTCGACGACGTGGCCGGGTTCGACCGGGCCTTTCCCGCGCACGGCGCTGACCTCGACCTCGGCTGGCGGGCGCAGCTCGCCGGGCACCGGGTGGTGGTCGTGCCCACGGCCGTGGTGCGGCACGCCGACGGCGGCATGAGCGCACGAAGCGCTGCGAGCACCGGTTCCTCGTCCACTGGGGCCACTATCGCCACCACTCGGCTGACCGAGCGCCGAGCCGAGCGGCGCGCCTCCCGCCGCGTCGCCTTGACCCGCTGCTCACTGGTAGCCGCCCCGTTCCTCGCTGTCTGGATTCTGCTGAGCAGCCTGGTCGGCGCGACGGCGCTGCTGTTGCTCAAGCGGCCGCAACACGCCTGGTCCGAGCTCGGCGACCTCGCCGCGCTGGTGCGCCCGGTCAGCTCGATCGGCGCCCGCTTCCGCTTCCGCCGGGCCTCCCGTTCCACCCGTTCACTGCGCGCCTCCCGGGTCCGCCGCCGAGACCTGAGATCCCTGTTCGTCGGCGGCGGCACGGCCGTCGGCCATACCTGGGACCGGGTGCAGGAGGCGTTCACCCCAGACCGGGTGAGCGGGCCGACGGAGCCAGCACCCGACAGCGAGCAGGCTACCGAGACTGGACCGGTCTCCGAGGAGGCCGAGGCGCTCACCGGTCTGCCCCCGTCGCTGCCGCAGCGGATCGCCACGCATCCTGGGTTCCTGGCCACCCTCGCCTGCCTCGTGCTGTCCGCCGTGATGTTCCGCAGCGCGCTGGCCCAGGGCGTGCTGAACGCCCAGGGCGCCGGTCTCTCCGGAGGAGAGCTGCACGCACTCGCGACCGACTCCGGCGGCCTGTGGCACCAGTTCCGCGACGGGTGGCATGGGGCCGGCTGGGGCAACGCCCTTGACGTCTCGCCAGCCGTGGGTGTCCTCGCCGCCTTGACCTGGCTGGTCGAGCGACTGCCCTACGTCGACTCGGGGCGGAGCCCGGCGTCCGTCACCCTCGCCTGGCTCCTGATCGCCGCCATGCCGCTGTCCGCCGTGACGGCATACCTCGCGGGTCGGGTCGCTACCCGCTCGCGATGGGGTCGTGGTCTGGTCGCCCTCGCCTGGGGCTCGAGCGGTGTTCTCCTGGCGGCCATCTCCGCCGGGCGGGTCTCGCTGGTCATTGCCCACATCCTGCTGCCCCTCGTGGTTGCCGGGTTCGGTGCGACTCTGGGGCGTGGGGGCACCTGGACCCTGACGTTCGCGACGGCACTCGTCACGGGCGTGATCGGTGCGTTCGTCCCGGCCCTGCTCGTCGTTGCCGTTGCCGCCGCGTTGGTCGCCGTGCTGGTCGGCCCCGGCGTCGGCCGGCGGGTTCGCGCCCTGGTGCTGCTGGTCGTCCCGACAACCCTGCTCGGGCCGTGGGTCATGAGGTTCGTCGAGGAGCCGAGGCTGCTGCTCAGCGGCCCTGGTCTGGTCGACGTGGGCACTGACTCGCCACCCGCCTGGCAGCTGGCGCTCGCCCAGCCCGACGGCGGCCGTCGGCTGCTGGGTTTCCTGTTCGTTCCGTTGCTTGTGGTCGCGGTGCTCGCCCTGGTGCGGCGTAGCGGCGGCCGGCCGCGGACCGTGTCCATGGTCGGGCTCTCTGCGCTGGCTCTCATCGGTCTCGCTGTGGCGCTCGGCTCCGAGCGCGTCGAGGTCGGCCAGGCTGCCGGGGACGACGGCGTCTCGACTCTCGCGACGCTCTGGACCGGGGTCGGCCTCGAGCTCTGGGTCATCGCGGTCCTCGGGATCGTTCTGACCGGCTGGCACGGGTTGGCTCACGTCCTCGGCGAGCCACGTTGGGGCTGGCGCCGCGTCGCCGCCGGCCTGGCTGCCGCGGTGGTCACCCTCACGGTCGCCGCCGCCGGAGGGTTGCTCGCCTGGCAGGGGTCTGGTCCCCTCGCGCCCGGGTCCACCGTCCTGCCCGCGGTCGCGGTCGACCAGGCCAGCGGCCCGGACGCGAACCGACTCGTCGTCCTCAGACCGGCGACCAACAGACTCGACTACACCCTCTACGGCAACGAGCCCGGAGACCTCATGCGTGACGTCACCCGCGCGACCCAGGTCACCGACCCCGGTCTCGCGACCGTCCTCGGAAGCATCGCGTCAGGCTCCGACACCCCGGCCTCCGGAGCGGGGCCCGCGCTCGCCGATCTCGGCGTCGGGTTCGTCTCGCTCCGTGGGGCTGGCGACAGCGCCCTGGCTCGCACGCTGGACGCGGCCCCCGGACTGACCCGGCTCGGGGCGTCGGAGGACCAGACGCTCTGGCGGGTTCTCGCTCGCCCGTCCAGCGTCGCGGCCGACGTCCCCGTCCCGCCTGCTCGCGTCCGCCTCGACGACGCCGCCGCTAGGCCCCTCCAGAGCGTGCCCGTCGTCGGCCCGCACGGTGCCGTGTCGCGCGACCTGTCGGTCGGCGCCCCGGGGCGCCGCGTCGTCGTCGCCGAGGCACCCGAGTGGGCTGGGCACGCCGTCGTCAGCTACGACGGTGCACCGTTGACGGTCGTCTCGGCCTCTGGGCCGCCCACCTACGCGATCCCGGCGGCCGGCGGTCGTCTCGACATCGACCTCCCACCGGCCCACGAGCGCTGGTTCCTCGCTCAGCTGGCGTTGTTGGCCATCGTGATGTTCCTCGCCATACCGTTCGGCACCCGACGCTCGCGGCGGCTGACGTGAGGCCGCCGTGGTGGGGTCTGGCCCGCGGCGTCGTGGTCGTCGCCGTCGGCGGGGGCCTGGTCTGGGCCGCCACGAACGTGTCCGGGACGCTCTCCCTGACGCCCGCTGTCGAGCAGGTGGCCGCCCCCCAGTCCGCGCTCGTCCCGGTCGCCTCCTCCGCGCTGTCGTGCCCTGGTCCCGAGACCGAGGGCCTGGCCGGCGTGCCTGCCGTCGCCGGAACCACCACCGTGTATGCCGCCTCGCCGCCCGCCGCTGCGATGACCGGCCTTGCGGCCGTGCCGGAGGCGGGGTCGGTCGCCCTGACTGCGGTACCCCCGGGAGACGCCGCCTCGACCGGCACGCCGTTGGCCGCCACATCCGTTGCCGCGACTGTGGTGCAGGCGCCACTGACGGGGAGCACGGTCGGCCGGGTCAGTGCAACCGGCGCCCTCGCGCCCGGCGTTGCTGGTCTGCAGACCACGCTGACCACCGAAGGCGACGACCGGGCGTTGTCCGCCACGGCGTGTCGCACACCAGGTTCGGACCTGTGGCTGGTGGGCGGCGGGGGCGGCAGCACCCGACGGGAGCGCGTCGTCCTGACCAACCCGGGCGCCAACGCCGTCTCGGTCGACGTCTCCGTGCTCGGTCAGGCCGGTGCGCTGGCCTCGGCGAGCGGCGACAACGTCGCAGTGCCCGCCCACGGCCGCACCAGCCTCCTCGTCGACGCGCTCGTCGGACCCGAGAAGACCCCCGTCGTGCACGTCGTCGCCACCGGCGGTGCCGTCACGGCGACCCTGTCCGACAGCTGGGTCGACGGCGCCGTCGGACGAGGTGCGGACGACGTCGCACCGACGGCCGAGCCGTCCAACGACCAGGTCGTCCCCGGAGTGTTCGTCAGCGGCCCGACGACGCTGCGGGTGGCCGTCCCCGGCAACGAGGAAGCGGTCGTCCAGGCCCGCGCCCTGACCGCTGCGGGGCCGGTCGGGCTGCCCGGCGACGGCGTCATCCGCATACCCGGCAGCTCGGTGCGTGAGATCGACCTCTCGTCGCTCCCCGCTGGTTCCTACGCGGTCCAGGTGCGAGCCGACAAGCCGGTCGTCGCGGGCGTCGTGCTCGAACGCCGTGGGACGGCAGCGCAGCAGTCCGACCTCGCCTGGTCGTCGTCCACCGCGCCCGTTCCCGTGCTGGCCGGGACGCCGTTGCCCGCCGGGGCGTCGGGCTCCCTCCAGCTCGTCTCGACCGGAGACACCGCTTCGGCGTCCGTCTACACGGTCTCGGCGAGCGGGCAGGTCACCCCGCACACCTACGCGCTGGCAGCCGACAGCACCGTCACGCTCGACGTCTCCGGCCAGCAACAGGTGTGGGTGCGCCAGACCACCGGCACGATTCGCGCTGCCGTCTCGATCTCCGTCACCGAGGGGACGGCCGGGCCACTGTTCGCCGTCGTCCCGTTGCCCCCGGCCGTCGTGAGCGCGACTCAGGTGCCGGTTCGCCAGCTCCCAGGCTGAACCTGGGCTGAACTGGGTCCGGACGAGTGACCGTCG
>NZ_JBDTKA010000023.1:0-28814 GCF_039935575.1 Lapillicoccus sp.
CGGCGTCGGCGGTCGGGCTGCTCCAGGGCTTGATTGTCGCCTGGCTCAAGCTGCCCGCGTTCATCGTCACCCTCGCCGGACTGACCGGCATCCGCGGGCTGGTGTTCCTCATCACCAACGAAGGCAACGAGGTCCCCAAGGTCCCCGGCTTCAAGGTGTTCGAGACGCTCGGCACGGGATCACTACTCGGGGTCGGTAATCCGGTATGGATTGCCCTCGTGGTGTTCGCCGCCGGCTGGTGGCTGCTCAACCGGACGGCGTTCGGACAGGGGACCCAGGCCATCGGCGGCAACACCCCGGCGGCCGAGCTGATGGGCCTGCCGGTACGCCGGTCGACCACGCTCGTCTACGTCATCAGTGGCGCCTGCGCCGGCCTGGCAGGCATCCTCACGACGGCGCTGTCTGGGGGTGGGCAGGAGGCCCGGATCGGCGACTCCTACGAGCTGTCCGCCATCGCGGCAGTCGTCATCGGAGGCACACTGTTGGCCGGTGGCGTCGGTTCGATGGTCGGCACCCTGGCCGGGGTCACCCTGCTGTTCGTGATCCAGAACCTCATCGTGCAGGGGGCCAACCTCAACTCCTACGTGCAGCAGGTGGTTTCGGGGGCGTTCCTGCTGGTGGTCGTGATCCTCCAGGCGGCTGTGAGCCGACGGGCGAGCTCACCTAACGGCTGACCAGGGACCGAGCCGATGAAGCGGACCCAGGTGGGTGACGATAATCGGATTTCCGAGCGATCTGAACCCATCTCGACGATCTGATCGAGCCGACGTGCGCTCGGTGTTCGCGGCTCCACAAACTGCGCGGAGTTGGTGCGCGGTGCGCGCACCTGACGAAAGTCGGGGTGACAGGATTTGAACCTGCGGCCTCGTCGTCCCGAACGACGCGCGCTACCAAGCTGCGCCACACCCCGTGGCAGACCTGCGTGCTTCTCGATGGTGCTTGCCGCCTCGACAACCGGCTCGAGAACCGGCGAGGGGCAGCGAGAAGTGAGGATAGCCGAGGCGGCACCGCTAACCCCAATCGGCCGCCGTCCTGGAGCCAAACCGGGCCGGTCGCGGCGCTCAGGCGTCGGCGGCGACAAGGGTCAGCAGAGTGGCTTCGGGCCGGCACGCGAACCGCACCGGCGCATACGGCGAGGTCCCCAGGCCGGCCGACACCTCGAGGTAGGCCGCGTCGTCCGGCGGCGGCATACCGACACTTCGTCCCGCGCCCGGCCACCACCGGGACAGCCCCTTGGCACGGCCGGTGTCCAGGTCGCAGTTGGTGACGAGCGCCCCGACGAACGGCACGCACAGCTGACCGCCGTGCGTGTGGCCGGCGATGAGGAGGCGCGCCCGGTCGCGCGCCATGGCATCGAGGACGTGCTGGTAGGGCGCGTGCGTCACGCCGACCGTTAGCACGGCCCGGGGGTCCGCCGGGCCCTCGACGAGCTCGTAGCGGTCGTAGCCGAGATGGGGGTCGTCGACACCGATGAGCTCCAGGGGAGAGCCGGCCACGTCGAGGACCGTCCGGGAGTTCGTCAGGTCGGTCCAGCCGAGGTCGAGCAGGCCCGCGACGAGGTCCTTGGTGGGCAGGCGCCGACTCGTACCGGTGCCGCGGGCGAACTGCGGCGTGAGGTAGAGCAGGGGGTTCTTGGGCTTCGGGGCGAAGTAGTCGTTGGAACCGAGCACGAACACACCAGGGATACCCGCGAAGGCATCGAACGCCTCGAGCGCCACGGCGACAGAGCTGGGGTGCGAGATGTTGTCGCCGGTGTTGACGACGAGGTCGGGCTGCAGGTCGGCGAGCGACCGCACCCAGGCCACCTTGCGTCGTTGGTCGGGCATCAGGTGCAGGTCGCTGAGGTGCACGACCGTGATGGGGCGATGGCCCGGCGGAAGGACCGGAACGCGAAAACGCCTGAGCACGTATGCGTTTCGCTCCACCAGAGACGCGTACCCGAGACCCAGTGCCCCCGCCGCCGAGACAGCCGCGGTCGCGCGCAGGAGGGGATGCACGCAGTAATTCTTTCACGCGCGCCGGGGCCGTGAGGACGCGCTGAGAAGCCACCCGAGCTGGGTGAACGCTGGCTTCGCGCATTTGTGGTTGCGCCGACCTGCGAGACTTGGCCTCATGAGCTCCACCCTCAAAGAGACCTTGCGGACCGATCTCACGGAGGCGATCCGTAGTCGCGACACCGTGCGCGCGGCGACGCTGCGCATGGTGCTGACCTCGGTCACGAACGAGGAGGTGTCGGGCACTCAGGCGCGCCAGCTGTCCGACGACGAGGTTGTCAAGGTGCTGGCCAAGGAGGGCAAGAAGCGCCGAGAGGCGTCGACGGCCTACACCGGGGCGGGTCGACCAGAGCTGGCCGCGAAGGAGGACGCCGAGCTCGCGGTCGTCGAGGCATACCTGCCGGCCCAGCTCGGTGACGACGAGCTCGCGGCGCTGGTCGCCCGAGCGGTCGCTGACACCAGAGACACCGGAGCTACCGGTATGCCGCAGCTGGGCCAGGTGATGAAGGCAGTCCAGCCACTCGTGGCCGGGCGTGCCGATGGTGGCCGGGTGGCGGCCGAGGTGCGCAAGGCGCTCGCCAGCACTGAGTGAAGAATCCGCCCCCCTCCGCGGGGACGGATCCTTCACATCAGAGCGTGAACGGTGGCCTCACGGGGTAGGCGCCGGTGCCGGGGGGGCCGGCGGTGCCGGGGGGGCCGGCGGTGCCGGGGGTGGTGGTGGGGCCGGCGCCGCAGGCGGTTGTGGCTGGGCGGGTTGGACGGGTGCGGGCTTGGGCTTGGGAGCGGGGCCGACGGAGATGTAGAGCACGACGGCACCACCTCGGTTCGCCTGGCCGCCGGTGGCCGACGTGTAGGCGACGGTGCCGACGGGGTAGTTCGAGTTGACCCTGCGGCCCACCGTCACCGTGAAACCCTGAGACTGGAGCTGGGCCGTCGCATTGGCGATCGTCATCCCCGAAACACCGCTGACCGAGACGCTGTCACCGTTGACGATCGTGCCAGTGGGCGTCGGGAAGGGCTCGTTGGGCTGCCCCTTCAGGGCCGAGTTCATGATCGCCTGCCACGTGGGGGCGGCGATGCTGGCGCCGAAGACGGTGCCGTACGTGGTCCCGGCGAGTCTGATGTTGTCCAGGACCAGCTTGTTGCCGAGCGGTTGGCCGACCCACACCGCGGTCGTGAGCTGCGGGGTGTATCCGACGAACCAGGTCTGCTTGTTGCCATCGGTCGTTCCGGTCTTGCCGGCGGCCGGACGGTTGCCGTCGAGCCTGCTGGCCGACGCGGTTCCGCCAGTCGTAAGAACGCTGGACATGATCTGGGCGACGCCATCCGCGACTTCCGGGCGGACGACTGACGCGCAGTTGGACGTTCCCGGCTTGACGATCGGCAGCTCCTTGCCGTCCGGTCCGGTGATCTGCTGGATCGGCGTCGGCGTGCAGTGCACACCGGAGTTGGCGAGCGAGCCATAGGCGCTCGCGACCGTCATGGGCGAGACCTCCTGGGCACCGAGGGTGATCGCCGCTGGGAAGGGCTCGATGGGCTGCCCGTTGGCCCGGTGCAGGCCCATCCGTGTTTCGGTGTCCCGTACGCTGCAGGCCCCGAGCTTGGAGACGAGTGCGACGAAGGCGGTGTTGATCGACCGGGACGTGGCCTGGGTCAGCGTCATCGGACCGGCGGCGACGGTCTCGTCGTTCTTGACCTTCCACGGGGGAGCGCCTGCGGGAACACCGCACGCGTCGTTGAAGTCGGCGTGGGTATAGGTCGCCTGCAGGTTGGGACCGGCCGCCTTGGCGTCCACGGTGGTGTTGATCGGATAGCCGCGCTCGAGCGCGGTGACCAGGGCGAACGCCTTCTCGGTGGACCCGAACCCGAACCCGCCGGAGCCGCCGTACTGGGTGTCAGTCGCCCAGTTGACCTGGGTGTGACTGAAGTCCGCCCCCTTACCGGTCACGTATTCGGAGTTCTGCGCCATGCCCTTGACCGCCCCGGTGTTCGGGTCGAGGGTGACCGCCGCGGATCCGATCGCATACTGGTTGCTTTCCGGGACCCGTTTGACTATCTCGGCCTTGGCGGACTGGCTGATGGCCGGGTCCAGGGTGGTCTGGATGGTCAGCCCACCGCCGAAGATCTTGTCCTTGCGCTCCTGCAGTGTCTTGCCGAGGGCCTGGTCGAGGGACGGGTCGAGCTCGAGCCACTTGATGACGTAGTCGCAGAAGTACGCGTTGTCGCCGGCCGCCTGGCAGGCGCTGGCCGCCTGGGTGACGTGCAGCATGTCCGCGAGCTTGACCGCCTTGGCGTCGGTCCACTCCTTGGTGGTGACCAGTCCGAGCTCGTGCATCCGGTCGAGCACCACGTCACGCCGGGCGCCGGCGCGTTCGGGGTTGTGCACCGGGTCGGTCGTCCCAGGGCTCTGCGCCAGCCCGGCGATCAGCGCGGCCTCGGGGAGCGTCAGGTCCTTGGCAGACTTGTTGAAGTAGTGCCGGGCGGCCGCCTCGACCCCGTATGCCTGGTCGCCGTAGTAGACGATGTTGAAGTAGCTCTCGAGGATCTGGTCCTTGCTCTTGACCTTCTCGAGCTGGATCGAGTACTTCAGCTCCTGCAGCTTGCGGGTGACCCCGGCAAGACCGCTGCGGGCGACGGCGGCCTGGGCCGCCTCGGAGTCACCCGCCTGGATCGCGGACTCCTGCAGCATCAGCTTGACGTACTGCTGCGTCAGGGTAGAACCACCCTGGACCGTCTCGTTGGACGCGTTGGAGACGACGGCTCGCACCAGACCGCGGACGTCGACGCCGCCGTGCTCGTAGAACCGGTCGTCCTCGATGGCGACCTGGGCCTTCTGCATGATCGGGGCGACCGAGGCCAGCGGCACGATGATGCGGTTCTCGTCGTAGGGCCGGGCGATGACGCCGCCCTTGGAGTCCAGGATCGTGGACTGCTGCGACAAGGTGGCGGCGGTGAACTCACTGGGCAGGGCGTCGAACATGTCCACGCCGGTCCTGGTCACCGCGCCGATCGTGCCCACGGTGGGCATGACCAGGCCGGCTCCGAGGACGCCCAGGACGACGGCGGCACCGACAAACGCGCCCAACAGCGGGATGATTCGGGCGATATCCGTCGTGCGGCCGGCCTTCATGGGGTCAAGGCTAACCGAGACAGCGGCGCTGACCGCGCACCGTCGAGTACCTGAGACGCCCTTGTGACCGTGCCGTGAAGACCCTGGTGGCCCGTCCGGCGGAACATGCCGGACGGCTGCCGTGACCGAACCGAGATCCTACGGACTAGTCCGTGCGTAACCGACAAATCACCCGTACGGACGATGGTCGGACGCAAGGTCTTCTCCGTACCTTTCTCACAGGGCAGCTGCCGTTGCGGAAACGCAGGGGGCGGCAGCGCCCGAAGCATCGTCCTCGACAGGGGACATGGGGGCACCAGGGGACAGGAACACGTACGTGACCATCACCATCGAGCGGATCAACGCGCGCCGCGAGAACATCGCCAGCAACACCACCAGCGGGACCACCAGCGGGACCAGCGAGGGCGAGGCCACGGGGCGCCTGCGCACCGACTGGGCAGGCCGCGGCAGCTGCGTGCAGGCCGACCCGGACGCCTTGTTCGTCCGCGGAGCCGCTCAGCAGGTCGCCAAGATGGTCTGCGCCAAGTGCCCGGTCGTGGCCGAGTGCCTCGCCGACGCGCTCGACAACCGCACCGAGTTCGGCGTCTGGGGCGGCATGACCGAGCGGGAGCGTCGCGCCATGCTGCGCCGCCACCCCAACGTCCCGTCGTGGTGGAACCTGTTCAACACCGCGCGCCTCGACCAGGTCTCCTGACTCGACCCGTCAGACCTGGGGTCTAACCCGCCAGGGCTGAACCGACGGCTCGCAGGCCGTCGACGTCGTGCACGTCCTCGGCGAGCGCGGGCACCTCACCTACGGGGGTGGACGGGTGTCCCACGCTGAACCGGCGGGCCAGGCCACGTTGCCGTTCGGCGAGACTGGCCAAGTCGGCGTGCAGGGAGAGCAGCCCTGAGGTCAAGGCGTCGCCGGCCTCGGCGCGCTCCTCGGCCGCGGCCCGGGCGCGTGATGCGCTGATCCCGGGAGCCTGCACCTGCTGCACGCGGTTGAGCACCAGCCCGGCCAGCGGCATCTGGTCAGCCTCGAGCCGGTCGACGAAGAACGACGCCTCGCGCAGGGCGTCCCGCTCGGGCGCCGCGACGACGAGGAACGACGTCGAGCGCTGCCCGAGCAGGGCATACGTGACGTCGGCGCGCTCGCGGAACCCACCGAACATCGTCTCGAGCGCCGCCACGAAGGTCTGGACGTCGCGGAGCATGTCGCCGCCGAGCACCTTCGACAAGGTGGCCGACATCAGGCCGACGCCGGCGCTGAAGAACTTCAGGTATGCCTTGCCGCCCACCTTGACGGGGGCGGTGAGCAGCCGGATGAACCGTCCGTCGAGGAACGACCCGAGGCGTTTGGGTGCGTCGAGGAAGTCCAGGGCCGAGCGCGACGGCGGGGTGTCGACGACGATGAGGTCCCACCGAGGGGTGCCGTCGGCGGCCTTCTGCTGGTGCAGCTGCCCCAGCTTCTCCATCGCCATGTACTCCTGCGTCCCCGCGAACGAGCTGGACACGGCTTGGTAGAAGGGGTTTGCCAGGATCTGGTCCGCCGTCTCCGGAGTCGAGTGCGCGACGACGACCTCGTCGAAGGTGCGCTTCATGTCGAGCATCATCGCGTCGAGCGACCCCCCGCCCGACGTGTCGATCCCGTCGACCGGGCGTGGGGTGTTGTCGAGCTCGGTGAGCCCCATCGACTGCGCCAGCCGACGCGCCGGGTCGATGGTGAGGACGACGACGTGGCGGCCGTGTTCGGCCGCCCGTAGCGCGAGGGCCGCCGCGGTGGTCGTCTTGCCCACGCCACCGGCACCGCAGCAGACAACGATGTCCAGGTCCCGGTCGGCGAGCAGCGCGTCGACCTCGAGCCGTGGCGTACGGGCTCTCGCCTTGCTGCCCGCGGCGGTGCCGGAGCCGGTGGCGCTCACGGCACCATCCCCTCGTCGGTGAGCAGGTCCGCGAACCAGCGGATCGTCCCGACCTCGACCCCGTCGCTCGTCGCGGGCAGGGTGCGGATGGGGAGGTCGAGCGCGTCCAGGACCGAGCGCTGCTCCGTCTCCTGTGCCACCCGCAGGGCGTGGTCGCGTGCCTGGGCAACGAGCCCCTCGACCACCGCATCGCTCGCCTTGAGTCCCGCGGCCGCGAGCCCGACGCGTACGGCCTCGTGGTCGATCCGGCTCCGGGAGGCCGCCGCGAGCTGCCGGGGCGGCAGCTCGGGCTCGCGGACCTGGTTGACGACGATCGATCCGATGTTGAGGCCGACCGCGCGCAGGTCTGTGATGGCGTCGACGCTCTCCTGCACCGGCATTTCCTCCAGCAAGGTGACGACGTGGACGACGGAGCCCGGCGAGGTGAGCATCTCGGTGATGGAGTCGGCCTGCGAGCGGATCGGTCCGACCTTGGCCAGGCCGGCCACCTCGTGGTTGACCGAGAGGAAGCGCACGACCCGGCCCGTCGGCGGCGCGTCGAGGACGATGGCGTCGTAGGCGGGGCTGCCGTCGTGCCGGCCGTGACCTCCGGAGGCGCGGCGCCGGTTCGCCTCGTAGATGCGGCCGATGAGGAGCACGTCGCGGACGCCGGGCGCAATGGTCGTCGCGAAGTCCGTCGCTCCGAACCGCTCCAGCAACCCACCCGCGCGGCCCAGCTTGTAGAACAGCTGGAGGTACTCCACGAACGCCGCCTTGGCGTCGACCGACAGACCGAACACCTCACCACCGCCCGGCGCGCCGGCGATCTTGACCTCCTCGGTCGCCAGTGGGGGGACCTCGAAGGTCTGGCTGATGCCCTGGCGCCCCTCGACCTCGGCCAACAGCACCTTGCGCCCACCCGAGGCCAGCGCCAGGGCGAGGGACGCAGCGACCGTCGTCTTTCCGGTGCCCCCCTTGCCGGTCACGATGTGCAGCCGCACCGACTCGGGAGACGCAGTGCCGGTCATTGCTTGACCCTAACCGGCGAGGTGGACGCGATGATGCGCACCCGGTCGACCTCGTCGGTCGGCTGACCTCTACGGGAATCCGTCGGACGTGAGATGGTCGCGATCCGCCCCCTTTGTGGCGTCAGATCACGACCAACTCCCGTTTGAATGCTGGGTTGTCCACGGGGTCAGCTCACCGAAGCCACCTCTGCCGCCGTCAGCCGGTGCTCAGCGCGCCGATGGCGGCGACGACCTGAGCGAACGCCGGGGTGCCGGGCTTGATCACGTCGAAGTGCCCAGCACCCGGTATGCGTCGCAGCTCCACCTGGGCGTGCGGCCCGGCCGACGCCCTGGTCGCGGCGACGTAGCTCTCTGACACCTCGATCGGCACCGTGTCGTCCTCGTCGCCGTGCATGAGGACCACGGGGACGGCCGGTGAGTGCCGAGCCGGGTCGGCCTCGAACCACGCACCGGAATCCTGGGTGCCCATGAACGCCAGGGCAGCGCCGCTGCCGAGGTCTCGCTCCCGTGTCAGCGCCAGGTCGGTGCACCCCGCGAGCGCGACGACGCCGGCCAGGCCCAGGGCCTCCGGCTGGGCGGCCACCAGCGCGACGAGGTGTCCGCCGGCCGAGTGGCCGACCAGGACTGTGCGGGCCGGGAAGCTCGGGTCGGCCCGCACCGCCGCTACGGCGACCATCACGTCACGGAACGTCCCCGGCCAGCCGCCGCCCGGCATACCGGTTCTGCGGTACTCGACCACCGCGACGTGGTGCCCCAGGCCGGCGAACGCCTGAGCCTGCGGCGCCGCGTGGTCGCGGTCCCATTTTGCGCGCCAGAAGCCGCCATGGACGACGACGACGCTCGTCTGCGTGGAGGGCGCGGTGGGCTCGCGGACGTCGTAGACCTGGGCCGGGTCGGACCCGTATGCCGTCGTGCGGTGGGGCGCGGGCGTGTCCATGGTCGCCACCTAGATGTTCGGGTCGCGCTTCGGGTCGGGCTTGGGTTTGTCGGTGTGCTTCTTCAGCTCCCAAAGCTGCTTGAGTGGGCGGAAGTACAGGTCGGGGCGGCTCAGAAGGGGAAACACGTCGTGCTGGGCGGCATCGCGGGCAGCCCGGCGATGCTCACGGATCTGTTCCTTCGTGAGGCCGGCCTCCTCGCGGGCCACCGCGCGGATGAGCTGTGCGCAGATCACGCCGAAGAACACCCCCGGAACGAGCAGGACCGCCGCGATGCGCACCCAGAGCGCCCACTCGGGCTGGACCCTGAAACTCCACCAGAGCAACAGCATTGCGACGATGCAGCCGATCGAGCAGATGGCCCGTTCGGTCCGCGACATCGACAGCACCTCCTGAGACCGGCATACGAGACGTTCTGGCCACACTAGGGTTCGGCTCATGACGAAGTGGGAGTACGCGACCGTGCCGCTGATGATCCATGCGACGAAACAGATCCTCGACAACTGGGGCGAAGACGGGTGGGAGCTCGTCCAGGTTGTCCCCGGCCCCGAGGGGAACGGGCTCGTCGCCTACTTCAAGCGGGAGAAGGCCTGATGTCCGCGGTCGAGGACCGGCTCGCCGAGCTCGGCCTGAGCGTGCCCGACGTCGTGCCGCCCGTTGCGACCTACATTCCGGCCGTTCGTGAGGGCAACCTCGTGTTCACCTCCGGGCAGCTGCCGATGTTCTCGGGCGCGATGGCCGCGACCGGCAAGGTGGGTGACGGCCACGGGCTGGTCCCGGCGGCGGACGCCACGCAGATGGCCCAGGTATGCGCCCTCAATGCGATCGCCGCCGTCAAGGCGCTGATCGGGGACCTCGACAAGGTCACCCGCGTTGTCAAGGTCGTCGGTTTCGTCGCGTCCGACCCGTCCTTCACCGGGCAGCCGGGCGTGATCAACGGCGCAAGCAACCTGCTCGGAAAAGCGTTCGGGGACAAGGGAGTCCACGCTCGCTCTGCCGTCGGCGTGGTGGCGCTCCCGCTCGACGCCCCCGTCGAGGTGGAGATCGTCGTCGCTGTCGCCGACTGACAGCCGACTGACAACCGACTGACAGCCGAATAGCATCGAGTACGCATCGTGAGCGAGCGCGACTTCGCGATCGGCACGCTCGGTGAGCGGGCAACCGGGTGGCTCGCCGGGCGTCGGGAGACGCCGGCCCTGCCGAGGTACGCCGCGACCGTGATGCTGGTGCGCGACGGGGCGAGCGGCGTCGAGGTGTTCATGCTGCGCCGGGTGGCCACGATGGTGTTCGCACCGAGAATGTGGGTCTTCCCGGGCGGCGGGATCGACCCACGCGACGACGAGCGCGATCTGCCCTGGGCCGGGCCGTCGCCGACCGAGTGGGCCGATCGGCTCGGCTGCGACGAAGGACTGGCCCGCTCGCTGGTCTGCGCCGCCGTGCGCGAGGTCTTCGAGGAGTGCGGTGTGCTCCTGGCCGGGCCGAGCGCCACGACGTTCGTGGCCGACCTGCGTGACCCCGAGTGGGACCGGGAGCGGGCGGCCCTGCTCGCCCACGAGCAGTCGTTCAGCGAGCTTCTGGTGCGACGCGGGCTGGTGCTGCGCTCGGACCTGCTGTCGGTGCGGGGGCGTTGGGTGACACCCCCGTTCGAGTCCCGCCGCTACGACACCTGGTTCTTCGCCGCACTGCTGCCCGACGGTCAGATCCCGGACGACGACACGACCGAGGCCGACGTCGCGGACTGGACCGTGCCCAGCGAGCTGCTCGAGGCATACGCATCCGGTGAAGCGTTGCTGCTGCCGCCGACGATCGTGTCCGTCGAGGCCGTGGGGGCGGCGGACTCGGCCGAGACGTTCGTGGCCGAGTCGCGGCCGGCCGCGCCCATCGAGCCGCGCCTGGTCGAGGTCGACGGGATCGTCGTCATCCGTGCCGACCTTCCGTGACCCGGAGGTCGCCCCGTTCCTTCCACTTGCGTCGAGTCGTAGAACTCGTGCGTCACGACCGCAGGGATAGCGTCGACTCCGTGACTGACAGCGTTCCCTGGGCCTCGGGTCAGGTGACTGAGCGGGTGACCTGCGTCCTGGCCCCCAACCCCGGTCCGATGACCCTGGACGGCACCAACACCTGGGTCCTGCTCGAGCCTGGCTCGTCCGAGGCGGTTGTCGTCGACCCGGGTCCGCTCGACCTCGCGCACCTCGAAGCGGTACTGCGCCTCGTCGAGTCCAAGGGCGCCAGGGTCGCGCTCACCCTGCTGACCCACCATCACGCCGACCACGCCGAGGCGGCTGAGCACTTCGGCGCGATGACGGCGGCGCCGGTTCGGGCGTTGGGAGCCGGTCACGACGACCTCGGGGACGGCGAGACCCTGACGGTCGGCGCGCTCGACCTCACCGTCGTCACGACGCCCGGCCACACGGCGGACTCGCTGTCCTTCCTGCTGCCCGCGGAGAGCGCACTGCTGACCGGCGACACGGTCCTGGGCCGAGGCACCACGGTGGTGGCCTGGCCAGACGGCGAGCTCGAGGCATACCTCGCGTCGTTGGAGCGGATCGAGCGACTCACCGCGTCGGGAGAGGTCGCGCGCATCCTGCCTGGCCACGGTCCCGACCTTCGCGATGCGGCAGGCGTGGTCACGCATTACATCGAGCACCGGGCGGAGCGGTTGGAGCAGGTACGCCTCGCCGTGGCTTCGGGGGCGACGGATCCGAGGGCGGTCGTCGAGCTGGTCTATGCCGATGTGCCCCGGGAGGTGTGGCGGGCAGCCGAGCTGAGCGTTCGCGCTCAGCTCGACTACCTCGACACGCACCCGTCGACCTGACGGACAGGCCGTGTTCCGCCGTGCGCGGACCGGACGTATCGTCATGAAGTGAGCCACATCACCACACACCCCGAGCCCGCCACCATCGGGCAGCTGCGCTCCGCAGGTCACGAGCCGCGTACCGTCAAGGCCGAGATCCGCGCCAACCTCGTCGCCGCCTTGCGGTCCGGCGACAACCCCTTCCCCGGCATGGTGGGGTTCGAGGACACCGTGCTGCCCGACGTCCAGCGCGCCCTGCTCGCCGGGCACGACTTCGTGCTGCTGGGCGAGCGCGGGCAGGGGAAGACCCGCCTGATGCGCACTGTCGCAGGCCTGCTCGACGAGTGGTCCCCGTTCATCGCTGGCTGCGAGATCCATGACGAGCCGCTCGCCCCGATCTGCCAGCGCTGCCTGAGACTGGTGGCCACCGACGGCGACGACGTCCCGATCGAATGGCGGCATCGCGACGACCGCTACACCGAGAAGCTGGCCACGCCCGACACCAGCGTCGGTGACCTCGTCGGCGACGTCGACCCGACCAAGGTCGCGGAGGGGCGCACGCTCGGGGATCCCGAGACGATCCACTACGGCCTGCTCCCGCGAGCCCACCGCGGGATCTTCGCCCTCAACGAGCTGCCCGACCTCGCCGAGCGCATCCAGGTGTCCCTGTTCAACGTGCTGGAGGAGCGCGACATCCAGGTCCGCGGGTATGCCGTGCGGCTGCCCCTCGACGTCTTGGTCGTCGCGTCCGCCAACCCGGAGGACTACACCAACCGCGGCCGGATCATCACGCCACTCAAGGATCGGTTCGGCGCGGAGGTGCGCACGCACTACCTCGACGACGTCGACGAGGAGGTCGCCCTGATCAGCCAGGAGGCGGAGCTGGTCGCCGAGCTGCCGTCTCATCTGCTCGAGGTCATCGCACGGCTCGTGATGGAGCTGCGGACCTCGTCCGCCGTGGACCAGCGCTCCGGTGTCTCGGCGCGGTTCGCCATCGCGGCGGCAGAGGCGTCCGCGGCGTCGGCGCTGCGCCGCTCCGCCCTCACCGGCGAGGACGACGCAGTCGCGCGGATCGGCGACCTCGCCGACGTGCTGCCGACGCTGCGTGGCAAGGTCGAGTTCGAGATGGGCGAGGAGGGCCGCGAGCTCGAGGTCGTCGGTCACCTGCTGCGGCTGGCCACGGCCGCGACGTTCCGCGAACGGGTCGCCGGCGCCGACCTCACCGGTTTCACGGCGCACTTCGAGGACGGTTCGACGGTGGAGACAGGCGACCTGGTGCCCGCGTCCACCGTCCTCGGACAGATCGGCGCCACGCCGGGACTCGCCCAGATCCTGGACCGACTGGGTGTCGGTGAGGACTCCGTGTCAGCTGGTCAGGTCGCGGCAGCCGTCGAGTTCGTGCTCGAGGGTCTGCACCTGACGCGTCGGCTGTCCAAGGTCGAGTCCGACGGCACGACGATCTACGGGAGCTGAGATGGCAGGTTCGGGCGGGTCGAGCGGGAAGCACCGCGCGGGGAGGTACCGCTACGGGTCGTGGGACGGCGGGGCCGACCCGCTGGCGCCGCCGTTCGACGTCCGAGCGGCCGTCGACGAGATCGGCCGTGACGTGATGGAGGGATCCAACCTGCGGGACGCCATCGACCGGCTGATGCGGCGCGGCCTCGGGGACCGGGCAGGTCTCGACGAGCTGCGCCGTGAGATCGCGCGGCGCAAGCGCGAGGTCCAACGGCGCGGAAACCTCGGCGGGATGCTCGATCAGGTCCGCGAGGAGCTCGACCGTGGCCTGGCTGCCGAACGGGAGTTCCTCGCGGGACGCGACGGTGACGAGGCGCGGCTCGCGGAAATGGCCCTGGACGCTCTGCCCGAGGACACCGCCGGCGCCGTACGCGAGCTGTCGGACTACCGGTGGGCCAGCGCAGAGGGCCAGCAGCACTGGCAGAACGTGCTGGACATGCTGCGCAAGGAGGTTCTCGACGCCCAGTTCGCCGGGATGAAGCAGGCTCTCAGCGGCCAGGACCCGGCGGCCCTGCAGGCGGTCCGGGAGATGATGGCGGATCTGAACACGTTGCTGGGCAGGCATGCCCGCGGCGAGGACACCACCAATGACTTCGCCGAGTTCATGGACAAGCACGGCGACTTCTTCCCCGACCAGCCCTCCAACGTCGACGAGCTGATCGACTCCCTGGCGCGACGTCAGGCGGCCGCGGACCGGATGATGCGTTCGCTGTCACGTGAGCAACGGGAGGAGCTCGCTGGCCTGATGCAGCAGGCGATGCAGGACATGGGTCTCGAGATGGAGATGACGCAGCTCGGAGACAACCTGCGATCGCTGCGTCCTGGGATGTTCGGACGCCAGCCCGGGGCGGGCATCGACGGCCGGGAGTCGTTGGGACTCGGAGACGCTGTGGGTGCCGTCTCGGACCTGGCCGACCTCGAAGCGCTGGAAAACCAGCTGTCCCAGAGTGATCCGGGGTCCGGGCTCGACGACGTCGACATCGAGGCGCTCGAACGGCAGCTCCCCTCGGCCTCCGTCCGCGACCTCCAGGCTCTGCGCGACCTGCAGGCGGAGCTGGAGCGGCAGGGCTACATTCAGTCCGGCGCCGACGGGATCACGTTGACCCCCAAGGCGTTACGGCGCCTCGGGGAGACCGCCCTGAGGCGGATCTTCCAGCGTCTCGACGCCGACCGCACCGGTAGCCACCAGGACCCGCGCTCCGGGGGGGCGGACGAGCGTACCGGCGCCTTCCTGCCGTGGGAGTTCGGCGACGAGCGGCCCCTCGACGCCGTGAAGACCGTGCAGAACGCGGTGCTGCGCGACGCATACCAAGGCAGCTCGCGTATGCCTGGTGCCCGGCTGCGCCTCGAGGTCGAGGACTTCGCGGTGGCCGAGACCACCCGCCGGACCGGCGCCGCAGTCGCGCTGCTCGTCGATCTGTCGTTCTCGATGATCCAGGAGGAACGTTGGGGGCCGATGAAGCAGACGGCCCTCGCGCTGTCCCACCTCATCTCGAGCCGGTTCCGCCAGGACGCGCTGCAGATCATCGGGTTCGACCGTGTCGCAAGGCCGTTGACGGCGATGCAGCTGGCCGAGGTCGAGCCCCAGTGGATCCAGGGGACCAACCTGCACCACGCCCTCCTGCTCGCCGGCCGACACCTGCGCCGCCATCCCGAGGCTGAGCCGGTGGTTCTCGTCGTCACCGACGGCGAACCGACAGCGCATCTTCAGGAGGACGGCTCTCCGACGTTCCAGTGGCCGACCACCCAGGCCACCCTGCGCGCCACGGTCGGAGAGATCGACACGATGACGCGCTACGGCGTCCCGCTGAACTTCTTCCTGCTGGGCGACGACCCAGGACTCGCCCGGTTCGTCGACTCGGTTGCCCGACGCAATGGTGGCCGGGTGTTCACTCCGGAGCTGGGCCAGCTGGGGGAGTACGTCGTGGCCGACTACCTGAGGGCGCGCGCGGGGCGCCGTCGTTCGGCCTGACGCCCGACCGAACTCGGATGTCTGCGAGTTTGGTCGTCGTCTCGGCCGCAGGACTGGGGAACATCTGAGTCCGGTCGGCGGGAGTGGTTCGGGGAGGTCCTCCGCGGGCTCGCTCGTTGCAGAAATGTGACATTTCAACACCGATGTGGTTGCCTCGTGTGCCATGTCTCCCGTCCTGCCATCCCGCGGAGCCCGGAAGGCGGGCCGTCACCACGCGCCATACCCGGCAGCGAAACGTAGCGTGACGGGTCTGCGTGGGGGTTGGCGGCCGGCCGTGCTCGTCTCC
Source organism: Lapillicoccus sp. (assembly GCF_039935575.1). Classification (GTDB taxonomy): domain Bacteria; phylum Actinomycetota; class Actinomycetes; order Actinomycetales; family Dermatophilaceae; genus Lapillicoccus. The sequence goes on from NZ_JBDTKA010000023.1 coordinate 15,538, forward strand.
ATCGTCGGACTGAGCTGCCTCGCTGCTCCCGCGGTCGCGACGGTCACCGCGGGACCTGGCGCCCACCCGCGGCTGGCCGAGGGTCAGCTGGGCCAGGTCGACCTGTCGATGCGGGTGCTCGACCGCGGCAGCCGGTCCGCGGATCGCGGCGCCCTGGCCAGCGGGCAACCGGCAAGCCCGGTCAGCTCAGGTGCAGGGAACGCGGCGGACGACCCCGAGGTCCCCCATCCTCTGCTCCGGGTCCGTCCGGTCGCGGTTGCAGCGCCGGCGCCGGCTCCTGCTCCCGTCGCTGCTCCGGCGCCCACCGCCACCGTCGCTGTGCCCGCGCCCACCGCGACACCTGCGCCCAAGGCCACCGCCCCACGTGCGCCGAAGGCCACCGCCACACCTGCACCCACCACGACGGCGGTCGCCGCGCCTGCCCCGGCGGCCGGTGGGATCTCGGGGGCGCCCTGCGCCGGCGGTTCAGCGGTCGAGTCCGGGCTGACCCCCGATGCCATCCGGGTCCACCGCGCCGTATGCGCCCTGTTCCCGTCGGTTCGCGCCTACGGCGGCCGGAGCGGCAGCGGCGGCGAACACGGCTCCGGGCATGCGGTCGACATCATGATCCCGTCGGGCGGTGTCGGGTCCCAGATCGCCGCGTGGGTGCGCGCCAACGCCACGGCGCTCGGGGTCAGTGAGGTCATCTGGTCGCAGCACATCTGGACCGTCCAGCGTTCCAGCGAAGGATGGCGCGCCATGTCGGACCGGGGTTCGGCCACCGCCAACCACTACGACCACGTGCACGTCACGGTCTACGGCAGCTCCGGAAGCTGAGCCGGCCCCGTCCGTGCAGGCCGTCAATGCAGGTCGCGAATCAGCGCTCGAAAGGGTAGGAACTCATCGGACTTGTCATTGCTGGCACCCTCTGACCAGCGGCTTGTCACCAGCTTGTCGCTCGCAGATTCTCACTATGTTGTCCAAATCCTCAGGGATGGCAGTGTGGCGTGCGCATCGAAGGGCACCGACCCCGACCCGGCGCAGATTCAGGGGATGTGGTGTGGCCGGGTGTGGTCATGTGGTGGTGCCGCTGGTTGGACGCGGAGCGAACCGGCCTCGCGCGTACAGGGTGATGATGACCAGCATGACCAGGCCGGCTGCCGCCGCCGCCGCGTCTGCTGCGTGCGCCGTGCCGAAGAGGCCGGCCACCAGTCCCACCGCGCCGAGGGTCGCCACGAGGCCGCCGAGCCAGTAGAACATCCGTTCGCTGAACGCCCAGGCGAACGGGAGGAAGTGCAGTCCGACGACGGCGGCGATCAACGCCGGTCGCAACTCGTCGTGTCCGGCGGCGGTCAGCGCCCGCGATCCGAGATTGATGGCGGTTAGTTCCCCGATCACGCAGCCGCCGTAGATCGCCAACGCAGCCGGGCTCGGGGGTGTCAACGGCCCCAGCGGCACGGGCCGGAGGTAGTGCGCCGTCAACGCCGCCGCGACCAACGCCACCCCGGCCACCCAGCCGGCGATCCAGACGACAGGCCCGAACGCGGGAGAGGAGCTGACGATGAACACCAGCCCGCCGGCCAGGCCGATCAGGCTTCCCCACCGCCGTGGGTCGGCCCACAGTGGGGGCTCGCCCGCGGCGGGGCCGTAGCGTCGGACCGGTGCTGGTCGGGTGGAGTGGTTCGGCGGCGCGGATCGGGTCATGGATCGGGTCATGGATCCGAGGGTACACCATTCGATATAGTTCGCTATAGCCAATCATGGAAGGGGCGACGTTGGTTGATCCCAGCCAGACCGGGCACGGCACGAGACGGCCCTACCGGTCCCCAGCACGTCGCCAGGGTGCCGCAGACACCCGGCAGCGCATCACCGCGGCGGCGAGCGAACTGTTCGCGGAGCACGGTTTCGCGGGCACCACCGTGGCCAACATCGCGGCCCGGGCCGAAGTGGCCGCGCCGACGATCTATGCGACCTTCGGCTCCAAGGGCGCCATCGTGCGGGCCCTGCTGGCCCAGATGGAGCAGAACGCAGACAGCGCCGGCTGGACACGGCGGATCACCCTCGAAAAGGACCCGCACGCCAAGCTGGCCGTCTTTGCCCAGTGGACCACCGCGCTGCTCTCCTCCAGCAAGACCGTTATCGCGGCGGCTCGCGGTGCTGCCGCAGACCCGGCAATCATCGAGCTACGTGACGAAGGGGACCGGCATCGCCGACAGGGCCTGGCCGCGGTGATCGCTGCACTTGCCCAGGTCAAGGCACTGCCCCCAGGGCTCAGCCAAGAACACGCCCTCGACCGTGCCTGGATGCTGACCGGGGTCGAGCTCTACCTCGCGGCCACCGAAGGATGCCACTGGAGCGACAAACAGTACGAAGAATGGCTCACAGCACTACTCCAACAGCAACTACTCAGCCCTTGACGTCAGACAATGACGCGAACGGCCGCCGCCGACGTGCCGACAGCGCACCACCTCCGCGTGGCCACCGATCCCCGTACGACAGCCAAAACGCCGCGGCACCAGGACGACCCAGGTGGTCGCCGGCCTTGCGGATCCGGCATCCGCGGACAGGGTTAAGAGACTTGGACACCCCCGTGGACGCGGTTTTGAGATGTGGACACGCCTTTCAGATCCCACACGCGCGATGTAGGAACTCATCGAAGTTGTCATCGCGGCGGTGCGGTGACCTGCTGGTCCTCACCGAGGTGTCACAGCTCGCGTAACACCAACTTGTCCATATCCTCAGCCCGCGACGTCCTGACATGTCGAGAGTCGGACGTTCGGATGAGCCTCGTTAGCGCACCAGACGCACGCCTGGAGACGCGTCCTTCCGCCCAGATTGACGCGCCCCTCAAGCCGGTGGTCAGTCCGCTCATGCTTGATTATGCCGGTGATTGACCACTTCGATAAGGACGCTGATTGTCAACGTTGTTGGCGGCGGTGGTGGCCCGTCTGGACCGGCTGCCATTCAGTTCCTCGTCTCTCGGTCGAGAGCCCGCGGGGTTGCGCGAGGGATTTGACGCCTGTCCCGTAGCTCCGGGGCGGCGGGAGATTGCGGGGGCGCACGGTGGGTAAGCCATTAAGGACCGGCGCACTAGTCGCTGCCCCAGCTAAGAACAGGTCGTTGAGGGGTCCGGCAGCGGCTCCGAGCGCGTACGCGTGGGCGACTTCGCCGGTGCCTACGATCCGTACCTGGCCGTCACTATTGCCGGCGTATGCGGCGTCGGTGTGCTCGTCTAGCTGCTCCTGAACCGGCTCACCCTGCAACCCGGGGAGGCGGCCTACATCGAACCGGAATCATCCACGCCCACCTCAGCGGACTGCGCCTAGTAAACCGTCGCGGCTACATATTGGGGTAAAGGTGACGGAGTTTGATCCGGGCGTTGCTCGCGGTGAACTGCCAGTCGACCTGCCGTTGATCGTCGTTGGTCGCCTGCTGCCAGGCGGCGAGTTCGGTGTTGAGGAGGTCGAGGTCGTCGATGCGCCGGTCGAGGCATTGCCGGGTGAGGCGGGATAGCTCGATCTCGGCGATGTTGAGCCAGGAGCCGTGTTTGGGGGTGTAGTGGGTCTCGAGGCGTTCGGCGAGGCGACGGGCCTTGGCAGGTTCGAATGCTTGGTAGAGCGAGCCCAGGGTGTGCGTGTTCAGGTTGTCCATGACCAGCACGACGCGAAGCGCATGGGGACAGTCCAGGCTCAGCAGGTGGTCGATTTCGTGGGCCCAGTCGATCCGGGTCCGCCTCGGCCGGGCGTCGACCCGGCGGCGTCCGGCGAGGGGCTCGGCCCAGATGAAGATCGAGCAGATCCCGTAACGGACGTACTCCGAGTCCTCCCGCAGGTCGCACCCGGGCGCAGCGGGGATCGGCTCACGCGCGTGTCCGAGCAACTGGTACGGCTTCTCCCCCGCAAGCGGGAGGTGCCCCCAGTCCATGCACACCACCGCGACCAACCGGTCGAGGGGCCGGTGATAGACCTCCAGGACGTCTTCCATGCGAGCGACGAACTCGCCGTTCGCCTACGGCGGGATCGTCCAGCACTTCTTCAGATGAGGACGAAGCCCCCTTTTTCAGGGCCCGCCCGATCGTGGAGTGATCCAGCGGCGGGAGCCCCTCGGTCAGGAGCACATGTTTCTCCAGTAGCCGCAACGACCACCGGTCAAAGCCCTCTGGGGGTTTGGTGCACGCCAGCGCGATCACCCGGGCCTCGACATAGCCAGTCACCTTCGCCGGCACCGGCGGCGTGACCCGCTTGGCGCGCCCGATCACCGCATCGACCCGGCCGCCGGTCTCGGTGAATCGCTTCGCGACCAGATACACGGTGTTGGTTGAGACTCCTGCCCGCTCGGCGACCACGCGCCGATCGGGTGCGGGCAGTTCCGACTCATCAAAGTGCGAGCAGGATCCGTGCTCGAGTGATCATCCGCGCCGGATGCGTCCCCCGCGAGACGACCCGGGTCAGCCCCGCCCGGTCGTCCCCGATCAACGCGACGACGTGTTCCTTCGGCCTTGGCATAACGATCGCTCCTCCCGACGAGTATCAGTCACGAACAGGCAGCCACCAATACCAACAGCGCGACACGCTACTAGAGGTGATGGTCTCTCCAACAATGTGCTGCGCGCCGTCTCTACTACCAAGCACATCGACCCTGTCGCCCTTGTCCTGTGCATCGACGAGGACATATCCCACATCGCCCGCGTCACATCTCGGCCCCTCGGGACTTCGACCGACGGGGTAAATCTTCTCGATCTCGCTCGCCGTCGGGTAGGCCCGCTTGATGTCGATCTCGTCGGCCAGAACCTGCCATCGAATCGCGGCTATTTGCTGGGCGGTCGTCAGTTTCAAATACCGCTGGTGGTTGTGGTTTCCCTCTTGGTCGCCGAGTCGGTCTTCGTTGGGTGCTCCCTGTGGGTAGCTTTCTTCGCGTCGCCCTCCCCTTGTCGACGGACCTCGGTGTCCTTGCGGTCTGGTTTTCCGTTGACGTAGTTGTCTTTGTTCGGCTGGCCCGATCCGTTGCCGTATCGACTTTGTTCGTCACCCTGGCGTGTCCTCGGGTCGCGCGAGGCGTTCTGCCTGACCCCGTCCTGGCGCTGCGGCCTTGCGTCGGGTTGGCCACTCCCCTTGACGGATGGGAGGTCGTTGATGTTGACCTCTTTGACCGGTTGAGCCCCGGTGGCTGTTGTGCCTTTGGCGTCGCTACCGGTTGAGCCCCGCCCGTGTTCAGGACCGCGCCCATGAGCCTGATCATTGGGTTCCCGGCTGTGCCCCCGTTCGCTGCCCCCGGTCGGGGGGCGTTCGCGGCTGACCCCCCTCTCCGTGACGGCGGCGTCCCGGCCTGCCGTAAGGCCCGGACCGGACTCTTTGTGGTGGGCCTCGTTGCGCAGTTCGTTGCGCAGCTGTAGGTCCTTCTTGGTGTCCTGCTGTCGGGAGTCTGGCTTGGCTTGCGGCTTGGCCTGTTGGCTGGCGTCCTTGGGACCCTGTAGGTCGCCTTGCGTCTTGTCGCGATCGCCCTTCTCCTGGCTCAGTTTCCGGTCGATGTCCCTGGCGAACTCTCGCTTCTGGTCGGGGGTGCATTTGGAGAACTGCTCCGGCTTGAGTTGCGCCATTTGGTGGCCCGAGAGTGCGCTGAACTGATCGGGTCTGATGGTCTTGGTCTCGGACGCCGAGATTGTGCTGATCTGTTTGTCGGTGAACCGGGCGACGGCCTTGACGTCTCCCGTGCTGAAGTCTCTGGTGAAGCCTTTGGCCTCGACCGTCTGGCGCGGCGCTCCGTTCGAGCCGTCGTGCGGGGTGGCCGCCTCACGGGTGTTGTGCTGGCCGCTGTCTCGCGGCGCCGGCGGCGAGGTGTAACCGGGTTGATTTTCGGGTCGGGTTTGCAAGCCGTACCGCGCCTCGGGCCGGGGCACCCCAGCCCCGGTGCGGACGGAGTCTCCGCGCCCTCCGGCGGGACCACTCATCGTCGAGATCCTTCCAAAGCGGCTTGTTCCGCTCAGTAGTCTGAATGCCTTCGGTTTTCCGGCTTGTCCTGGGTCTCGCGGGCTGACGACCGAGAGTCGTTGGACCGCTGGGCACTGCCTTCGCCCTGCTTGCGGTCACCCTGCTGTGAGTCGGGGCCCTGGTTGCCCGGGCTGGTGCCCTGGTCGTTCCGTTGGCCGGTGCCCTGGCCCAGCTGCGGGCTGGCTTCGACGTAGGCGTAGCGGGCGAGCTCACCGTTGAACGTCTTCTCGATCATTCGGTTGTTCTTGTCGTGTGTTTCGGTGGGCTTGCCTGGCAGGTTGTCGTGGTTCACGGTGAACGATCCGTTGTCGTGATAAATAGTGCTGGTCGACGAGCCAGGCACGTCGTACCTCTGTCCTGCCTCCGCCTTGGAGGTTTCACCTGTCTTGGGGTCGATTCGTCGTTCTGCAGCCCCGGGCTTGTCGAGCACGACGTGCCCTTCGCTGGTCTTATGGCCGATACCTTCGTTGCTCTCGAACCGGATCAGTTTCTGGTCCTTGTCGAAAGTCTCGGAGGTCCGCTCTGCTCCTTGGCCGCGATAGATCGTGTAGGACTCGTTGAGCCCCGTGACGACCGAGTCGTCCGGACCAAGTACCGGTTTGAACTTCTCCGTGCCCTGCGGGACATCGGTCCGTTCATGTGCGTCCTTGGTCTGGATCCTCTCGGTCCCGCGGTAGTCCTCGCGGCGAGAGACGCCATCCTTGTCGCAGGTCACGACGAAGTGATCACCATGACCGCCCGTTGGGTCTTGGCCGTTGGGCCGGGGATACGACCCCGCGGATACGTCGCCCTTTTCGTTCTTGTTCTCCCACGCCCCGTTCTGGTACGTGCTGTGCGACGTTCCGTCGTCGTGGTAACGGGTGACCTCGCCGTGGTTCTTGGGGTTTGTGTGCACCTCGAGCCGTCCCTGCCGGTCGTACACGTCGGTCGACCCGTCTTTGTGGAACACGGCCCGACCGGTGGTGTCGCCGGGTTGTCTGCCTTCGCGGGGCTGAGCCATTGCCAACTTCCCTTCTGTATCAGTGGTGGAGGTCGCTGGGGAGGGCCGGTTCTTGATGGCTGGCGGCCACCAGCTGCCATGCCTGGGCTGTCGGCTGGTCACCGCGCGCGGCAGCGGCGCGGGCCAGCGCAGCGGCGCAGGCCTGAGGATCGGCCCCCCACGCGAAGGCTTTCTGGAAGAGGTACTCGACCGCGGGGTCGCCTCTGCCGTCGGCCACCTTGGCCAAGCCGAGATGGCCCGCTGGGAAGAGGTCGGTGACTGTCAGCGCACCGTAGAGGGCTTCGGCTCGGTCGAGAAGTCCGTGCTCCAGAGCGTCCTCGGCCTCGAGGAGCAACGCCCGCGGTCCGGTGCCATCCTCGTCGTTCTGGTCGTCTTCGTTGCTCTCGTCGTTGTCGTCGTCCATCACGTCGTCGACGTCGTCCATCACGTCGTCGACGTCGTCGATGTCACGGTTGTCCTCGAACGCGGCCGTGAACGGTTGTTTTCCGCGCTCCAACAACCGCGTCAGGTCCTCGTTGACATACTGCGGTCGGCGGCCCGTCCCGGTCATCTGCTGCTGCGCATAACACAGGGCAGCTTTGCGGTGCTCCGCCTGCAGGCGCGATCCGTCCTCTAGGTCCGCGTGATCGGTGACCACGACCAAGTCCGCCGCCTGAAGGGCGGCTTCATAGCGGTCGGCTACGTCGTCCTCGTCGCCGAGTGGACTACCCCAAGGTGCGGAGTCGGCTCTCAGGACCCGGACGTCGCGTACCACGGTGCGGTAGGCGCACTCCGTTGTCCCGCAGATGTCTGTGCAGCGGGGATACCAGTCGGACGTCCGGCGCAAGACCGACCGGAGCCGCTCGTCGTCCCGCGCTCGGGTTGCACCTGCCACCGCCGCCGGGGCTTGGGCTGACGCCGCGGCCACCATGAAGTCTGCGACCAGGAGTGCATACGTCTCGGTCAGGTCGTAGGGCCACCCGCTTCGGGCGGCCTCTCGCTGTGCCGTCGCGTACGCGCCGTGCCGGGCGACGGTGACGGCCACTGCGGCCTCGGACAGGTGGGCCGGCCGAGTAGCTCGCAAGTAGTCGGCAACCTCGTGCCATAGCCTCGGCAGCGTTTCGGGTTCGACCAACGCGGTATGGACCACCTGACGCAGCTGGTCCCGCAGCACGGGCTCGTCCACCGCTACCCGAGCCCAGCCACAGGCCGCCGGGAACTGGTCGCAGGTCTCGTCGCACGCGGTCGTCGTACGCGAGTCCTGACCACCACCAACGGAGTTGGTGCCCATCAGCTCGGCGACCTCGTTGTCCGACGGGATGCTCGTGTCGTCACCAGTCTTGCGTCGTGGGACCTGAACGAGGACGGGCGCATCGTCCCCTTCGCTGAACACCACTGCTTGGCCAGTCCTCAAAGTAGCCAGCGACGTGGTCTGCGTCTTGGTCATCGCCATGGCCGCCGCGACCGCCTCCCGGTCGTCCTGCGCGACGAGACGGTGAATGATCTTGAGGTCGGTGTTCTTCACCACGTCGGGTGCGAGCCGCACCGGCACCTGGTCGGCGATGAGCACGCCCTGACCGTAGGCGCGGATTTCGGACAGAATCTGCGTGAACGCCTCCACGAACTTGGCTTTAGGGTTGGCGTCCTTGCCCTGACCGCCCTCGACCTGGGTGAGAAGCCGGTGCGCCTCCTCGACGACCAGGACGTGCCGGAGCTGGTCGGTCAGACTCTCCTGACGGCGTCGCTCATACAGGTGCACGAGGAGCATCCCCATGACAAACGCCTTGTCGTCATCGTCGCCGAGCGCTTCCAGCTCCATGATGGTCGGCTGCGCGAGCAAATCGGCGATCGACTGCGAGCGGTCGACGTCGAGCATGCGACCTTTGGCTCCCCCGCGCAACCCGTTGATGCGGGTCAGCAGAGCGGCCTGGATCTCGTCTCGGGTGTCGGCGGAGTAGCCGAGCAAGGGCACGATGTCGCGCACCTTGTTGGCCAGGTCGGTCAACGTCGGCGGTGGGATCCGTCCCTGGTCCTGCGCGCGGGTGTTGACACCGGTAGCCAAGTCCCAGCCGCGGTCGACGTAAATCTCCTGCAGACAGCGCTCGAACACCTGCGGCAGCGGTGGCCACATCGAGAAGCTCGCGGTGAAGACGGCGCGGATCAGGTCGACGTGCGCGGTGACCGACACCCCGGGCTGCAGCTCGAAGGGGTTCATCCGCAGCGGGGCGACCCGCTCGGAACCCAACGTGTACACGCGCACCGCGCCAGCGAGCTCTCCGCGCAGCAGCGCCCGGTACTCGGTCTTGGCCGGCTCCAGCACCAGGAACGGCACACCTGCGGCGTGCAGCTGGCTTAGGAGCTGGAATGTTGTGTTCGTCTTTCCCGACCCGGTCAAGCCCGCGACCAGTGCATGCCGGGTGAGCGATGTCGGGGTCACCGCATACGTCGACCCGGTCGGTGACCCGTGAGCCAGCACCGCGCCGATCCCGACGCTGGCCCCCGCCCTGATCGGGAGGTCCGAGTCGAAGTCCGGGATCAGGTCGAGCCCGAAACCGGGAGTCTCACGTTCGGGCAGATGGACGTACACGCCAAGCTGCTCACTTGACATGACCGCCTGGGCCGCGAACAACCTGGAGTAGAAGCCCGGTCCAGACGCCGCGGGTATGTCGGGCATGGCCCACTGCTCCGACAGCGACGGCACGTCAGGAGTCTCAAAAACCTGCACCGGCTCCGGTGTGTCGGAGACCGACCCAAACGTGCCGCGCCACAAGGATGCGAGCATCGGATAGGAGTCGTTGTCCCCCCGCAGATAACAGGCGGTCCGCCACATCCCGACGACACCCCCGTCCATGAACGAAGCCAGGTGCGCAGCGGCCAGGTCCGCGTAATGGTCAGCCAGCGGGCTCGTACCGCCCTCCGCCTGACCCATGTGCACCACCATCCGCAGTTCGTTGAGCAGATGGTTTCGCTGCTGCGCGCGCACGTTCTCGGGCAGCGGCTGGGCCAGCACCAGAACGCGCCAAGTGCGCCCACGCATACCCCGGACGATGCGGTCCAGCGGCGCGACCCGCTCGTCCTCGCGCAGAGACCGCAGCGCGGGGATGCCCGTCGCATAACCACCGCGGGTGAACCGCAGCGCCTCGGGCTCGACCGGCGTTTCACCAACAACCACGGGATAGGTGCCTTGGAGTAGGGCTTGCAGAACCGACACGCGGGAGGCGGCGACCGTAGCGCCCCGATGGTGCGCTGACCAGCAACCCAGATGAAACCCCAGCCGCTGACCATCAGACTGCAGCAACATGACGAGCGGGTAACCGCGGCCGTGCAGCCCGGCGAACGCCTCCAACAGCGGCGCCCCACTCGCGCCGCTCGCTCGCTCGCGCCGGCCCAGCTGCGCCGAGGACCGCGGCCCTGACTCAAACCACGCGCCACCCTGCGGCTCCCGCTCGACACCCTTGCTCGTCTTGCCAACCCGGCGAACGTGCAACAGCGCACGTGACACAGGGTCGGCTGCGGTGAACGAGGATGCGGCGCGCAGGTCGGCGACGGGCGAGACCTGCTGTCGGTAGTCCAGTCGATCCGTGAGCAAGGCCCGCTCTGGTGGCGTTACCGCGGGCAGCTGCTGAGAGCGTGCCATCACGACCCTCCCGCCTGCTGCCAGGGCGGCAATGTTGGGACGGTCCCAGAGGTGAAGCCGCTCGACTGCACCGGGTACCCGTCGGCGCCGTCCTCGCAGACCTCAGCCCGCACGTCTGCGGGCACCGCGCTGGTGGCACCGGAAGGGGTGACGCGGATCACTGTGGCTGCAGCGCAGCCTGACCCGCTTCCCATCCAGGTGACCACCACGTACGCGTGTTCGCTCGGCGCCAACACTACAGTCGCCCCGGCGCCTGCCCCGGTGGGTGCGGTGTGAACAACCAGCGGTACAAACCCCGCGGAGAGGCCGATAGTCGGAAACCCAGACAGCAGGCAGGACGATGTCGTGGTGTTCATGACGACGACGTCCGCGGCTGTCCGTGAGGTGAGCTGGACGGTCGCCGATAGGGCGGAGGCGGCACAGTGGGGTGACAGGATTGGCCGTACCGGCAACGTCACCGGCTGAGTGGACGGGGGTGTTGTCGGGCCGTTACTCGTGGGAGGTGCGGGCGGGGACGAGGGAGCGGGCGGAGCCGGTGGGGCCCTGAGGCTGCCGTCATTCGTCGGCGTCGGAAGCGAGACAATGGGCATGCTCGCCGAGCTGGGGGAAGTCGGCTGTTCGCCGGTAGCGCTGGGAAGGGTCGTCGGCGCCGTGCCAGTCGGGAAGGGAAACGGGGGCGTACTGGGGAGCAAGACCGGCAGGCCACCACTTGCCAGCCCCCTTGCCCACGCAACGCCAGCCCACGCGCCGGCGACGACCACGGCCAGAACGAGAGCCGCAAACCCCACCCGTAACCAGCTCCGGTCCGCGCCGAACCCCGAGGACGAACTGCGGTTCTCGATGCGCTTCGCGTGGACCACTCCGCGGCGGGTGCGACCGTGCACGACCGCCTCGTCACCCTCACCCAAGTGACCCGCGATGTCGGCCGTCCGGATCTCGCAGGCCACGGCCGGCAGTCGGTTGCCCACCGAGTCATAGGGGTCGACGCGGAACGAGACCACCTGAACCGGGCTTCGATGCCACCAACTTCGGCCGGAACGAGCCTGCACGTCGCGAACCATCCCGCGGACGGTGACGCTCCCCCGTGTCACCGACGCGGCCGAAGCCTCAACTCCTCCGGCGACCACCGGCCGACCGGCCGAGTAGTAGTCACCGTCGTCGTGGCGGTCGTTGTCGCCGTCGTCGTGGCCGCCGCGGTCCTTGTGGCCGTCGTCCCCCATGCTGTTGTCCCCCCTCGTTATACCGTCGTCAGTGATGGCAAGCACAGTTCCTTGCAGGTCCACCGCCGGGTCTGTACGACAAACGGTGTTTCTGGCCCAACACGCCGACACGGGTCGGCGAGGAAGGCTGGTCACCGATGACCGAGACACTCAAGGGCATGAGCAGCATGCCGAAGGATGCGAAGAAGACCACCACACCGGGTGAGGCTGAGCGGGCCGCGGTGCGTGAGCTGGTCAAGGCCGCCCGCGCTCGTGGGGAGGAGCTGACAGGTCCGGGCGGGCTGTTGAAGACGATCACTTCCACGGTGCTGCAGGCCGCTTTGGAGGAGGAGATGACCGAGCACTTGGGCCACGAGAAGCACCACGCCACCGCGGCCGATGACGGCAACGTCCGCAACGGTAGCCGGCCTAAGACGGTGCTGACTGACGCCGCCGGACAGGTGGACATTCAGGTGCCACGAGACCGGGCCGGCACGTTCGCCCCGGTCATCGTCAAAAAGCGGCAGCGGCGGCTCAACGACGTGGATGCGGTGGCAATCTCGTTGTACGCCAAGGGGTTGACCACCGGTGAGATCTCCGCGCACTTCGCTGAGGTGTACGGCGCGAGCATCTCCAAGGACACCATCTCGCGGATCACCGACACGGTCGTGGAGGAGATGCAGGGGTGGGCGTCACGGCCTCTGCAGGGCGTGTACGCGGCGATCTTCATCGACGCGATCTACGTCAAGGTCCGCGACGGCCAGGTCGGTAACCAGCCGTTCTACGCCGCGATCGGGGTCGACCTGAACGGGCACCGGGACGTGCTCGGCCTGTGGGCCGGGAAGGGCGGTGGGGAGAGCGCGAAGTTCTGGATGAACGTCCTGGCGGACCTGAAGAACCGGGGTGTGGCGGACGTGTTCTTCGTGGTCTGTGACGGCCTCAAGGGCCTGCCGGACAGCGTCAACGCGGTGTTCCCGGCGGCGATCGTGCAGGCGTGCGTGATCCACCTGATCCGGGCCACGCTGCGGTACGCCTCGCGTAAGTACTGGGACCTGCTGGCGAAGGATCTCCGGGCGATCTACACCGCACCGAGTGTCGATGCGGCGTGGTCGGCGTTCGAGGAGCTGGAGGAGAAGTGGGGTAAGCCGTACCCGGCGATCCCGAAGCTGTGGCGGGCGGCGTGGGAGGAGTTCACCCCGTTCCTCGCATACGACGTCGAGATCAGACGGGTCTTGTTCTCTACCAACGCTATCGAGTCACTCAATGCCCGGTACCGCCGGGCCGTGGGTGCCCGGGGTCACTTCCCCACCGAGCAGGCCGCGCTTAAATGTCTGTACCTGGTCACCCGCGGGTTGGACCCCAAGGGCACCGGGCAGGCACGATGGACCATGCGGTGGAAGCCCGCACTCAACGCGTTCGCTGTCACCTTCGCCGACCGCATGCCCGCCGCCGAGAACCTCTGAAAATCAAATGCCAGAAACACCGTTCATCGGACA
>NZ_JBDTKA010000024.1:0-19438 GCF_039935575.1 Lapillicoccus sp.
TGACGGCAGTTGACATCGGCCTGCCTCGCCGGTGCTCGACCGGCCAGAACCTCTGAGTCAGCTCCGAGCCCGGCCCAGTCGGGCATCGACCCCATCGAGCACGACCTCAAGACCGACGTCGAACTCGTTGCTGTAGTTGTAACCGGGCCGGAGGACGTGCTCGGTCGTCAGCTCGAACAGGTACGGAAAGTCCGCCCTCGGGAACTCCTTCATGATCGCGCCGGTCATCGCCGTCAGCTCCGACGCGTCCCGGAAGGGCAAGTTCACCTCCTGCAGCACGAACCCGTGCACGTAGCTGTCGACAACCGAGATCGCATGAGCTGCCGCCTGGACGGACAGGCCACCTTCCCGGAAGCACCCAATCCCGGCGTCTAGCAGCCGCAGCGTGGCCGGACCCGGCGTCGTTCGCGACGCCATCAAGGCCACCGCCCAGGGGTGTCGTCGCAGGACTGCTCGCGTGTTGTGCGCCCGCTGGCGTATCGCCGGCCGCCATCCATCGGTGCGTGAGGGGAGCTCGATCTCCGCCGAGACCATGTCGACCAGCCCGTCGAGAATTTCGTCCTTGCCGCGGACGTGGTGGTAGAGCGAGGCAGCCGCGACCCCTAGCTCACGCGCCAGTCGGCGCATAGTGAGCGCCTCAAGGCCCTCACCGTCCGCCACCGCGACCGCACGCTCAAGCGCCCGGGCCCGGTTGACCGGCGCTCGACTCGCCGCCGCTCCCGTCCTTCGCCCCACGCCTGGTCCTCTCATCCGTGTACTCAGCGACGCGCCCGGGCAATCTAACCGTGTTAGGGCACCGCCACGGAACTAATCTAACATCGTTAGGTATGTTCTCCGAGCGTCACCGACGAACTTTGAAAGGACAAATCATGACCACCAAGGCAGCCGGCCGCATCGTATGAGGGCTCTTCCTTTCCGCGGCGTAGCCACCATCGGCACCTTGGCCTTCCGCGTCCTGCGACGCCGACACCAGCGCACCGCCAACGTCTACCTCGCCGCCCGAACACTAGAGGCGCTGCTGCTGGCTCTCGCACCCGTCGGCATCCTGACCCTGACTCTCCTTACTCAAGGAAGCGCCGAGACGCCGAACGCCGCCGACTCCGCCCTGCAGAACGTGGCGCGGACGGCGGTCGAGAACAGCCAGAGCGCTCACTGGCTCGCTATGGCGACGCTGGGCGTCGGAAGTATCTTCTTCTACCGGGCGCTGATGAGGTCCGCACTGCTGCCGCGCTTCCTCACCGTATGGGGCATGCTGGGCTACGCGATCTTCGCGCTCGGGAGTGTCCTGGAACTCGCCGGATACGAGGTCGGGCTCGCACTGTCGGCCCCTGGTGGCCTGTTCGAGGTAGCGGCTGGCTCCTACCTACTCGTGAAGGGTTTCGGGGCCTCGCTGCCGAAGATCGTCGCCGACGCTGACCCGTCTGCGGGATCTGCCCCGGTGGGCTTCACCACCTCTCACGCCACCACCTGAAGGCCGCCCAGAGACGGGACACTATGGCCCCAGCCTTAATGCGTCAGCCCGCCGCGAAATACGCGACCGTTGCATGGGTCCGATCCGCCGCACCAGATGTCCGCTCTATGTCGCGGGTAGTGCGATGGCGAGGACCGTCAGGTGGGCCAGTTCGGTGTACACGGCCAGTCGAGCGAAGCCGACCGTGACGAGCAGGAGAACGACACCGGGGGGCCGGCGACCGAATTACCCCGTCGTGGTGGCGCATCACGACCGGGGTGATCGGGGTCGGCAGGCAGGTGAGGCAGAGGACGGTGAGCGGCTCGACGGAGCCGGCGTAGCCCACGCGGCGCCGGTTTCCATGCGTTGTCCCGCACACCCATCCTTGTGCCGGGTCCCCAAACGACGGTGCCAACGCCAAACATGGCCGAGCGCGTGGGCGTATGAGAGGGTCGCGGAGTGGCGGACAGCGGTGACATTCGAGGTCGGCCTGACTTCGGTCTGGACGCCGCTGCGGTCGTCTACGGCTACGCCATCCTTGGACTGGTCGGCGTGGGGCTGCTCACTACGGCGGCCGTCGCGATCCCCTCCTCAGTGCTGCTCGGCTGGGGTCTATGGGCGCTCATCATCGGGCTCGGTGTCGCCGGACTCATGGTCTACAGCTCAAGGATCGGCAAGATCCGAGTCCGGGACCGGCTGCTGGACACGCTGCAGCTGCGCGGCGATGAGGACGTGCTGGACCTCGGATGCGGCAGCGGCCTGATGGTGCTCGGAGCCGCGGCCCGGACACCGGCCGGCACGTTCACCGGTATCGACCTTTGGCGGGCCCGCGACCAAGCCGGTGCCACTCGACAGCAGTGCCTGACCAACGCCGAGCGCCTCGGCGTGAGCGAGCAGGTGCGACTCGTCGACGGCGACATGACCGACCTGCCCTTCCCCGACGGATCTTTCGACCTGGTCCTCGCCTGCCTAGCCATCCACAACCTGCACCCCACCGCCCTTCGGATAGCCGCCATCGCCGAAGCCATCCGGGTCCTGCGTCCCGGCGTCCAGCTGGCCGTCATCGACATCGCCGGCACCGGCAGCTATCTATCGGCCGCCACGAACGCGGGAATGCTCCACCCACGACGATCCGGTTACGTCCTCGGCATCTGGCCGCCCGCCAGGACCGTCACCGCCACAAGCCCGAACCAAGCGCCACCCATAGAGGTGTAAGTCCAAAGCGCCTGCGGCTGGGCCATGAGGACCGTACGGCCCTTCGCCGGCTCACACCACCCACCCCGGGGCGGTTTGACTCGCTGCCTCGGCAGGCCGGTGTCGTCGCGTCAAGGCTCGCGGTTGTGGGGGACGAGCAGGAGGACCGGGCTGTCCGGTGGAACCTCGGTGTGGGGAAACCGTTTCGTGTAGGACGCCGCGGCTTGGGTTCGCTCGTCCGTGCCGGCGATGAGCCGTCTCACGGTTACGGTCGTGGCTCGCCCACGAAGGTGGGCGATGACCTGTTGGGGATGGTCGTCGAAGTGGCGCCACCAGGTTTTTGCGCGGTGCTGGCCGGCGACGACGACGAGGGCCTCGCCGCAGACGGCGTACTGGACCGGGAACACGCAGCGTCGGCCGGAGCGGCGACTGGTGTAGTCCAGGAGCAGCAGGGAGCCGGACAGCGCCCGGTGCGCCGGCGACCGCAGGGCGGCCCGCAGCGTCGGGTTCGCGAGATGGCTGCGGACCCAGCTGCTGGTCGGTCGGCTACTAGCCATGACGAGCGGCTCCGGCGTGGCGGGCCCGGCGGTGCAGGCGCCAGGCAAGGACAGTAGCTCCGGCCATCACTCCGGTGCTCACCACGGCCGCGACCGTTCCGTGTGCACCGTCGGTGGCCGACGTCAGGTTGTACGTGGCGTGCCACACTGCCGCGATCAGTACGCTGCTGACCGCGGATTCGTAGAGCCAGGCCAGGATGATCGAACCGCACGCCAATGCGATCAGGAAGCCGGGAACGCCGACCAGGCCCAGGTCGCGGTAGCTCTTGACCAGGAAGAACAGCGGCAGGTGCCAGCCCGCCCAGAAAGGGACCAACAGGAGGCTGGATTTCAGAACGCCGTGCCGTCGGCGCAACACCGGCAGCGCGTACCCGCGCCAGCCCGCTTCCTCACCGATCCCGCCGACGACGAACGCGACCCACACGAACAGCACCCCCCACTCGGGCAGGCCCGCCGCGCGGCCGAACGCGGCGAGTTCGGGCATCCCTGGACCGATGGCGAGCACGCCGAAAGCGAGCCCGAGCAGCGCGAGCGGCGTGCCCACGGCGAACAGCCACCATCGTGCCGGCACCCGCCATCGCAGCACCCGCGCTGCCAAGTCGCGAACCCCGGCCCAGCCGTCGGTCAGCGCCGTCACCGCGAACGCGGCCAGCAACGGCCCGAAGAGTCCCGGGAACTGGGTGGCGGCCGAACCGAGCTGTACCACGTGACCGGCGGCCACCAGGGGGACCCAGTAGGCCCAGGACAAGGCGTACGTCAGCAGCACGAAGGACAGCAGCGGATGCAAACGCACCCAACTCCCCACACGGCCGCGGCGTTCAGACTCCCCAGCCGGACCGTCTAAACCACTCGCTCCACGCGCGCCCCCATGAAGCTCGGCCCGCTTCACCGTTCCGGGCGTATCCATCGCTGCCGCTGTCATAGTTCAACACTCACGCCATCTCCGGACGACGACCAGAGCCAAAAGTCCTTCAGGCCGCCAGCGCGATACCACCCAGAGCGGCATGCCCCGACTGTGCCTCAACCTTGTAAGAAGCGCACGAATCTCCGCGATCCGCTCGTTTCGGCCAACCCCGAGAAGGTGCGTCCTTACGACGCGAGCCTGCGTAGTTCGGCTGGTTAGAGGATGAGTGGGCGACGCTTCGGTTTTGATGGCGAGGGAGCGCCCGGGCGCGTGGCCGTAAAGATCGGGCCACGGCTTTGACACAGTCGGAGACGACGACGAGCGCGCACCCGCCGCCGACATGGACAGGGGTCTAGGTTCTGGGCATGAGGGCGGCGGTCCACTTGAGGTACGGCCCACCCGAGGTGGTTGAGGTCGTCGAGGTGAAGTCACCGGCCGTCCGGCGGCACGACGTGCTTGTCAAGGTGTACGCCACCACCGTCAGCCGCACGGACTGCGCCTACCGGGCCGCCCGGCCCTTCTTTATGCGGTTTCTCACCGGTCTCGTCCGTCCTCGCGTCGACATCCTCGGTTGCGAGTTCGCTGGTGCGGTCGTATCGGTCGGTGGGGGCGTCACCCGGTTCACGGTCGGCGACGCCGTCTTCGGGTACAACGAGGGGTCGTTCGGGGCCCACGCAGAGCTCCTGTCGATCGCCGAGAACGCCTCCCTGGCCGTGATGCCTCCCGATCTGACCTACGCCCAGGCCGCGGCCGCCACGGAAGGGGCGCACTACGCGCTGAGCCATGTCCGGGCCGCCAAGGTCCGGGCCGGCCAGCAGGTCCTGGTGAACGGCGCCACGGGTGCGATCGGCTCTGCTGCGGTCCAGCTGGCGAAGTCCGCAGGCGCGACGGTGACTGCCGTCAGCCGCGGCCAAGACGCCGACCTCGTGAAGGGGCTGGGTGCCGACCGGGTCATCGACTACACCGTCCACGACTTCACCCAGGACTATGCCCAGGCTGTTACCGAGGACCAGCACCGGTACGACGTGGTGCTCGACGCGGTCGGAAAGAGCTCGTTCGGCCGCTGCCGCCGCATCCTCAAGCCGGGAGGTGTGTACATCTCGACCGAGCTGGGCTTCGGCGCCCAGAACCCGGTCCTGGCCCTGTTCGCTCCCCTGCTCCGCAGCCGACGGGTGCTGTTCCCCATCCCTCGCCACAGTCAGGAGATGGTCGAGTATCTCGGGTCGCTCATGGCGCTCGGAACGTTCTCCCCGCTGGTCGGGCGGACCTACCCCTTGGACCAGATCGTCGAGGCCTACCGCTATGTCGAGACCGGGCAGAAGACCGGAAGCGTCGTCATCATCGTCGACCCCACCCCGATCCCCGCCCGGACTGACGGCTGACTAGAGGACGGCGAGCACCGGCGCAGTTGGCTCCACTGGCTTGACCGACTTCGCGCGCCGGAACCCGACCAGCAGGAGGGCGACCACCATGGCCACCTCGGCGATGGCGGGCAGGATCCACGCAACGGCGTGGACGGCGGAGGCCGCGTCGGGGACCAAGATCACCGCGGCGACATCGAGAAGGTACGAGCCGGCCGCCACCACCAGGATGATTCCAAGCGGCTTGGGGAACCAGCGGGACCGGTAGACCAGGTAGCCCAGGGGCGCGAGCCACAGGCCGAAGAAGACCTGGGCGACGAAGATCCCGTAGTGCTGCGCGTCAAGCATCAGCAGCGCCATCGCGGATGAGCCGTCGCCACCCAGGGGAGCCAGGTCGACCCCCGCGGTGGCGATCCGCAGCCCCTCGATCTCGAAGACGGCGGTGAGGGAGGCGATCCCGGCCGCCAGGACCACGAGGACAACCATCGCCCGAGCGGCACCGCGATGCACCGGCCTCAGCAGGGCGAAAAGCGTGAGCGCCAGAAGCACGAGGAAGGTCTGGTCGAGCAGGTCGGCGACGACGCCCATCCGGACCAATCCGGGATGTGCGGCGAGGTTGGCCGCGGTCGCGGCCGCGTCACCGGCCACATACATGGACGGTTCGACGAACCCTTCGGCGAACCCGCCGAAGACTCCGACCAGCAAGTAGAGAACGCCGGCGGTCCTGGCCAGGCGCTGGGGTGAGCTCATGGTGGTTGTTCCTTCCACTGGGGGACAGCCACCGAGCGAACCCCGGAACCTCTCCCTGACTTACGCTGTAAGTCTGAGAGAAAAGGTATGCTTACACCGTAAGTTTGTCAATGACCAGCCGCTGCAGAGCCTCCCGATCGCAAGGAGAAGCCGAATGCCCAGCACGCCTGTGCGAGCGGCCCCACCCGCTACCCCATCCGCGACCCCACTGACCAGGGCCAGAGTCCTGGCCGCGGCCCTGTCACTGGCCGATGCCGGTGGGATCGAGTCGCTGAGCATGCGCCGGCTCGGCCGCGAGGTCGGCGTGGAGGCGATGTCGCTCTACAACCACGTCTCGGGTAAGGACGACATCCTCGATGGCATCGTGGATCTCGTCTTCGGCGAGATCGACCTACCGACCTCCACGACGGATTGGCAGGCCGGTATGCGGCACCGGGCCTACTCCGCACGCGACGTCCTCGCCAGACACTCCTGGGCCGCCAGTCTTATGCAGTCGCGCACCTCCCCTGGTTCAGCAATGCTGCGCCACCACGACACCGTCATCGGAACCCTCCGACGGGGAGGCTTCTCAGTGACCATGGCCGCGCACGCCTTCTCGGTGATCGACAGCTACATCTACGGCTTCGCTCAACAGCAGCAGAACCTCACTTACACGACCCCCGAAGAAGCCACCCGGCTGGCGGAGAGCATCCTTGAGCAGGTCCCGGCGACCGACTACCCACACCTCGCAGAGCTCCTGATCGAGCATGCAGTCACCCCGGATTACGACTACGCCGCGGAGTTCGACTTCGGCCTCGAACTCATCCTCAGTGGCCTTCAACGGCTAGCCGTTACGGGCCTAGTGACGTAGCCCTAACGAACTCGCTCGCCCTCCACCCAGGCCGTAGCCAGCAGCGGGGCGCACCCCCGTCCCAGGCACCGGTCGCCAGCTGGCCATCGTCGTGCGGCCCTGCTCGAGTGCTAAACCGGACTAGCAGCCGGACAGCGGATGACCTGCATGCCGTACCGGCCGCCTATCTGAGCGCCCGGCTACATGAGGCCGCGTTCGCGGGCGCGGAGCACCGCAGCCCGGCGGCTGGTGACGTTGAGCTTGGTGAAAATGTGCTTGGTATGGGTGCGCACCGTGTTGTGCGAGACGAACAGCTCACCGGCGATCTGCGGCCCGCTCAGCTCGCTGTCGAGCAGCCTGAGCACCTGCAGTTCCCGCTCGCTCAACGACTCCGACGACGACGGGGCCGAGCCTCGACCGGAGCCTGCGGCTTCGGGAGATCCGGCAAGGATTAGTAGGCGCAGCGCGTGCTCAGCGACGCGGCGGTGTGTGGCCTCGCGCAGCAACCCGATCATGGGGGCGCCCTCGTCCAGGAAGAGCCTGACGTAGCCCTCTGGTTCTGGTGCGTGAGCGAAGGCTCGGGCGAGGGACTCCCGTGCCTGCGCCCGATGTCCCTGCGCATCGTGGGCAAGGGCCTGCAGCATGCGGATCTCCAGAAGACTTCCAGCCCGTCCGGAGGTCTCGGCAGCCTCGTGCAGCCGGCCCAGCAGGCGACCTGCCTGGTCGATCCCGTCGAGGTCGGGGTGCGCCCGGTGCCGGGCGATGAGCAGACGGACGAAGGTGAGGTGGTCGAACTCGCTCAGATAGCTGGCAGGATCTGTGGCGGTCACGCCTCGCTCATGGGCCCAGTCAACGGCCTCTGACAGCTTTCCCTGCGTGATCCAGACGCGAGCCTTCATCGCCGCGATGGGACGCACGTCCGGGAAGAACCCCGGCCGGTAGAGGTGCTCCGCCTGGTCCAGAAGGGTGATGGCCTGCTGCGGGTCGACCTCGGCATCGGCGACCCGACCCATGGCCACGAACCACCGGTAACGGCTCTCGGTCATCGACGCACGCTCGACGAACGGTGCTGCGGTTTCGAGGTGTCGCTTGGCGGCCTGGAGGTCGCCGCTCTCGAGGTCGATCTCGCTCAGCCCGACGTGCAGGTCGGCGGATGCCAGGGCCACCGGTTTGCCGTGGTCCTCGGCTAGCCGCAGCGCACGCTCATACAGCCGGCGTGCCGTGCTGGGTCGGCCTGCGACCAGCCACATGTCCGCAAGCACGACGGTGCTGCTCAGCTCGTCGACCAGGTTGCCCGCTGCGTGCAGGCTGGCCACCGCCTCGGTGAACGTCTCCAAGGCGGTCAACACGTCGCCTTGCGCCCAGGCGACGAGGCCGAGAAAGCCCGTCGCACCGCCTCGGGAGAGATGGTCGCTGGGGCTGGCCAGGTCGAGAGCGCGCCGGGCCTGTGCCGCCGTACCGGTCAGATCACCCCGGGCTTGGGCGAGCGAGGCGCGGTAGACGGCGATGGTTGCCGGCAACGTGCGGAGCTCCTCAGTCTTGGCCCATCGCGGCGATCCAGGAGCCGACTCGTCTGGTGCGGCAGCCAGCGCGCGTTCCGCGTCGTCGAGTCGGGGCTCGAACGCGTCGAGGTCCCCGGAGACCATGAGCAGGTATCCGTAGAAGACGCTGAGGACCGGGCTGGCCCTGATGACGTCGTCGGGCAGCGCCTTCAGCCAGCTGAGCAGCAGTCCTTCTTGCCGGTTGAGCCGGATCGTCGGAACAGCGAGCTCCATGAGGTATGCCGCGTGGTTGAAGTCCCGCGCAGCTAATGCGTGTTTGACCGCTTCCTCGGCCAGATCGTGGCGCTCGAACCACTGGCTCGCACGCCGGTGCAGGAGCGGAACCAGGTCGGGTTGCTCCACCAGCATGCGTGCCCTGAGCACGTCGGCGAAGAGGTGGTGGTAGCGGTACCACTCCCGCCGATCGTCCAGGGGGACGATGAAGAGGTTGGCGCGCTCAAGGGCCTTGAGCATGTCGCTGCCGTCGTCGCGGCCGGTGACGGCGTCACACATTGGCCCGGTAAGCCGGTCGAGAACCGCTGACCGCAACAGGAAACCGCGAACCGGGTCGGGTTGATGGGCCAGCACTTCCTCAACCAGGTAGTCGACGATGTACCGGTCGTCCCCGCTGAAGCTTGCGATGAAGCCGCTGACGTCTTGCCGCCCCTGGAGCGAGAGAGCGGCCAGCTGCAGCGCGGCAACCCACCCCTCAGTTCGCTCCTGCAAGACCGCCACGTCCTCCGACGCGAGGTCCAGGCCCGTTACCGCGTGGAGGTACGCGGCGGCCTCGTCGGACGTCAAACGCAGGTCCGCGGCACGGACCTCTACCAGCTCTCCCCGCGCGCGCCACCGTGACAACGGCAGGTCGGGGTCGGCGCGGGTGCTGAGCACTACGTGCACGTGCGGCGGAAGGTGCTCCAGGAAGAAGGCCACGCCTTCGCTGACCTCGTGGCCGTCGACCAGATGGTAGTCGTCCAGCACCAGCCAGACCTCGCCCGGTGCTGCGGCGAGATCGTTCAGCAGCAAGGTGACGAAGTGTTCGATCGGCAAGGGGGATGAGTCGAGGAGCTCCAACGCACTCGAGCCGACGCCGGGGAACGCCGTTTGAAGCGCGGTCACCACGTACGTCCAGAACAACGCCGGCTCGCTGTCCGCCGGATCGAGCGAGAGCCACGCGACGGAACGGTCGTCAGCTGGTTTCTCTCCTATCCACTCGGCAAGGAGCGTCGTCTTGCCGAACCCGGCAGGGGCGGAAACCAACGTCAGTCTCGCCTCAGCTCCGCGGCGCAGACGATCAAGGAGTCTTGAGCGTGCTACCAGGCCTAGTCGCGGCTTCGGGATGTACAGCTTGGTCGCAATCACCGGACGTGCCATGGCATCCCCATTCTGCAGAGCACGACCGGAGTCAAGTCGTGTGCCGCCGTCACGTTAGTACAGCGCGCCCTTTTGGTCAGGGCGCCCGCGGCCTGATGTCACCGGCCCGCGGCTTTGGATCTCACCCCGTCAGTCACATCGTTGGGTGACGCCGGGTCACCCCGGCGGTCCCTACGTTCGAGTCATCCCACCGCGCCCCGCCGCGGACCTCGAACCAAGGAGTCGGATATGACCACCACCACCACCACCACCCTCACCCGAGCCGCCGGCGTTGCTGCCGTCGTCGGAGGACTGCTGTTCATCGGCCTTCAGATCAAGCACCCCCATGTGGACGCGACCTTTGCCACCACGACCGAGTTCACGGTCCGCGAATCCCTGAAGGTGCTCATGGCCGCCCTCTCGTTCGTCGGTATCACCGGGATGTACCTGCGCCAGGTGAGGCAGGCTGGCGTGCTCGGCCTGATCGGGTACGTCCTGTTCGGCGCCGGCTGGCTCGCCCTCATGAGCGTCGAAGTCGTCGGCGTGTCGATCATCCCCTCCCTTGCTCACACCGCACCCCGCTACGTCAACGACGTCCTCGCCGTGGCCAACGGCGGCACCGCGACCGGCGACATCGGCCTGTTCACGACCGTCAACACGGTCACCGGTATCGCCTATCTGGGTGGCGGCCTCATCTTTGGCATCGCCCTCTTCCGGGCCAATGTCCTCGCCCGATGGGCTGCCGTACTCCTGTCCGTTGCCGCCGTCGCCACTATCGGGACAAAAATGCTGCCGCACGTCAACGAGAGGGTGTTCGCCCTTCCCGTCGGCGCCGCTATGGTCTGCCTCGGCTACTCGCTGTGGCGCGACCAGCGCACCCCAGCCGCTCAGACCGCGCCCAACGCTGTTGGCTCGCACCTTGACCCGGCCGGCGCCAGGTGACCGCCCACCCGGCAACCCACCCCACCCGGTCGATCCGGTCGCCCGGGTGGGTGCCGTTCGCGCTGTTCACCCTCGTCCTGGTCCCTGCGCTATCCGGCTCCATGCGCCTGGTCGAGCTGGCTGGCGGCCCGCACCTCCTGTCCGCGAACCCGCGGATCACCGCCTCGCCCGCACCCGTAGTCGTGCATATCGTGTGCGCAGTCTCGTATGCAGTCCTCGGGGCCTTCCAGTTCTCCGCCGCATTGCGCCGGCGTCGGCCCGGCTGGCACCGGGTGGCCGGGCGGGTCCTGGTGCTGCTGGGCCTGGCCGTGGCGTTCTCGGCTCTTTGGATGACGCAGTTCTATCCCCGCCAGACCGGCACCGGGGAGCTGGCCTACCTGTTCCGGCTCGCGTTCGGGTCGGGCATGGGCGCCAGCATCATCCTTGGGTTCACCGCGATCCGCGGCGGTGACGTTCCCCAGCACCGGGCATGGATGACGCGCGCCTACGCGCTAGCTCTGGGAGCCGGCACCCAGGTGTTCACCCTGGGCATCGGAAAAGCGGTATTCGGCACCAGTGAGCTCACCACCGACCTGAGCCTGGGCGCTGGCTGGGCCTTCAACCTCGCCATCGCCGAGTACATCATCCGCCGGCGTACCAGCAGCGACCGAACCAGCATGGCAACCGCTCGGGTCGGGTCCTGATGGCTCACTCGTCCAGACGTCAGGGGCCCGCCTGCTACCGGCTCCGGGTCGAGGCGCACCTCGACGACCACTGGTCTGCCTCGTTCAGTGACCTCACCCTGACCCGCGGGAGCGACGGCACGACCAGCCTTAGCGGTCCCGTGTCGGACCAGGCAGAGCTGCATGGGCTGCTCATGAAGATCCGCGACCTCGGCGTCACCCTGATATCGGTGGCGGTCATCGACCCCTCGCAGACTGTTGATCACGGGCCAGACTCCGTGGATGACCAGTAGATCTTCGGAGGGCACCGCGCTCAGGAGGCCGGGTAAGCCCTTCCAGGCCGGCATAGCCCTTCGTGAGGGTGGGGGCTTTCGTGAAGGCACTGACACAAACCACGCCGCCACAGGCAACCTCGACGTCGAGGACGACCTGTTCGACCGTCAAGTCCCGACGGCCCATGCGGAGGAGACGCTCAAAACCACTCTGGGTGTCGCCGTTGATCAGCAGACGGCGGGCGGCGGTGACGTCGCCCCAGAACCTCGCATCATGCTGATCCAAACCGCAGACGCGGCACCAGACCACGTCGCGGCCTCGGGACATACAACTTTGTCTCGAGAAGGGCTGTCGGCGCGAGGCCATTCTTCACCCGAGTGCATCGGCCGGACGATTCACGACACGGACCAGACCGTCAGACAGGGCGGGTGCTGAGTTTCAGCCAAAGCACTCTGGCGAGGAATCCCTGGCGTTCGCACCGGCGCGACTGCTCACGTCGACCCTGGAGCGCCTGAAAGCCAGCTCCACCGCGACCTCGTCCCCGTTGCCCTTCAGGACGTCGTCCTGTCAACGACCGCAGTCCTAGCCCAGTCGCAACGAGTCCGCAGGGTCTCAAACGCACTGCCCCCGGGTGACGCGCGCCAGGTCTATCGGGCGTGCCCCGGCTGTCCCAGGTCCGGGTGGCCGCGGCGGGTTGCCGGGCGCCGAGCGTAGGGGCCTGGCCCTATCAGCGTCGGCTGCACGGAAAACTGGGCACGTCTCGAAGGTGCCCCACACCGCCCAGATGGACGCAGTTGTCTCGGACGGGTCGACGGCACGCGGGCCGATGCTCCGATCATCTCAGTAGGGTTGAGCGGGTGGACTGTCTAGAGGGCGATCGCACACACCTCGTCGCGGGACCGACCTAGGCTCGTCTCGAGGTGCCGGGTGAACGCGCGGTTTGAGGCGTACTCACTCGTGTAGCCGACCTGCGACGACGCTGGCCCACCGACTTGCGGAACGGGGGCATCCGGCGAGGGCCCACCGGCGCCCTACAACGTCTTGACGAACGAAAGCAGGCGCGGAGTCGTCGCGCGCGTATTCTCGCAACGTGGACACGATGTCACTGCCGCGCCGTGCTGCCACGGCCGTCGCTGACGGTTCTGTCTCCGACGCGCAGAAGTTCGTCTACGGCCCGGTGCTCCAGTCAGTGGCGAGCGCGCGAGCATCCGAGCAGACGCGAAGAACGCGTTCACCCGCAGATCGGGCCGTCCGTGCGGACCGATGAGGAACGGCTGGTCCTGGCGACGCCCCGGGCCAGCCAGATCGGCCAACACTGCCGCCGTCACCGAGAGCTGCTCGGTCGTCACGGCACTCGGCGGCGGACGCTCGAGGTCGTAACGGAAAACCAGGCAACGACCGGGCACAAAGGAAGTGCGCCCACTCGGACGCTAGCGAGCCGATTCCCTCGACAACTGTTGCCCGGATAGAGAACGAACCTGTGGGCGATGACCACGACCGTCCGCTAGCCAGACCGACCGTTGCCTCGCGACGCCACGGCGCCCACCCACCAAGTGCAGGGCGATACGAACGGGTCGCGGTAGGTATGGAGGTCGAAGCGGGCGGCGATGACCGGGCCTGCAGATGTGAGCCGTTTGTCGCCGTTCGGCAGTTGTGCTCATCAATCGAGAACTCACCTCATCGGTGGTACGGCGCCGAGGGTGAGAGGGGCCACGGAGACGGCCAGGTAGCTGCCGGGTAGTGGCCACGGAAGGTGCCCGTTGGCGGTCATGGGATCTGCCCGATGCGAGTTCGTTGGCCTCGCCACGTCCGGCGGTTGGACCCCTATGAGGTCTGCCGAGGAGGTCATGAACATGTTGGGAGCATTCGATTTTGACGGGTTCGATGCGTGACGCCGGGAGCTGTCCGGGTTCTCTCATCACACCGTCGCCAGGTATGTCGCTGTCCGCGAGGCGGGCAGCCTGTCGGGCCGGCCCGCCGTGCGGGTGCAGCCGACGGACGGGTTCCTGCCGAAGATTGAGGAGTGGATCGACCGGCCGAATGGGCGGCTGCGCGGACGTCGCGCACGACAAGCTTGTTCGGCTCGGTTACGCCGGGTCGGAGCGGACCACCCGCCGCGCGGGCGCGTTATCTAGGGATCAAGGGTTGGGCAGCCAGCGCCAGAGCTCCTCGTCGTTGCCGCCTGCGGCTTACAGGACTTCAGTAAGGTTCAAACGACAACGGTTCGAGGCGCATGCTCTACACGAAAAAGGACACCCCGCCCGAGGAGCTGGGCGGTCGAGGCCGGCTCAGTCGTAGTGCTGGAACGTTGGCCAGAGCTGTGTCCACGCAAGGATGGGGCCACGGCATATGGTGATGGGTCTCCCTTGTTCCTCGTTGGCGACGCCGACCTGATTGTCCAGGGAACCGGATCGGGTGCAGGTGTGGAACTGACGGTCCGGATCGTCGAGGCCGACGGCGATGACCGTGGTCGTGTCCTGAGGTGGGCGGCCAAGGAGGAAGAGCTGGTTCTGGCCGCTGAACACGTGGGGCAGGCCCATGGCGGGTCCGAACCGGTCCACCGCACCCGCCTCGCCATAGTTCTGGGTGATCACCACGGTGTGCGTCTGCTCAGCGGCGGGAAGTGAGCGGTACACGGTGGCGATCTGACCCACGTAGGCGGGCCAGCCGATCGAGTCCCGGGCTGTCTGGTTAATGGTCGCCACAGCCGTGGGAAGGGCGTTGACGGGAATCAGCGGCAGGGCTACCAACACAGCAAACGCGCTGCCCGTGGCGACGGCCGCGCCGGTCCACACCCACCGTCCGAGGTGGCCGGCCGCCCAGCGCGCGGTCACCACGCAACCCGCAGAATAGAGGAACGTGAGCAGCCCGAAGGTGTAGTAGGGCTGGCCCCCGGTGGCGAGCACGATCAGGGCGATCAGGGGGTAGGCCCACGCGAGGCCGCGCAGGGGTCGCCAGCCCGGGTCACGGAAGAGGTGAAGCAGCCCGGCGGCCCAGATCGGGACCGCGGTCAGTCCCAAAAGGATCAGCTGGAAGGGGACGAAGAGGGCCCGGTCGTCAGCGCCCTTGTGGGAGGAGATCACCCCGGCCATGGTCACCTCGGGCCAGCCGTTGAGGATCTGGTAGATCAGGTTGGGCGCTCCGATCAGCAGGGCGATCGCGGCACCGCCCCAGAGCCACCGGTTGGCCAGCTCGCGCCGTGGACCGGCGATGAGGAGGCCGCCGGCGAGGCCCACGAGCAGTAGGGCCACCAGCTGCTTGTTGTACAGGCCCAGTCCCACGCTCAGCCCCACGGCAAGCCACCAGCGGGGTTGGCCCCGCCGTAGGGATCTGGTTGCGAAGAGGATGACGAGCAGCCAGACCACCATGTCGGGGGTCGCGGTCAGCAGGACGTGGCCGGCGATGAACAGGAAAGTCGAGCTGACGCCGATTGCCGCCAAGGTCTGCGCGGCGCCACCGCCGCCGAGCTCGCGAGTCAGCACCACCGTGAGCCAGACCGTGACCAGGGCGCAGACCAGGGCCGGAACACGGATGCCCCACAGGGTGTCGCCGAACAACGCGATACCCGCCCGGGCCAGCAGCGGGGTCAGCGGGGGCTGGTCCACATACCCCCAGCCCGGATGCGCGGCGAGGATGCGGAAGTACAGCTCGTCCCGGTCATAGCCGTAGTTGTTCACGGTCCCCCCGAGTAACGCCCCGTCGGCGAGGAGCACTACCGCCAGCGGCTGCCAGCGCAGAGCTGGAAGGTCGGTGCCGCGGCGGGGCGACGCCACGCGGTATGCCGTGTTGCCGGCCTGCGTCGTGGTCACTGGTCCGGGGGCCGTTCCAACCCCGCGGCTCGCACCGCGGCTGTGTCATGGATGTGGCGGATTCCCGTGATCCGGCCGTCATTGACCGCGAACTGCTCGGCAATCCGGATGTCTCCGAAGGGCAGCGTCATGTCGTAGATGAGCAGCGCCTGGCCGGCGTTGCCAAACTCAGCGTCCGTGAGCACCGCCGTGGTCATCTCACGGGTCAGTCGTGTGGCCGCCAAGAACTCGTGCTTCGTGGCGTAGTGATTGATCGGCACGTCGATCTCAAGGTCCTCGGCGAGGAGCGCGTCGGCGACATCGAACTCCGAGTCGCGCCACGCCTGGTGGTAGGCGCGGGCCACGGCGAGGGCATCACCCTCTGCAGCGGGTGGGCGCGTCCGGTCCGCGAACGTGGCACGCAACGGGTAGGTGTCGAAGATGAGCTTCTCCGAGCGGATCCGTCCGGCGTTCACGGTGAAGAGGTCGGCGGAGCGCACCGTGGCACCGGAACGAAGGTAGAGGTCGTACATGATGAGGCACTCCTCGTTGCCGTCGAGCGCGGCGATCTTCTTCCAGCCGGGACTGATCATGTGCGCGAAGCGGGTCAGGACAGGGATGAAGGCCGCCGCTGATGTGTGCCGCTGGAGTGGGCCCTGGTAGTCGAAGTCGTCGGCTAGGTACCGGGCCGCCGCTACGATGTCTTGGCCGGTCCAGGCGTCCTGATAGGCAAGGACGATCCCAAGTGCGGACGCGGTGGTCATGATGCTCCTTTGGGTTTGGCAGGCAGGTCTGCTCGGCCGCCGTTCAGCTCCCTGGGAGGGGTCGCGAGGGCGCCTCCGAGAGGACCGTCATGGGCGAGAGGGTGGTGGGCCGTTTGGCCTGCGCGGTGAGCCGATCCTTGAGGGCGTCCGGCAGGTGCCGGATATCCCGGCGTTGCGCGAAGGCTGCCCCGTCGCTCACGTCAGCGGCGCGACTGGCGGTGCTGGCACCTGGGTTGACCGCCACTGACCCCGGGCACCGTGGCCGTGGCAGCGGCGACCCCGGAACTTGGGCGGTCGTGGTCCTGACAAGGGTGGTTCCGGACATGACAGGGTCCTTCAGTCCGCTGGGACGAACCCAGCTTCGCCGACGTTGCGCTGAGAGAGGTAGAGAGAGACGGATACGCCAGCGCCTCCGCGAAGGACTGGTTGCCGCTGGCCTGGCTTGGGAGCGGGAAAACTGATCCGGGTGGCGGTGCCGTGGGCGACGCGTCCTAGAAGGAGACTTCACCCGATAGTCAGAAGGACGTCGATGGGCAATGGATGGTTCACCGTTCCGAGGCGACAGACTTGACGACGCCGGCGCGGCCACCGGGAATCGAAGACCTCTACGTGAGCGCGGTACGCGGCGTACTGAAGGGGTGCCGTGGACCCCTGGCCCGCGGTTCGAGGGTCGGTGGGGCTTCACGACAGCCCGTCGAGCGGTTGCGCCAGACTGCAGTCGGCAGGTAACAGCCATCCGGATTCCAGGTCCGAGCCGCTCGAGCCGATCCCGGAGACGTCCGCTGCCGAGGGGGTGGTCACCGGCCGGTGCTGCCGGCAGGACGCTCATTGTTCCTTGGGCGATGGTGAGATCGAGGACAGCGCCGAGCGACGCTGCGAAGACATTCACGGCGAACGGATGAACCATCCGCCACCCCTAGGCGTCTCCCCGGGCATCGGATGACTGCGGTGCTAGGACGCCTCGCTCTAGCACCGCCAACCAAGTCAGGGTCACCCTGCCTGCCAGGCCAGCGGCGGCCCTTCGCGGTGACGCTGGCGCAACCGTCGTCTCCCGTGCACCAACGACACGCTGGGGTTCGCTCCAGCAGATGGAAGGGTCACGTCATGTCTGAAGCCCCCTCTGCAGCGGCTACGGCTGCCCGAGCTGCCGCATCACCCGCCACCTCATCCACGCTCCGCGAGGTCCCACCCGTCGCCGGCAGGGCCCGAACGGCGGGTCACGCGCCCGACGCCCGGACCGGGGGCGAGCACCGATGAGCACCGTTCGCCGGTGGGTTGCCGTCATCGCCAGCGGCGTGATGGCCGCCGTCCTGGCCAGCGCGGCATCCCCGTCCGCGGCTGCCGCCGAAAGCGCCCAAGGGGCCGGGTACAGCCAGGAGAACCTGGTGTCCGACCAGCCGGGCCATGCCGCGATTGTGGACCCGAACCTGGTCAACGCGTGGGGGATATCCCGCGGCCCGAACACCCCGATCTGGGTCTCCGACAACGGCGCCGATGTGACGACGCTGTACCGCGGGGCGATCGGCGGGACGCCGGTCTCGGCGGTGCCGCTGGTGGTCAAGATCCCCGGCGGGGCCCCGACCGGGCAGGTGTTCAACGACACCACCGACTTCGTCGTCCCCGGCACCGGCAAACCGGCGCTGTTCATCTTCGCCGGCGAGGATGGCAACCTGTCGGCCTGGAACCAGCAGGTCTCGCCGTCGGACCAAGCGGTCGCGGTGGGCCACACACAGGGAGCGGTGTACAAGGGTCTGACCCTGGCGCACAGCCCGTTCGGGCCGCTGCTGCTGGCCGCGAACTTCCACGACAACCGGATCGACGTGTTCACCAGCACCTTCCAGCGGCTGCCGTTCGACTTCCTCTTCGGCGACCCCTCAATCCCCAAGGGCTACGCACCGTTCAACGTGGCCGAGATCGGCCACCGGGTGTTCGTGACCTACGCCAAACAGAACCCGGCCCGTCACGACGACGTCGCCGGACCCGGGCATGGGTTCATCAACACCTTCACCACCTTCGGGTTGCGGCTGGACCGATTCGCCAGCCGCGGCCCCCTCGACTCCCCCTGGGGGCTCACCGTGGCCCCGTCGAGCTTCGGACAGTTCTCCGGTGACCTGCTGGTCGGCAACTTCGGCAACGGACGCATCCACGCCTACGACCCGCAGACCGGACGGCTGCTCGGGACCTTGCGCGGCACAGACCACCGGCCAATCTCCATCGACGGGCTCTGGGGACTGCAGGTCGGCGACGCAGCCGCCGGGGGCCCCAACACCGTCTGGTTCGCCGCCGGCCCCGACGGCGAAACACACGGCCTGCTCGGCACCCTCACCGTCAACTAGCTAGTCGGGGTGGGCTCCCGGACCCCGGACAAGGATACGCATGACGAGGACAAGGATACGCATGACGAAGCGACGGGGACTGGGGCTGTTCTTCGCTCTCACGTTCGGTCTGACCTGGGGGATCGGCGCCCTCTACGGATTAGCACCAGGATGGGTGACGTCGGTGTTCGGGCCCGTGTCCCTGACCAACCCCCTGGCGTTCGCAGCCGTGTGGTCCCCGACCCTGTCGGCCATCGCCGTGACCCTGGCCTTGCGGGGGCCGCGCGGCCTGGCCGCGCTGCTGGGTGCCGTGCTGCGCTGGCGGGTCGGCTGGCGCTGGTACGCCCTCGCCGTTGGAGTGCCGGCCCTGACGGGCGTCCTGGCCGGTTTGACGGGAACGGCCCTGGGCGCGCCGCCGCTTCCGGTGCTGGATGTCGCCCGGTGGCCGATGCTGCTCGCCGCCGCCGCGGCGCATCTCCTGCTCGACCCTGGCCCGCTGGGTGAAGAGCTGGGCTGGCGCGGGTTCGCCCTGCCACGAATGTTGGCCGGCAGCCATCCCGTCCGTGCTGGGGTCGTTCTGGGCCTGATCTGGGCCTTGTGGCATCTGCCCGCGTTCCTGATCCCGGGCAGGCCCCAGGCCAAACTGCCCATCGCCCCGTTCGTCGTCTCGATCGTCGCGGTGTCGGTACTGATGACGTGGATCTACGTGAACACCGCCGGCAGCGTCCTGATGACTGTCCTGGTCCA
Source organism: Lapillicoccus sp. (assembly GCF_039935575.1). Classification (GTDB taxonomy): domain Bacteria; phylum Actinomycetota; class Actinomycetes; order Actinomycetales; family Dermatophilaceae; genus Lapillicoccus. The sequence continues at coordinate 19,431 of NZ_JBDTKA010000024.1, forward strand.
CTGGGCGT
>NZ_JBDTKA010000025.1:0-2671 GCF_039935575.1 Lapillicoccus sp.
ACGCGAATCTCTGACGAGGTGACGCTCCGGTTCGCTCTCGACGCGGTGGCCTATGGCGAGAATGCGGACGACGCCCGCCGTCCGGACCGTCCCGGGAGCCGCGCGGCAACGCGGCACGAGGTGCTGCGGCCGCTGGCTGACCTCGGTCTGACCAAGGCGGACGTCCGCTCGCTGGCCGCCCAGCTCGCCCTGCCGTGTGCCGACAAGCCGGCGGCTCCGTGCCTCGCCTCGCGCATCCCGCACTTCGAGTCCGTCGACCCGGCCAAGCTCGCGCAGGTGGAGGCGGCCGAAACCGCCGTGCGCGCTTTGGGGTTCCGCGACTGCCGGGTTCGACACCACGGCGAGGTCGCCCGGGTCGAGCTGCTCGAAAGCGACCTGGTCAGGGCGTTGCAACCTGGTATGCGCGCCGACCTCCTTTTCGGTGTGCGAGCGGCCGGGTTCAGGTTTGTGACGCTCGACCTGGCTGGCATCCAGTCCGGGGCGTTCACCCTGCCTCTGGTGTCCCTTTCCCGAGTTCCTGTTCCACATGACTGAGTCGGCGGCATCGCTGCGGGTGGAGGGCGTCGCCGAGCTGGACGTGGCCCGGACGGCTCGACGCGGATACCCGGAAGCGGTCTACTGCGAGGGCAAGTCGGTCGCCCAGGTGCGGGCGATCGCCGAGGCACTGCGGGACCGCGCCCGCGAGCACGACGACGACGATGGCCTCGAGAACGGGCCGCTGTTGTTCACGCGCTGTGCTCCCGAGCAGGTCCACGCACTGAGAACCGTGTTCCCCGACGCCGCGGTCGACGGGGTGGCCCGGCTCGTGGCCTGGCCGTCACAGCCCCCGTCTCCCTGTGGCGGCAACGTCGTCGTCCTCTGTGCCGGTACGTCCGACCTGCCGGTGGCCCGCGAGGCCTGGCTGACGGCGCGCTACCTGGGCCGGTCCGCCGAGCTCGTGGTCGACGTGGGCGTCGCTGGGCTGCACCGCGTCCTCGACCGGATCGACCTGATCCGAGCCGCCGATGTCGTCGTCGTGGTGGCCGGGATGGACGGTGCCCTCGCGAGTGTCGTCGCCGGTCTCGTCTGCGCGCCCGTCGTCGGGGTGCCGACCTCGGTCGGGTACGGCGCCGCGTTCGACGGGCTCGCGCCGCTGCTGTCGATGCTCAACGCGTGCGCGCCGGGGGTGGGGGTTGTCAACATCGACAACGGGTATGGCGCGGGTCATCTCGCGGCGCAGATCGCCGCTCCGCCACGGAGCCAGAGCGGGGCCTGAGGTTCAGGGTCTGTGGGTCGTGCGCAGCTGGCTGGGCAGGATCGCCCCGCGCGCCACACCAGCACTCACCGCGGCGGCACTCGCCGCCTCCAGCACCTCGCGGACGGGACGCTCGAGCCGGGCCGCCGCCGTGCTGGCATCGTCGAACTCCGGTGTGGCGTGGACGATCCGGCCATCCTGGTGGGCGACCTTGACGGCCACGTTCTCGCCGTCCACGACGACGTCGACCCATCCCCGGTGCAACGCCCACCGCTGCACGGTGGTCTGACGTACACCGATGGTGCTCGTCAGGTCCAGCACCTGCTTTCGCAGGGTCGGTGCGAGGTCCGGCGTGCACAGCACAGCGAGAGAATGCGCGGGCCGGCCCTTCTTCATCAGGATCGGCTGCAGCCAGGCGTCGGCCGCGCCGGCGGTCACAAGGGATGCCAGGACCGAGGGCCAGACGCGTGGGTCGAGGTCGTCCACGTTGGCTTCGATGAGCGCCATCGGAGTCCCGTCATCGACCCCCTCCCCGACAGACTCCCCGAGGACAGGCTGCACCGGCATACCGAGCACCAGTCTGACCACGTTCGGTCGGTCCGGGGTGTCTCGTGACCCAGCACCGACCCCCGTCGCCGAGACCGTCATGGCGGGTAGGGGTCCCTGTCCCGTTGCGTGCGTGGTCAGGAGCGCGACGCCGGTGGGCGTAGCCAGCTCGCCAGGACCACCCGCGTGGACGCTCAGGCCGTCGAGCATGTCCAGGACGGCCGGTGCCGGGACTGGGAGCACTCCGTGGGCGGTCGCCACCGTGCCCGACCCAACCCCCAAGGAGCTGACCACGAGATCGGTGACATCGAGGTGGGCGAGGCCCGCGCAGACTCCCACGACGTCCGCGATGGAGTCCCAGGCACCCACCTCGTGGAAGTGCACATCGTCGACGGCGACGTCGTGCACCCTCGCTTCGACGGCCGCCAGTCGCGCGAAGGTGCGCAACGACGTGTCCCGGACCCGGTCGTCCAGGTCGGCGCTCTCGAGCCGGTGCCGGATCTCGGACCACGACCGGTGGGGGTGGTCAGCAACGAGGGCGGCCACGTCGACCTTGGTCGCCCGGGTCCCGGCCCGCTGGACCTCGCAGCTCGTCAGGCGCACCGTCGCCGGGATCACCGCGTCCACGTGGGCCTGCAACACCGCGAGGTCGCATCCCGCGTCGACCAGCGCGCCGAGCACCATGTCACCGGAGACACCGGCGGTCACATCGAGCCACGCTGGCATGGGTCTCACCGTATCTGGGACAACAAGCGGCAGCTCGACCGGTCACGTCGGGCGAGGGCAACCATTCGGTAGCGCCTCGGGTGATCCGGTGTCACCCGCCACGAGGGCCCTGCTCGAAGGAGAGTCAAACCGATGGTTCACAGGTCGAAGCGGTCGGCGGTCGCG
>NZ_JBDTKA010000026.1:0-20150 GCF_039935575.1 Lapillicoccus sp.
TCGTCATCCCTTACGACCGTGGGGACCTGGTCAGCCGCCTGCACTCCGAGGCCGATGTGCTCACCACCGAGCACCGCGAGGACGGGACCCTGGTGCACGCCAAGGCGCACCCGCCCCTGGCGAGCGAGCTCGAGGCATACCTCGTCTGAGCTGTTGTCGTGTGACCTGGATCGCCCGCCGACCCTGGAGTGATCAAGTTGAGTGACCCTCTGCGGGCGCGGAGATGCGGATGGTGGGGACGCCCACGATGCGATAGGTGGCCGAGGCGATCGGGATACCCGCCGCATCCAGCCCGGTGAGCATGTCCCGGCTCATCGCGTCCTTGATCTCGCGAATCCCACGTTGGGGCACCAGGAAGCGCAGCGACACCTCGAGCCAGCTGCCGGTGATCTGCCAGTACACCGCCGGCTCGAGGGACGCGTCCGCCATTGCGTAACGCGATCGCATGAAGGCCAGGAAACGCACTGCCTCGACGTCGTCGATGATCGCGTGATCGCGGGGCGGCGGCGAGCAGGATCCGCTCCGCCCGCGCCCGGTCGGACTCGTAGCCCAGACGAGCGGACCCACTGCTGCACCTGACCGGCCGATTCGGTGGACGAGCTCCCCCCATTGGGATCGAACCAGGGACCGGCACCTCCTGCATCGGCGGTCGCCCTATCTGCATCGCGCATTGCGCCTGCCCTCCCGGGATCTACGATCTGCTCGCCCAAGGTCACAACGAGACCGGGTCTGAGGAACGTCTGCGTCCTGTCTCCCCGGTCGACTGCCGATGGCAATCAGCTGCCTATCGCCAGCTCGGACGCGGATCCGCAGGTAAGAGCTGGAGCTCGGCCCTGCTCGGCGAGTTCCGTTGCTGATGAACGATCCCGCTGGTTTTGGCCGGTTCTGGCGTGCCCGGGGTCCGGATGCTGCTCGAGGGTGCCACACCCTCTCGCCGCAACGGGCCAACGCGGCGAGGCACGACGTCATCGGCGTAGGGACATCATATGCGCCAGCCGTGCGACGCCTCTGTCCGAGAGATGTCATAACGAGCCGCCCGATCATGGCCTGGCTGTACGTTGCTGATGACCGACGCCAGCGGATTTCGACGGGTATGAAGTCCAATGCCAGCTGCATCATCGTCGACCGCGCGGATGCGGTGGCGACTGTACGCAAGGAGCTCGAGAGAGCGCTGCTTCCCACGCACTCCCAGCGGCGGCCGGTGTTGGCCTGGACCCTAACGGTGCGGGACGCCACTTTGGCCGGTCAGTGAGGCGGGCGTGACCACTAGGTACTGTGCCGTACGAGAGGGTCCGACGAAGAAAGGATGTAAGCCGTGTTCAGCCTGGTAGCGCGGTTTGACTGCCTGGACGATGACGCCGCTGAGAAGTTCGACGCGTTGATCGCGGAGCTGGTACCGCACATCGAGTCCGCTGAGCCGGGGACCCTGGTCTACGTCACCAACACGGTGGAAGACGAGCCGCTGGCGCGCGTCTTCTTCGAGGTCTACAGGGACCGGGACGCCTTCGATGTGCACGAGCGGCAGGAGCACGTGGTGCGGTTCCACGAGGCGCGGGCGCCATGCATGGCCGGAGCGCGGGTGGAGTTTTTAACGCCGGGTCCGGCGAAGGGTCCAGTCGGTTCCGGTGGCTGATGACGACAAGGCAAGACGCTCCGGGACAAAGCATGCAGCACCAGCACCGGGTGTAACAGCTTAGGCGTCGAGTGCGGGCTTCCACCGCATGGTCCATCGTGGCTGCCCGATGGGGAAAGTGCACCCGCGCACTGACGGCCCAGTGATAGCGGGCGTTGGGTGACTCAATCGCGCTCGTAGAGAACAGGACCCGCCTGAACTCCACGTTATATGTAGGCGCGAGGAACGGGGTGAACTCCTCCCGCGCGGAGCGCAGGACCCACCACGCCGCCCGCCACAACATCGGGATCGCCGGGTAGGGCTTGCCCCAGTTCTCGACCGGTGAGGGCGGCCGTGACCGTGAGCGCCAGCGCGGCGACGATGACCGTCTCCAGAACCGCGTACTGGGCCAGTCCGGCCTGCCCAACCAGGTTGCGGGCGCTGTACACGGCCACCACCAGGCCGATTCCGCTTACGAGCAGGAGAAGCAGGCTCTCGACAACACCCAGCCGGATGTCGACATCGGCGGACCCAAGCCAGCCAAGGTCCATCCGATCCGCGGACAGGACCACCGGCGAGCCCGACAGCGCACGAGGCAGGACGATCAGTGAGACCAGGACGAGACCAGCCATCGGGAGGCGGGCCAGTTTTAAGGGCAACATACGAGATAAAATACATGAACGATGCTTCATGTCGCGGCGATCTGCGAGGGCCTGTCGCGATCCGGCAAGATGGGACCCGTGCCGACACGACAGCGTCCGCAACCGGACCCGGCTCAAGGGGCTCCAGATGGCCGAGCCGGTGGAGGAGCTGCCGACGAGCCCGCCTCGATGAGACAACCCGGCCTGGGGTGGACACTCCTGACCTCCCACGGCCGCGTCCTGCTGCTCATCGCCCGGAACCCGGACCTGCGGGTGCGCGACATGGCCGCACTCGCCAGAATCACCGAACGGTCCGCCGCCAGCATCGTGCGGGACCTCGAGCAGGCCGGCTACCTCACGAAAGTACGGTCCGGTCGACGAAACCGATACCTCGTCCACGACGAACTCGCCTTCCGGCACCCCGCCGAAGCCGAACACCAAGTGCGCGAGCTCATCCAGATCTTCACCGAGGACTGACCTGGCGGGTCCAGTCGACGGTGACGCGGACTATCGTCACTGCAGGAACAACTGCTGCTTCAGGCAGCTAGTGACCCGCCGAAGATCTGCCAGGCGAGCAGGGACTTTGCTACGAGACTGAGCACCAGGTAGGTCTTTTCTCCATAGGCGTAATCGGTCCACTTGCCGATCCCGCGGTACTGGAGCCACTGGTTCAGTCCAAAACTGAAGAAGAGGACGAGCTGGGTCACGACTATTCCGTACACAAAGCCGGGGACGGTCTTGGCCGAAAGGATGTTGAACCAGATCGAGATCCACGGGGCGAGGCCAACGAGCGTCCCGAACCAGAAGGGCAGCATTGTGGTCGTGGTGCGCCCTGGCGGGTTCATCAGCTCCTGGATCCAGCCGAAGAGGATCATCCCGACGTTGGCGCCGGCGACGGCGATGACGGCGGTGATGCTCGTGATGCCTGAGTAGAAGCCGATGAGAATGACCATCAACGTGGCGCTGACCGAGTACTCGACCCACCGAAATCGGTTGATGCCGCGTTTCAGGTCGCGCTCGTAGGTGTTGCGAGACACGGTTGCGGTCAAGAGGTGGTCAAGCGCCGCCGAGGCCAGGAAGAGGGCAACGGCCCATCCGATCCGCACGTCGAAGAGCGTGCCGGGGGCAGGTAAGGCGGCCCCCGGTGGCCCTTCGGGGACGGATGAGGTCACCGTGACAGCGAAGGTTCCGGCCAGCAGAACAATCGCCACGGCCTGGGCGAAGTGCAGAAGCGCGAGACCGAGGTTCCATTTGCGCAGACCGGCGAGGCGCTCTTGAGTCACGCCGGTGGCCATCGGCGGGCTGTCCTCGGTGTTCATGACGTCTCCTCATCGATACCGTCGGGGTGGGCGTATGGCGGCGCGAGGCTGGTACATGAGCACGCGGCAGTCCGTGCAGCCCTGGGAAACCCGGCTCGGTACTCGACAGTTGTTGGCGTGGGCATCATGGCATAGGGACAGCGGCCCGCCCAAACACCTCGACCTCCCTCCAGCGCCTAAGCGGCAAGGCAGAGTATGGGGGTGACCCCTTCGCAGCCCGGTCGTCGCCGCCCAGAACCCAGCGTCGAGCATGCCCGCCTGGCCGAGTCACCGGACGACTCCGACCCGTGGCGGCTGTGGGGGCCTTATGTGGCGGGTCGACAGTGGGGGACGGTGCGTGAGGACTACTCCGCCGACGGAGACGCGTGGGAGTCCTTCCCGTTCGAGCAGGCACACCGACGCGCATACCGGTGGGGGGAGGACGGCATCGCCGGGTTGTGCGACCGGTTCGGGTTCCTCAACCTCTCCGTGGCGATGTGGAACGGCCAGGACGACCGGCTCAAGGAGCGGTTCTTCGGCCTGACCAACCCGCAGGGAAACCACGGCGAGGACGTCAAGGAGTACTGGTGGCATCTGGACGCCACGCCCACCCACTCGTGGGGACAGACACTCTACCGCTACCCCCAGGCGGCCTTTCCCTACGACCGGCTCCGCGACGAGAACGCCCGCCGCACACGCCTCGACCCTGAGTTCGAGCTCAGCGACACGGGGATTTTCGACGAGGACCGGTTCTTCGACGTCGTCGTCACCCACGCGAAGTCGACGCCTACCGACATCGTCGTCACCGTCACCGCGACGAACCACGGGCCCGACCCGGCGCCGCTGCATCTCGTGCCGCAGCTGTGGTTCCGCAACACCTGGGCCTGGGGCCGCGACAACCGGCAACCGTCACTCACGGCCCTCGGTTCGCCAGTCGTCGAGGACGCGAGCCTCGTCGCCGTCGAGGCCAGCCACGACTTCCTCGGCCGTTACGTGCTGTTCGCCGAGGGCGCTCCGGAGCTGTTGCTCTGCGACAACGAGACCAACGCCGACGCTCTGTGGGGCGTCGCGAACCGGTCACCGCACCCCAAGGACGCAATCGACCATGCCGTCGTGCACGGGGACCGTTCGGCGTTGAGCGGCAACGGAACCGGGACCAAGGCGGCTTTCCATTACACCTTCGACTCAGTCCCCCCGGGCGGGTCCGTGACGGTCCGGCTCCGACTGACGGCCGAGCCCACGGCCGACCGTCCGTTCGTGACGAGCGACTCCGTCCTCGCCGACCGGCAGGCCGACGCAGACTCCTTCTATGCGGTCGTGATCCCACCATCGGTGTCCGACGCGGACCGGCATACGGCGCGACGCGCCTTCGCCGGGCTGCTCTGGGGCAAGCAGCTCTACCGGTACGACGTCGACGACTGGCTCCAGGGCGACCCGGCATCACCGCCACCACCGCAGGCCCGCAAGGGCGTCGAACCGTGGGGTCGGAACACCGCCTGGCGGCACCTCGCGCTCGCCGACGTCATCTCGATGCCCGACGAGTGGGAGTACCCGTGGTTCGCCACCTGGGACCTGGCGTTCCACGCGGTCGCCCTGGCGCACGTCGACCCGGCGTTTGCCAAGGCCCAGCTGCTGCTTCTCTGCCGGGAGTGGGCCCAGCACCCCAACGGCCAGCTCCCGGCATACGAGTGGGCATTCTCCGACGTGAACCCGCCGGTGCACGCCTGGGCCGTCTGGCAGGTCTACCTGCGCGACGGCGCCTGGGACCGCGACTTCCTCACGCGGATCCTCGGCAAGCTGCTGCTCAACTTCTCCTGGTGGGTCAACCGCAAGGACGCCGACGGGTCGGACCTGTTCGAGGGTGGTTTCCTCGGGATGGACAACATCGGGGTGTTCGACCGGTCCCGGCAGGTGCCCGCGGGCTGGCGGCTCGAGCAGTCGGACGCCACGGCGTGGATGGCCTTCATGTGCCTGTCGATGATGCGGATCGCCCAGGAGCTGGGGCGGCACGACCACGCGTTCGACGACCTGGCGACGACGTTCCTCGAACGGTTCCTCGGGATCTGCCGGGCGCTGGGCTCGTTCGGGTCGATGGGTGTCTCGCTCTGGGACAAGCAGGACGGCTTCTTCTACGACGTGTTGGTCGGACCGGACGAGCAGACCGAGACGATGCGGGTTCGTTCGCTCGTCGGGTTGCTCCCGCTTCTTGCCGTGGGCAACTGCCCCGCCTGGGTGCGCGAGGAGCTGCCGGACTTCGCCGAGGCGCTGAACTGGCTGGGGCGACACCGACCCGAGGAGGTCGCCAGCCTGCTGACCTTGAACCCCACGCACGACGAGGCGCTGACCTTCGCCGTGGTCGACCCGACAAGAGTGAGCGAGCTCGTGACCCGTCTGCTCGACGAGTCGGAGTTCCTGTCGCCACATGGGATTCGATCGTTGTCAGCGGCCCATCGCGACGGCGTCACGATCGACGTGGCCGGCATGCAGATGTCCCTGCACTACACGCCGGGGGAGTCCGACACGGGACTGTTCGGTGGCAACTCCAACTGGCGCGGACCTGTGTGGTTCCCGATCAACGTGCTGATCATCGAGGCGTTGCACACGTATGCCGCGGGGGCCGGTTCGTCGCTGACGGTCGACTTTCCCACGGGTTCGGGGGAGCGAGTCGGTCTGCACGAGGCGGCCCAGCGCCTCGAGGACCGGGTCGTCGGCCTGTTCCGCCCCGGCGAGGGCGGCCGGCGGCCGAGCGACCCACGCGACCTGTTGCCCGGTCCGTTGTGGACCGAACACCCGACGTTCAGCGAGTACTTCCACGGCGACACCGGGGCGGGTCTGGGGGCGTCGCACCAGACCGGGTGGACCGCGTTGGTGGCACACCTGATCTGTACGCCGGCGACGGCTTACGACCCGGGAGAGTCGGACTCGTCGTCGCCGCGACCCGTGGAAGGATCCTCGTCGTAGGGTATGCCGCTACGGCCTTCGCCCTGCTGGCCCAGCAATCGCGCCGCGGCTGGTCACTCACCAACCCGCCCCATCACGTGTCGACTACTCATCGACGTGTCCCGGTGCGCCCCGCTCACGTGATCGGCGAGGGACTCATCTAGTGGGGCGGCCCGCGCGCGGCCGGGGGGACAGCGCCCGTCTGCCCAAACGAATGGAGCGTCCGCGTCGACCCGGCTCGGTGATGTTGCGCGGAGCGCGAAGATCCGGATGGCGGCTGTCACGTTACTGGTGGTCCAAGGTGTAGGCCCCGAGAGCGGCGAGTGCGTGCTGGTGGGGGTATGGGCCGTGGGAGACTCGGGCGACGCCCCACTGCTGCAGGTCGTGTGGGTCGGGGAGGCCGGGGACGGCGAGCAGGTTCAGCCGCCGTGGGCCGAACTGGGCCGAGAGGGCCTTGATGTGCTCGGGGTCGATGCATCCGGGCACGAAGACGCAGTCGGCGCCGGCGTCCAGGTAGTGCTGTCCACGCTCGGCGGCTGCGGCGAGCCGGTGTTGCGGTGACCAGTGGGAGCGAAGCAGGTAGACGTCGGTGCGCGCGTTGACCACGACCGGGATGCCGCGGTCTCGTCCGGTGTCGACGGCCTCGGTCACACGCTGGGCCATGGTGGCGGTGCCTGCCATCGCGTCCTCGAGGTTGATCCCGACGACGCCCGCGTCCAGGGCGGCGCCGACCGTGCCGCGGACGTCGCCGTAGCCGCGTTCGAGGTCCGCGCTCACGGGTAGGTCGACCGCCTGGCAGATGCGTTCCAGGGCGGCGATGACCAGCTCTCGTGGCATCTGTTCGCCGTCGTCGTAGCCGTGGGCCGCGGCGATCGCCGCCGAGGCCGTCGCGATCGCTGTGCATCGCGGCGTTTGAGAAACGACCCGCGCGGACGCGACGTCCCACACGTTGACCAGGGTGAGCAGCTGGTCGGCCTCGTGGAGCTGGCGCAACACCTCGGCGCGCCGCCGCTGGGCGCGGATGCCGTGGCGACTCACCGCGACATCAGCTCCCCATGCGTCGGACCTGCCGGTTCTGGCTGCGGCGCCTCGAGGGCCTCGGCCAGCCGATCCAGCAGGGTGGCGAGCTGGTTGCGCTCACGGTCGTCGAGGGCGCTCAGGAGACGGGCCTCGTTGACCAGGTGCGCGGAGATGAGCTCATCGGTCGAGGCGAAACCCGGCGTGGTGAGGTTCACCAGCCGCCCGCGGCCGTCGGCTCCCGAGACCGTGCGGCGCACGAGTCCTCGTGCTTCGAGCCGGTCCAGGCGTTTGGTGATGGCGCCTGTGGTGACCAGCAGCGAGGTGGCCAGCTGACCGGGGGTCAGCATGAACGGTTCCCCGGCTCGACGCAGGGCGGCCAGGACGTCGAAGTCGCCGTTGCCCAGACCGACTGCGGCGAACGGCGGTCGCAGGTGGGGCTCGAACAGCTGAGTCAGCCGGGCCATCTGCCCGATGACCAGCATCGGGCTGGCGTCCAGGTCGGGACGCTCCCGGTTCCATTGGCTGACGATCTCGGCGACATGGGTGCGTGGCGTAGACACGGCCTTGACTATACCTTCCGTAGAACCTAATCTATCTTCCATGGAAGCGAGAGAGGCCGAGGTGGCACGCCTCCACCATCAACGGTCGGGAGTCTGACCATGACATCCACCCCTACCGACGACTTCGTTCAGTTCATGTCGCGCCGCCTGGCCGCGTCAACAGCCTTCGTCAATGGCGACATCGAGCCACTCGCGCAGCTCTCGACTCGAGGCTCGCCGGCCACGATCTTCGGCCCCCGAGGCAACACCGTCCAAGGAGCCGACAAGGTCAACGCTGCCAACGCCCAAGGAGCTGCGATATTCGGCCCGGGCGCCAGCAATAGCTTAGAGATCATGCATCAGTCCGCCGACGAGTCACTCGCCTACTGGGTGGGCATCCAACGATCGACGGTGAACATCTCAGGTCAGCACCAACCCCTGTCCATGGAACTTCGGGTGACCGAGATCTTTCGACGAGAACACGCCGGATGGATGCTGATCCATCGACACGCCGACCCCCTCTCCAGCCAGCACGACTAACCACACCCGGGTCGCCCACCACCTCTGCCCGCACGGTGAACCCGCCGCCGGTTCTACCCGATGGCGTCCCCCCGCTTGGACTTGGTGACGGGGACGGGCCGACTGACAGGCATGACAGGCGAAAACGGGCTGGTATGCCTCGAAAGCCGGGTTCGTGCATGTCGATCGGACCCCAGTGGCGAGGTTGTCATCGCTGGGAGGTAGGGGTGTGGACAGCCGCGGAACCGAGCCGTCAGCGGCATACCCTGTCGTGGTGCCAGCCGACCTCGACGCCCTGCTCGCGGCCGCGGTGGCCGGGGTGGACGGCACCGAGCGGCCCGGTCAAGTGCAGATGGCCCAGGCGGTCCAGCACGCTGTCGAGCACGAGGAGCACCTGCTCGTCCAGGCGGGCACGGGCACGGGCAAGTCGCTGGCCTACCTGGTCCCTGCGGTGCGGCACGCGATGCAGGCCGGCCGGCCGGCGGTCGTAGCCACCGCGACCCTCGCCCTCCAGGCGCAGATCGTCGACCGCGACATGCCGCGCCTTGCGGTCGCCCTGGCTCCGCTGCTCGGGAGACGACCGACGTACGCGCTGGTCAAGGGCCGCCGCAACTACCTGTGCGCCCACAAGCTGGACGGCGGGTTCCCAGCCGAGGAGGACACCCTCATCGGACTCGACCAGGTCGATACGGGCGCGTCCCGGCTGGGAGCCGAGGTCGTGCGGCTGCGAAGCTGGGCACAGGAGACCGACTCGGGCGACCGTGACGAGCTGATCCCCGGCGTCAGCGAACGCGCATGGCGGCAGGTCTCGGTCTCGGCCCATGAGTGCCTCGGAGGCAAATGTCCGATGGTCGCCGAGTGCTTCGTCGAGCGCTCGCGGGAGGCGGCGAAGGACGTCGACGTCGTCGTCACCAACCACTCGTTCATGGCGATCGACGCGTTCGAGGGTCGTCAGATGCTGTCTGAGCACGACCTGCTGGTCGTCGACGAGGCGCACGAGCTCGTGGACCGGGTGACGGCGACCATCACCGACGAGATCTCCGCGGGCCTGGTCACCGCAGCGGCGCGCCGGGCGGCCAAGCTCGCGGAGGGCACGGCAGAGGTCGAGGATGCCGGCGAGCTGCTCCAGGGAGTGCTGGAGGAGATCCCCGAGGGTCGCGTCACCGCACTGTCCGACGGGTTGGTGCTCGCGTTGACCCGGGTTCGCGACGCCACGAGGGCCGTCCAGTCCGAGCTCAAACCCGCTCCCGGAGGCGACGTCGACGGCGCCCGCCAAGTCGCGAGGGCGGCGATCGACGAGCTGAACGAGAACGCCAGCCGCATCCTCGAGGGCCGCGAACTCGACGTCGTGTGGCTGAGCAAGGACCCTCGTCGTGGACCCGTCCTGCGGGTTGCACCTATGAGTGTCGCCATGCTTGTGCGCGACCGGATCTTCGACCAGCGCACCGTCGTTCTCACCTCCGCGACACTCGAGCTGGGCGGCAGCTTCGACGCGGTGGCGGGGACCATCGGACTACGCGGTGAGGGCGCACCGATGTGGCACGGGCTCGACGTGGGCAGCCCCTTCGACTACCCCCGGCAGGCGATCGTCTATGTTGCGCGCGACCTTCCCGCGCCGGGCCGCGATGGCACGTCCCCGCTGCTGCTGGACGAGATCGAGGCGCTCGTCCGGGCCGCGGGGGGGCGGACGCTCGGGTTGTTCTCCTCGATGCGCGCAGCCCAGAACACTGCGGAGCAGCTGAGAGCCAAGTTCTCCACCGACGGCACCGATATCGAGATCCTCTGCCAGGGCGAGGACCAGATCGGGACGCTGGTCCGTCAGTTCGCACGCGAGCCCACGACGTGTCTGTTCGGCACGCTCACGCTCTGGCAGGGCGTCGACGTCCCAGGGTCGGCCTGCCAGCTGGTCGTCATCGACCGGATTCCCTTCCCGCGGCCCGACGACCCGCTCTCCTCCGCGCGGTCCGAGGCGATCGCGCGGATGGGCGGTAACGGGTTCATGGCCGTCTCCGCCACCCACGCGGCGCTGCGCCTGGCCCAGGGGTCCGGTCGGCTCGTTCGCCGGTCCGACGACCGCGGCGTCGTCGCCGTCCTCGACTCCCGGATGGTCACGGCTCGGTATGCCGGGTTCCTGCAACGGTCGTTGCCCCCGTTCTGGCCGACGACCGACCGCGACCTGGTACTGGCGGCATTGCGGCGGCTCGACGAGGTCGCACCGCCACCGCTGCCGGTGGCCGATCCCGCGTTGCGCGGACTCGCCGGGGGTGCCCACGCCGCGGACGGTGCCGCTGCCGCCTCCGACACGTCGCACCCGGCCGTCGACCACCGACCGGTCGCCGGGCCCCCTCCCGTGCCGGCCTCGGCGCGAACAGCGGTGACGGGCGGCCACGCCTGGACAGTCGAGCAGGACTCGGAGCTGCGGGACGCGGTCGAGGCGGGGATCGACCTGGACGACCTCGTCGACCACCTCGAGCTGCCGGTCGACGCCATCCAGGCCCGGCTGGACCAGCTGGGTCTGGCCCTGGAGACGACGCCAACGCTTGCGCCGTGGCTCGGTGGTGCCGATGTCTGAACCAGGAACCTTCACGCTGTCCCCCCGACCTGGCACAGTGACGGCGTGAGCCTGTCGTGACCTCAGAACGCGTCCCACCCTTGGTCCTGGTGCGCGGACCCGAGGAGCTGCTGGCCGAGCGGGCCGTGACGTCGGTGCTGGCCGAGCTGCGACATACGGCACCCGACCTCGAGATCGTGCGGATCGGCGGTGCGGCATACCAGCCGGGTGACCTCGTCGTCCACACCAGTCCCTCGCTGTTCGGGGGCAACAAGGCCGTGGTCGTCGATGGACTGGACGAGGCGTCCGACGAGCTGCTAGACGACCTGACGCGCTACCTCGCGGCGCCGGCGGACGACGTCACCCTCGTCGTCACCCATGGGGGCGGCCAGCGCGGCAAACGGGTCCTGGACCTGCTGGTCAAGGGCCGGGCGCGGGTGTTCGAATGCCCGCTCATCAAGACCGATCGCGACAAGGTCGACTTCGTCGCGAACGAGTTCCGCAGGCAGGGTCGCAAGGCCACTCCGGAGGCGGTCCGGGCACTGGTCGAGGCACTCGGACGCGACGTGCGGGAGCTGGCCTCGGCCGTGTCGCAGCTGGTCGCGGACACCGACGGCGTCGTGGACGACCGGCTGGTCGAGATCTACCACGGGGGCAAGGTCGAGGCGACGGGGTTCCGGGTCGCTGATGCGGCCGTCGCGGGGCAGGCCGGCGAGGCGTTGCGCCTGCTGCGGCACGCCATCGCCACCGGAGTCGACCCGGTCCCGATCGTGGCCGTCCTCGCGTCACAGCTGCGCCAGCTGGTCAAGGTCGGCTCGGCCGGTCCAGCCGGTAGAGGAGGCTCGCAGCAGCTGGCGAAGCAGCTCGGGATGGCGCCATGGCAGGTCGACAAGGCCCGCCGAGCCCTCGGCCACTGGGACGCCGACGGGCTCGGCCGGGCGATCCAAGCGGTGGCTGCGGCGGACGTCGAGGTCAAGGGCGGCGGTCGGGACCCCGTCTACGCCGTGGAGCGGGTCATCCTCACCATCACCCGCGCTCGCAGCTCGGTCGGCTGACGATGCTCGTTTTGGGTGGGGACCGTTGCGCTGGTAGATTCGAGCGTTGCGTGCGTGCCCCGGTCGTGCGCGCACCGCCGTCCCACCTCGCGCGTGTCGTCCACGGGCACCCCACGCTTAGCTCTGCCGACCTCAACACTCCGCGCGATCTGGTGCGACACGCCTTCACCGCCCTCTAACGGCACACACACTCCCGACCAAGAAAGATCACTTCGTGGCAAACATCAAGTCGCAGCTCAAGCGCATCAAGACCAACGAGAAGCGCACCGAGCGCAACAAGGCGGTCAAGAGCGAGCTCCGCACCTGGGTCCGCAAGTTCCGTGAGGCCGCAGACTCCGGTGACAAGGTCGCCGCTCATGACGCACTCCAGAAGGCGTCGACCAAGCTCGACAAGGCTGTCTCCAAAGGCGTCATCCACGCCAACCAGGCTGCCAACAAGAAGTCGTCGATGGCCAAGAAGGCCGCCGCGCTCTAACGACCCCGTTCGACTTAGGGCCCGTTACCTCCATGGAGGTAACGGGCCCTAGGTCCTCCCGGACGGTGCACCCCTGGCGATGCACCGGCGAACGACGTTGCGTCCGACTTTTTGGTAGCCCTGGCAGCCAGATCGTCGGACGCAAGGAATGTGTGGCTGCGGCCGTGGTCCGGACGCCCTAGTGCAGGTTGCGGATCGCGTCCGCGACCTCGTCGAACTGCGCGGCACCGAGCACGGCGCCCTCCCGCCGGATCGCCTCGGCGTCCACCCGGATGATCCGGTCGACCCGGACCTCGCTCGGTCGTCCGCTGCGGTCCCACGCACCCGCGCCGATGTCGACCCAGGTCCGCCCGGACCGCCGCTGACCCGGCGTGTCCCGGTCGTGGTCCTTGCTCGTCAGCATCACGCCGAGCAGCCAGTCACCGTCACTTCCGACGAGCAGCACCGGGCGGTCCTTGCCCACCGTGTGGTCCTCCTCGAACGGCACCCAGGTCCAGACGATCTCGCCGGGGTCGGGCAGCCCGTCCGGCTTCGGCGCATACGCGATCGCAGGGACGCCGCGATAGTCGCCCGGGTAGGTCCGGCTCTGTGCCGGCTGCGGGACGCCGCCGGAGCCGGGACGGGGAGTGGTCCCGCCTCCCGGCTTCGCCGTCGGGCGCGGCGCCCCGGGTGCCGATCCGGGCGCCGAGCGGGAACCACCTGCGGACCCGGGCGACAGGACCCGCTGGAGAGCTCGGCGGATTCGGTCGCCCAGTCGCTGTGCCACCCGGCGACCCTAGCCGGGTGGTGCTGCGGTCAGGTGGTCAGGTGGTCGCTCGGGCGGGTCGTTCGGCCCGTTGAGATCCACCGACGGCGGGTGCGCCACAGCTCCAGGAACAGGTACGCCATCGCCAGCTGGTGCCGGCCCAACACCGGAAGGCACCCGGGTGGCGGCTTCTTGCGGAACCCGTCGAGCAGGTATGCCGCGATGCAGGCCAAGAAGCTGTGCCTCCGTAGGATCGACGGGCGGTCAGTGCGGACCCGGCCCGACGCATACCAAGAGCACCCGACGAGAGACGCGATGACCGACACCCTCCCTACCCACCCGGGGGCGACACGCCATCCCGCGCCTGGAGACGGGTTGACAGACACGTCGCGCGCCGGGTTCGCGCTGCTGGCACTCGCGGTCGGCGGGTTCGCGATCGGCACCACCGAGTTCGTCACGATGGGCTTGCTGCCGCAGGTCGCTCAGGGGATCGGAGTCGACATCCCGACTGCCGGGCACCTCGTCTCGGCCTATGCCATCGGCGTCGTCGTCGGAGCTCCCCTCATCGCCGTGCTCGCCGCTCGGCTGCGCCGCAAGACGACCCTGCTCAGCCTCATGGTGTTCTTCGCCGTCGCCAACGCCGCGTCCGGTTTCGCCACTGGCTACTCGCAGCTGATGGTGACGCGGTTCCTGTCCGGAGTCCCGCACGGTGCGTTCTTCGGCATCGGCTCTCTGGTGGCCGCCTCGCTGGTGCCCAAGGAGCGCCGCACCTGGGCGATCTCGATGATACTCATCGGGCTGGGCGCCGCCAACGTCGTCGGGGTCCCCTTGACGACCGTGCTCGGTCAGCGCCTCGGCTGGCAGGTGCCTTACTGGGTGGTCGGTGGCATCGGCGCGCTCACCGTGCTGGCCGTCTGGACCTGGGTGCCGTGGCAGTCGATCACTGCCGAGGTGAGTATGCGTTCCGAGCTGAGCGCTCTGAGCAGGCTGCAGGTCTGGCTCGCCCTGCTCATCGGCGTCGTCGGTTTCGGTGGGATGTTCGCCACTTACTCCTACATCGCGCCGACGATGACCGAGCTGTCCGGCTTCTCCGAGGCGTTCATCCCCGTCATCCTCGCCACCTACGGCGTGGGCATGGTGGGCGGCATGCTCGTCTCCGGCCGGGTGGCCCACCTCGGCGTGCTGCGCGGGATCATCGTGTCGCTCGGGGCGATCGCGGTCATGCTCGCCGCCTTCGGGCCGCTGGCCCACCACCAGGTCCTCGCCGTCGTCATGGTGTTCGTCCTCGGCTTCCTGCCGTCGATCCTCGTACCGCTGCTGCAGACCCGACTGATGGACGTGGCCCGCGAAGGCCAGTCCCTCGCGGCCGCCCTCAACCACTCCACGCTCAACACCGCCAATGCCTTCGGCGCGTGGCTGGGCAGCCTGGTCCTCTCGGCGGGACTCGGGTACGAGTGGCCGAGCCGGGTCGGGGCGATCCTCGCGGTTCTCGGAGTGGGCATCGCGGTGCTGTCGGCGCTGCTCGGTCGGCGGACCGCACGAGTCTCCTGACCAGCTGCCCACGCCGGTGTCGGCTCGGTATGCCTCACCGTGAATTGCCAGGTTGGATGCGCCGTCAACGGGGTACGAATCTGGGACCCTTGATGCGGGGATGGCTATCCCGAAACATCTCCGCTGACCGTCAGACAAACCCCCTGCAACCGAGGGGGAGCTGTGGATCAAGGACCACCGATGACGACCACTGATCACCCAGCCAACGCCACATCCGTCAACACCCGGTGGAGCCTGCGGAGCCTGAGCCTCCAAGAGCTCCAGGTCGAGCTCTCGCACGTCAGGCACCGGCTCAGCAGGGCTGCCACGCCCACTGGACAACGGCTTTCGTCGCGCCCAGTGGCCTCGACGACGACGGCGCTGCGGCATCGGGAGAAGGCGATCGTCGAGGAGCTCGCGTACCGAGCCAGCGTCGCGACCTGACGACGCTGCGACCCGACCACGCCTGGCCGTCACCGCTCGATACGCTCTTCCTAGGCAAGCGCCGCAGGAGGAGGACGATGACTACGCTGCACCGGGTGCGCGGGGCGGCTACGTTTGCTGGTGGGCTCTACCGCGAGCGCTGGAACCGGTGGTACGCCGCCCGGTTCCGTGGGGACGAGCTGGCCCGGCTGTCGATGCGCGACGGCCGCAGGGACCCGTATGCGGTCTACGAGCGGATGCGGGCGACCGGCCCCATGGTCCCGACCCGGCTCGGCAACTGGGCCACGACGAGCCACGCGATCTGCAACCAGGTGCTGCGCAGCCGCGCCTTCGGCGTTCGCGAGGAGGACGCCGAGCCGATCGGAGCCGGCGCGGCCGAGTTCGACCTGTCCTTCCTCAGCCTCAACCCACCGGACCACGAGCGGCTGCGCCGGGTCGCCGGACCGGCGTTCAGCCCGAGGATGATGACCACGTATGCCGCGACTATTGACGAGACCGTGGCTGATCTGCTCGACGCGGCGCAGCGGCGCGGGACGTTCGACCTGGTCACCGACCTCGCCGCGCCCCTGCCGATCGCCGTGATCACCCGGATGATGGGGGTGGCGGACGCCGACGTCGCCGCGTTCCAGGAGTACGGCGCGGCGCTCGGTAGCGCGCTGGACGGGGTCACGTCGCTCGGCCAGGCGCGCCGGGTCATGACGGCGAACACCGAGCTGGAAAAGCTGTTCGAGCGGCTGTTCGAGGAGCGTGCGAAAGACCCCCAGGACGACCTGGTCAGCGCCATCGTCGCCGAGCGAGGCGAACGGATCGCGCCGCACGAGATGGTGCCGATGTGCTCGTTGCTTCTGATCGCGGGTTTCGAGACCACCGTCAACCTCATCGGCAACGCAACGCGCGCCTTGCTCGCGCATCCGGAGCAATGGCAGCTCCTGCGCGACGACCCGTCGCTGGTGAGCGCCGCCGTCGAGGAGGTGCTCCGCTGGGACCCGCCGGTCCAGGAGACGGCGCGGCTGTCGTTCCAGGACACCGAGCTCGGCGCAGTGGCCGTCCGCCGAAACCAGGCAGTCGTGCTGCTGCTGGCCGGGGCCAACCGCGACCCTGAGGTCTATACGGACCCGGCCCGGTTCGACATCACCCGCACTTCGGGGGCCGACCACCTCGCCTTCTCCAGCGGCATCCACTACTGCCTCGGTGCACCTCTGGCCCGGCTCGAGGCGGCTCGCGCGATCACGGCTCTGACGCAGCGGATGCCGGGGCTGCACGAGAGCGGCAAGGTCGTGATGCGGCCGTCCCGTCTGATCCGAGGTCCGCTGCACATGCCGGTCGCGGCCTGACCTCATAGCCGCGGCACACAGTCCAGTCCAGTCCAGTCCAGTCCAGTCCAGTCCAGTCCGGCTGACCCGAACCCAGTTCTCGGCCGGGACGACCGGACATACCGGACAACGGCCAGCCCGACCGGTATGCCTGTAGCGCGTCGGTGTCGGTGGTCTGTCGGTGGCTCTGGCTACCGTGGTGTGCCATGTCCGCTGCCACGCCGGTGCCGAGCCACGTCAACCTCGTTGTGACCGACATCGCTCGCAGCGTCGAGTTCTATCGGCTGCTCGGCTGGGATGTGGACGCCGACACCGGGCCGCACGCGACTGTGAGGTTCCCGTCACAGGCTGCCGGCCTCATGGTGGACCTCGACCAGCAGGAGTTTGCCCGCGACTGGAACCGTGGCGCACCACCGTCCGTGACCGGGGGCAGCGCTGTCGTCGTCATGAGGGTGCCGGATCGGGCTGAGGTCGACGAGTCGCATAACCGGCTCGTCGACGGTGGGTATGCGTCGCGGCAGCTGCCTTACGACGCGTTCTGGGGGGCGCGGTTCGCGGTGGTGGCTGACCCCGACGGCTACCAGATCGGGCTGATGAGCCCCGTCGACGAGGCCTCCAAGTCCTGGCCTCCGACGCCCGCCCCGCTGCCCGAGCCCACCGAGACGGCACGGCCGGTCATCCCGGAGGGCAACTTCTCGCCGACGTGGTCCGGCGACACCCGGAAACCGTTGCCCCAGGCCGGTGGCGAGCGCGACGTCCTCACCGCTTACCTCGACTACCACCGCGCGACCTTCGAGCTGAAGTGCGGCGGTCTCGACTCGGGCCAGCTGAGCGAACGCTCCATGCCCCCATCGACGATGAGTTTGCACGGACTGCTCCGCCATCTGACCGGGGGGGAGCGGTGGTGGATGCAGATCAACTTCGCCGGTGACGACGTGCCGATGCTCTACTACTCCGACGACGACCCCGACCAGGACTTCGACTCCCTCGACGGTGACGTCGCCGAGGCGTTCGAGCTCTGGCGTCGCGAGTGTCAGCGGTCCCGCGAGATCGTCGCCGCCCACGACCTCGACGACACCGGGACGCGGGTGCGCGACGGAGAACCGATCTCGTTGCGCGGTGTGATCATGAAGATGATCGCGGAGTACGCCCAGCACAATGGTCACGCCGACCTGCTGCGTGAGGGTATCGACGGACGGACGGGTGCCTGACGACTTTCGGCCGTTACGGCCGAAATCCGGGAAACCGGCCGAAATAGGCGCCGGAACGCCGACTTTCGGCCGTCTGAGGGACGACCTTGCGCCGAGCGCATGCTTCACCCAGGGCTCAGTCGGTCTGTGGCGCATACCGGCATGGTCGGGCCGCCCCATCCGCCGTGAAACACTTCGGACGTGTCACCCATGGCCCGAACGGCGTTGCCCCCGCACGCAACGCCACCGGACCTCATCCGCAACTTCAGCATCATCGCCCACATCGACCACGGCAAGTCGACGCTGGCGGACCGGATGCTCCAGCTCACCGGCGTCGTCGATGCCCGGGCGATGCGTGCGCAGTACCTCGACCGGATGGACATCGAGCGCGAGCGCGGCATCACCATCAAGAGCCAGGCCGTCCGGATGCCGTGGGAGCTGGGTGGCACCACCTACGCGTTGAACATGATCGACACCCCCGGGCACGTCGACTTCACCTACGAGGTGTCTCGGTCGCTCGCGGCCTGCGAAGGGGCGGTTCTCCTCGTCGACGCGGCCCAGGGGATCGAGGCGCAGACCCTCGCCAACCTCTACCTCGCCATGGAGAACGACCTCACCGTCATCCCGGTGCTCAACAAGATCGACCTGCCCGCCGCGCAGCCAGAGAAGTACGCCGAGGAGCTGGCCGGCCTGATCGGCTGCGAACCCGAGGACTGCATGCGGGTCTCCGGCAAGACCGGGGACGGGGTCGAGGCGCTGCTGAACGAGATCGTCGGCCAGCTGCCCGCCCCCACCGGCGACCCGGACGCACCGGCCCGCGCGATGATCTTCGACTCGGTCTACGACACCTACCGCGGCGTCGTGACCTATGTCCGGGTGATCGACGGTGACCTCAACCCGCGCGAGCGCATCGTCATGATGTCCACCCGCGCCACCCACGAGCTGCTCGAGATCGGGGTCATCTCGCCCGAACCGGTCCCGTCCAAGGGTCTCGGCGTCGGTGAGGTCGGCTACCTGATCACCGGCGTCAAGGACGTGCGACAGAGCCGGGTCGGTGACACGGTCACCAACGCCGGCACACCTGCGACCCTGGCCCTCGGCGGCTACCGCGACCCCAAGCCGATGGTGTTCTCGGGGCTGTACCCCATCGATGGGTCCGACTACCCCAACCTGCGCGACGCCCTCGACAAGCTCAAGCTCAACGACGCCGCCTTGACCTACGAGCCGGAGACCTCGGTCGCACTGGGGTTCGGCTTCCGAGTCGGGTTCCTCGGCATGCTGCACCTCGAGATCATCCGCGAGCGGCTCGAACGCGAGTTCGACCTCGACCTGATCTCCACACTGCCGAATGTCGTCTACGACGTCACTCTCGAAGGCGACAAGCACGTCGAGGTGACCAACCCCAGCGAGTACCCCGACGGCAAGATCTCCGAGGTGCGCGAGCCGATCGTGCGCGCGACGATCCTCGCCCCGAGCGAGTTCATCGGCGCCATCATGGAGCTCTGCCAGCAACGCCGGGGGACGTTGCGTGGCATGGACTACCTTTCGCCGGAGCGCGTGGAGCTGCGATACACGCTGCCGCTCGCCGAGATCGTCTTCGACTTCTTCGACCAGCTGAAGTCGCGCACCCGCGGGTATGCCTCGCTCGACTACGAGCCCGACGGCGAGCAGGTGGCCGACCTGGTCCGGGTCGACATCCTGCTGCAGGGCGAGCAGGTCGACGCGTTCTCCTCGATCGTGCACAAGGACAAGGCGTATGCCTACGGGGTCCAGATGGTCTCGAAGCTGCGCACCCTGATCCCGCGCCAGCAGTTCGAGGTGCCGATCCAGGCGGCCATCGGCGCGCGGATCATCGCCCGCGAGACGATCCGGGCGATGCGCAAGGACGTGCTCGCCAAGTGCTACGGCGGTGACATCACCCGCAAGCGCAAGCTGCTGGAGAAGCAGAAGGAGGGCAAGAAGCGGATGAAGATGGTCGGGCGGGTCGAAGTCCCGCAGGAGGCCTTCATCGCCGCGTTGTCGAACGACGGCGAGACCGCCGGCAAGAAGTAGGTCAGCCTCGACGCGCGGCGCGTTGCCGGATGACCTCGTCCTGGGTCCTGCTCTCGGGAACCCTGACGTGGGCCTTGCTGCTGGTGGACCGTAGCTCAGCCAGCCGGTCGATGACCTCGTCGAAGGACAGCCCGTCGTCGACCAACAGGCAGCCGACGACGGTGCCGGTGCGTCCCCTCCCGCCCCAGCAGTGCACGTAGACCACGCCCGGCGGCGCCGAACGGAT
>NZ_JBDTKA010000027.1:0-5307 GCF_039935575.1 Lapillicoccus sp.
ACCATGACTGACGGCCCCCTCATCGTCCAGAGCGACAAGACGCTCCTCCTCGAGATCGACCACCCCGGCGCCGAAGAGGCACGGCGGGCCATCGCCCCGTTCGCCGAGCTCGAGCGCGCACCGGAGCACGTCCACACCTACCGGGTCACGCCGCTCGGTCTCTGGAACGCCCGGGCCGCAGGTCACGACGCCGAGCAGGTCGTCAACGCCCTCATCACCCACAGCCGGTATGCCGTGCCTCAGGCCCTGCTCATCGACGTCGCCGAGACGATGGACCGTTACGGACGACTGACGCTGGACAAGGACCCCACCCACGGGCTCACCCTGCGCACGACCGACCGCCCCGTTCTGGAAGAAGTGTTGCGGCACAGGCGGATTCAGCCGCTGCTGGGCGCGCGGATCGACGACCTTACCGTCGCCGTCCACCCGTCGGAGCGCGGCCACCTCAAGCAGGAGCTGCTCAAGGTCGGCTGGCCTGCCGAAGACCTCGCGGGCTACGTCGACGGCGAGGCCCACCCCATCGAGCTCGACCTCACGAACTGGTCGATGCGTCCCTACCAGCAGCAGGCCATCGACGGTTTCTGGCATGGCGGCTCGGGTGTCGTCGTGCTGCCCTGCGGCGCCGGCAAGACGCTCGTCGGAGCAGGCGCCATGGCCGCCGCCAAGGCCACCACCCTCATCCTCGTGACCAACACCGTCTCGGCCCGGCAGTGGAAGGATGAGCTCATCAAGCGCACCTCCCTCACCGAGGAGGAGATCGGTGAGTACTCCGGCTCCCGCAAGGAGATCCGCCCGGTGACCATCGCCACCTACCAGGTGCTGACGACCAGGCGGAAGGGCGTCTACACCCACCTCGACCTGCTCGATGCCCGCGACTGGGGGCTCGTGCTCTACGACGAGGTCCACCTCCTGCCCGCGCCCATCTTCCGGATGACGGCCGACCTGCAGGCCCGGCGCCGGCTCGGACTCACAGCGACGCTCGTGCGCGAGGACGGCCGGGAGGGCGATGTCTTCTCCCTCATCGGCCCGAAGCGCTTCGACGCGCCCTGGAAGGACATCGAGGCGCAGGGCTACATCGCCCCGGCCGACTGCGTCGAGGTGATGGTGAGCCTGCCCGACGGCCAGCGCATGGCGTACGCGATGTCGGAGCCGGAGGAGCGCTACCGCCTCTCGTCCTGCAGCAGCGCCAAGGACGCCGTCGTGGAGCAGCTCGTGGCTCGGCACCACGGCGAGCCGACGCTCGTCATCGGGCAGTATCTTGACCAGCTCGACGGTCTCGCCGAGCGGCTCCACGCCGACCTCATCACCGGGGAGACGACCGTCGCGGTGCGCCAACGGCTCTACCAGGCCTTCCGCGACGGCGAGATCGGCCTGCTCGTCGTCAGCAAGGTCGCGAACTTCTCGATCGACCTGCCCGAGGCGAGTGTCGCCATCCAGGTCTCAGGCACCTTCGGCTCCCGGCAGGAGGAAGCCCAGCGCCTCGGACGCGTGCTCCGCCCCAAGGGCGACGGCCGCACGGCGCACTTCTACACCGTCGTCGCCCGCGATACCGTCGACGCCGACTTCGCCGCCCACCGCCAGCGCTTCCTCGCCGAGCAGGGCTACGCCTACCGCATCGTCGACGCGGACGACCTGCCCGTCTGACGCCTCATCGCAGCCGGGCGTGGAACGCAGGACAGGTCTCGACGCTGCGCCACCGCGGTCGACGGTCAGGTTCTTCACATCTGGCGACATGGGGTCGAGATCGTCGCTATCTTTCGTTGGCACAGGACGCCTGTGACGACGTCGCCCTCTCCTCGGAGGTGGTTATGCCGGGAACAGCAGTGCTCGATACGGCTGTCGGCCTTGCGTTCATGTTCTTTCTTGTCGCGCTGGCCTGCTCCGCACTCGTGGAGTTCGTCGCCAACGTGGTCAAGAAGCGCTCGAAGTACCTGCTGCGGGGACTCCGCGACCTCTTGGACACCCCCAGCCCGGCGAATCCCCCTGGATCGGCGGCCACGTCGCCTTCGCCCACATCCCGCCGCAAGGCCGAAAATGGCCTGTACGACAAGGCTCTCGAGGCTCAACCTTCCAAAATCGAGCCCTCTCAACGTCAACCGCCCACCGCCAGCACGGACCTGGTCGGACCGACCGAAGTCCCGATGACCCTGGCCGTGATGGGTCACCCGTTGGTCCGGCCCTTCATGCAGTCGGGAGTGACCGGCGCCCAGAACCGCAACCCGAGCTACCTCCCCGCGAAGACCTTCGCGGCCGCCTTGGTCGACCTGCTCGTGCCGAATGCGCAGGGGAAGACCACCATCGACGACATTCGAGCAGCCGTCGTGGCGCTCAACCCGTCGATCCCGTTCCGGGGCGCGCTGCTCGCCCTGCTGAACACGGCGGCCACGGACGTGAACGCGTTCACCACGTCCGTGGAGCAGTGGTACGACAACGCCATGGACCGGATCAGCGGCTCCTACAAGCGTTGGGCCAAACGATGGATCATCGTCATCGCCCTCGTGGTCGCCATCGCGCTTCAGATCGACACCATCCAGGTCGCCAGCTCCCTCTACTCCGATGGACCCTTGCGCGAGGCGGTCGTCGCGGAGGCCACGAACCACACGCTCTGCCCCCAAGGTGAGTCGGTGGAGAAAACCCGCGCCTGCGTCGACACGGAGCTGGCCAAGCTGCAGACGACGGCCGGCCTGCCGGTCGGTTGGAGCTCGATGACCACTCCGGGTGACGCCTACGGCTGGCTGCTGAAGCTTCTCGGCTGGGGTCTGACCGCCCTTGCCGCGTCCTTCGGAGCCCCCTTCTGGTTCGAGGCCCTGAGCAAGCTCGGCTCACTTCGCAACACCGGCGCGAAGCCGGCCCCCACCACGTAGCTCCCTGGGCCGCTCGGCCCGGCCCGAGCATCCCAACCGCATCACGACGTCCGTCCCCTCGGGAGGCACACCATGGATGTACCGAGCCTGACCTCACCCGTGACGTACCTGTCCCGAGCTGACGACAGCAGGCAGTGCGACCTGATCATGAAGGGTGGCATCAGCTCCGGCATCATCTACCCGCGAGCCGCCTGCACCCTGGCGGCCACGTACCGCTTCCGGTCGGTCGGGGGCGCGTCAGCAGGTGCCATCGCCACCGCCGCCGTGGCGGCGGCGGAGCACGGCCGGAAGACGGGCGGCTTCGTCCGGTTGTTCGCGCTACCCGACGACCTGGGCACCAGCCTCGCTGGACTCTTCCAACCGGGTCCGACCACGAAGCGCCCCTTCTCGATTCTCTCCGCGTGGCTCGAACCGAAGTTGTCGGTCGCGGCCAAGCTCAAAGCTACGGCGATCGCGGTGGCCGCGGACGCTCCGGTCGTGTTCGCGCTCGTCCTTGCGGGCCTGCTCGTGGTGCCGCTGGCCGCGATTGCGCTCACCGGCGGTGCGGGTCTCCAGCACTGGCTCGGCTGGGCCATCGCCGCCCTGGTCTGGATCCCCACCGCGACGATCCTGGCTCTGGCCGCCGCGGGCTACGTCCTGGCCAAGCGCACCCTGACCGCCATGACCGGCAACGGCTTCGGCCTGTGCAACGGCCACCAGCGCGACCCCTCGACTGACGCGGCCCCCCTCACCGACTGGATGACTGCGACCTTCGACAACCTGGCGGGGAAAGCCCCCGGGGAGCCGCCGCTGACCTTCGGTGACCTCTGGGGCGAGGCCGCCACTGCCCTACAACGGCCCATCACCGACCGCGACGACCAGGATCTGCCCGTCGACCCCACCCAACGAGCCGCCGCTGCCGCCGCGCGGGACGTCGACCTGGTCGTGATGACGACCTGCCTGACCTTTCAACGCCCCTACCGGTTCCCGTTCACCGACAGCACGTTCTTCTTCTGCCCGGAACACCTGGGCGAGTACTTCCCGCAACAGGTCGTCACCCACATGCTCGCCACGACGTCGGCGGTCGCGGACAGGTCAGACACGGTGGATGGTGCGGAACAACCCATCAGCATGCGCTGTCCCACCCACCACAGCCAGGTCCACCACCTCCCGCACCCCTGGGACATTCCCGTCGTGGTGGCGGCGCGGCTCTCGCTCAGCTTTCCCGGGCTGATCAGCGCGGTCCCGCTGTTCACCGTCGACGACAGCCGCAAACCGGGCTCCCGCACCCTGATCCCGGTGTGGTTCTCCGACGGCGGCATCTCCAGCAACTTCCCGATGCACTTCTTCGACTCGCCGTTCCCCGGACGCCCGACCTTCGGTATCGACCTCGGCCCGCTCGACCCCGACTACCCTGATGAGCTGGTGTACAAGCCCCCGCGCCAAGGAGGGACAGGCCAGCCGTCCGCAACCCCACTGCCAGGGATGCTCGCGTTCGGACACGCCATCCTCAACACCATGCAGGACTGGGTCGACAACACCCAGATCACGATGCCCGGATTCCGCGACCGCATCGTCACCGTCCGCCAACGACCTGGCGAAGGGGGGATGAACCTCAAGATGCCCGCTTCCACCATCTCGTCACTGGCCGACCGCGGCGCCGAGGCCGCCAGGAAGTTCAGCGACTTCGACCTGCACCTCCACCAGTGGATCCGCTACCGCGTGGCCATGTCGGGCAACGACGAGATGCTCACCTCGCTCAACGCCAAGTACGTCAACGGTTTCCAAGACTTCATCGGCACCTATGGGCCCATCACCGATCACTTCAAGATCGGCGGACCCGCCGCAACAACCGCCGACGCCTCCGCCACCCAGGCACTCATGTCGCTCGCCGGCAGGTGGGTGACCGACGAGCACCCCTCCTCCGCCGGAGAGCTCCCGGCGCCGAAACCCGACATCAGGTTCGTGCCTCGTCAATAGCCCACGGAGACCCACGGACGGGGAATTCGCGTCCAGCCGACGTCCAGCAAACTCACAGGCTGGGGGGTCACACTGATGAGGTGACCGACACCCTGACCCACGAAGCGACCCTCCTCGTCGTCGAGGACGAACCCAACATCCGCGAGCTGCTCGCGACGTCGCTCCGGTTCGCCGGCTTCGAGGTCTCGGTCGCCAGCGACGGGCAGAGCGCCCTACTCAGTGCCTCCGAGCACAAGCCCGACCTCGTGGTGCTCGACGTGATGCTCCCCGATATGGACGGCTTCGAGGTGACCCGCAGGCTGCGTGAGTCCGGTCGGCAGCTGCCGATCGTGTTCGTCACGGCCCGCGACTCCGTCGACGACAAGATCAAGGGTCTCACCGTTGGCGGCGACGACTACGTCACCAAGCCGTTCAGCCTCGAAGAGGTCGTCGCCCGCATCCGCGCGGTGCTCCGCCGCACCCGGGGCGACGAGGACAGCACGGC
>NZ_JBDTKA010000028.1:0-12139 GCF_039935575.1 Lapillicoccus sp.
CTGATCTACTCCGGCGAACGCGGTCGGATCGCGTTCACGGTCCCCCATTTCGGCCGGTACCTACGCGCCAACTGACGGGACATGTCCAGTTCGAACGAAATGTGAGACGTGGGAGAGCAAACCAGTAACTAGGCCGACAGGGCGACAACTCCAAGGTCTTCGCACTCACCGCTGACGCCGGCTTTGGTTCCATGGGCACGCACACGCTCACCCTGCACACCGTCTCCACGCCGTATGTACTCACGGTGGCCTACAGCGCGCTGGACAAGCCATTCGACACCGTCGACCTCACCCGGCCGGCCACACTGCTCCTCGGGACCATCGAGCACCTCAACCGCGTCGAGGTCACCTCTGGCACCGACAGGTTTGCCCTAACGTCCTCGGAGGCCAGCGCCAAGCTCGGCTTCGATGTGAAGGAGCTGGGCCGGGACGAGGCCAAGCTCCTTGCCTACTCCCGGTCCCTCGACGACTGACGCTGAACGGGCGCATGTGGCGTACGATCCTGGCGGGCATGGTGACAATTGACCCGCTGATGATGAAACCGCCGTCGGTGAGCCATGGCGGCGCGAACTCGAAATCGACTGATGGCTTACTGCACCGGTCGGAGTCGGCCGCGGCCCGTGGTGCGTGCGGTGAGGCCCACGGCCCCGGGCATCACCGCGCACACCAGTCCTCGAAGCACTTCAGGTCCCCTGTTCGATATCGGTTTCCCCCCGCGCAGGACCACGACAAGACTGTAGTCGGGGTCCATGGGCGCGCCCGCTCCACCGAGGCCTCAGTTGACCCGCTCCGCGTGGGCTGTACCCGACAAGCAGCGCGCTCATGACGCACCTCCAAGGGTGGGCTCGGCCGGCCCAGGGGCTGGGGCCGGCTCGGGCATCGGACAACGCCCGACTCCACCAGCCAGCGCCCAGCTCGCCTCCTGGCGCAAGGCCAGGCACGCGACCCCATGGGCGTGTGCCCCGCTCGTGGCCGCCATCGACGCCCAGCGCTCTGGGGATGGCTCAGTCTCTGGGCGCGGTCGTGTCCCATGGATTGAGGCAAGGGACGCCGAGGGGTTCGAAGTGTTTGGTGTTCCGCGTCGCAATGGTCATCGCTGCAGACTCCGCGACGGCGGCGATGAGGGCGTCGTCGAACGGCGCGTGCTCGGGGACCCGATAGGCCGCGAGGATCCGGGCTGCCGACAGGTCGAACGGCAAGACCCGGTCGGCGAACGTCGGCAAGACGTTCTCCTCGAACCAGCGGCGCAGTACCGCTCCTTGCTCGGCGTCGGATCGCTCCTTCGCAATCACTCCGCGCTCGATCTCCGCGATGGTGAATGCTGAGACGAACTGGTCACCGACGGGAACCGACCCTGCCCATAGCTCGACGGGCCGGTTGCGCCCTCGGACCCGCATTGCGGACACCACATTGGTGTCCAAGAGGTACTTCACAGTTGTGCTGAGCGAGCCGTCAGGCCCAGGCGATCGGGTTCGAACTCGATGTCGCTACCGTCGTCGGTGCCCAGGAGGTCAACAATAGTGACGGGCTCGCCCTCCAGAGCCTTGGTGAGCACGTCGCGCGCCTCCGCCTCAACCGACCGGTGACGCTGCTTAGCACGCGCGCGAAGCGCGGCCTTGGTCCCTGCGGGAAGGTTGCGGATCAGGATCTGTTCCATAACGACCACCTCCGATATCACTCCAACGATATCACTGCCTGATTGGAGCGTCACGTCAACTTCAGCGCGACCTCCCAGTGGCGACCCGGACTTGCGGCAGCGCCTGCCTTCGGCTCCCGATCGATCACCGGATGCGGATCAGCTACCGGGCTGGGATGCGCCCGTTACGAACCGTCAAATGATCGGCCAGAGTAGGACCAGCCGTTCGCCGGGCGGCGTAGCCTGCCTATCCGTGCGGAACGTTTCGCATCTCACCGGGTGCCGATGGCTCGGCCGTGGCGCGAAGAATCCACCGCAGTCTCCACCGGCTGCGACCTGTCATAGATGCCAAGGCGCAGCTCGGCCTGTTCTTCGACCACGAAGTGGACCAAGTCATGGGGGACGTCAGCATGGCCAGGCGCCGCTCGCACCGGGACATCGACACTTACGTCGTACGTGTCTCAGAGTCCCCTTGTTGCACCTGGTCGTGCCCCAGAGTCGATCCCTGCCAACAACCAGACTCGTGAGATAAGTGAGCGTGTCAACGCAACGCCGCGCCTCAGCTCGAGGCCATCGACAGGTATTAGCGGATCTGGAGCATGGCATCCATCGCGTCGGCGTACCGGATGGGATCGAGGTCGCCGATGATGCGCTTCTGCATCAGGTAACCGGGAATGAGTGAGAACAGCACCTGACCGAGCGCCTCGATGTCGGTGTGCTCCGGAAGCTGCCCGGCGGTGTGGGCGCGGCGGACGAGATCGAGCACCGCTGAGCGCAGGACCGTCGCCTCGACCGCAGCCATTCGCGCGATCTCTGGGTCACGCTGCGCCTCACCCCACACCTGCAGAGCCAGCCGGCCGGGTCCGTCGGCGATGGTGTCGATCTGGATGACCAGACGGCGCAGGACGTCACCCATCGGTGGAAGCCGGTCGTCGCCTAGCAGGTCGCTCACGGTCGCAGTGATTCCGCCCACCACCTCTTGGGCGATCGCGGTGATGATCGCGTCCTTGCCGGAGAAGTAGCGATAGACCCCGCCAGATGACATACCGGCGGCGGCGATGATCTCGTCCATCGAGGTGGCATGGAAGCCATTGAGGGTGAAGACTCCGCGCGCAGCGTCGAGGATCTGCTGTCGCCTGGCCTGCCGCTGTCTTTCGCTGATTCGTGGCATGGACACAGCATAAGCGAACGACCGTTCTTGACAGTCCGGGACCGGTGGGTCACAATCAGCTAAGGGGAACGGACGTTCTCCATTAGTGGGGGTTGGGACATGTCGAAACCAGGACCGAGAGCCGCAGCCCACGAGGGCGGGACTCCCGGACAGCCCTCCAGCCGCGTGGCGCTGACCGTGTGCATCATCGCCGCGGCGCAGCTCCTCCTGGTTTTGCTGTTCGCGTGGTCGTCCTCGCGCTCAACACCGCACGACCTGCCGTTCGCGGTCGCCGGCCCCAAGCCGGCGGTGGACTCGCTTGTCCAGGGTCTCGAGCAGACCCAGCCCGGCGCATTCACCGTGACGAAGTTGGCCGATGACGCGGCGGCGCGCGCCGCGGTCACCGACCGGAAGGCGTACGGGGCCTTGTCCCTGTCGAAGACCGGAGCCACTCTCTACACTGCGGCCGCCGCGAGCCCGGCGGTAGCCCAGGCGCTGACCCAGTCCATTCCGCCGGCGCTGAAGCAAGGACTGCCGCAAGCCGTTGTCACTGTCACCGATCTCGTGCCGAACCCGGCCGACGACCCCCATGGCGCTTCGCTTCCCACAGCCTTGATCCCGATTACCCTTGCATCCGTCGCGGCGGGTGCGGTCATCGGGTTGCTCGCTGGGACGCGCAGGCTGCGACTCGCTGCCCTCGCGATGTACGCCGTGCTCACCGGCACCCTGTCGACCCTCGCAATCCAGACATTGGTCGGGGGGCTCACCGGGTCGTGGCTCTCGAACGCAGCCGTCATCACCCTGGCTGCGTTGGCCATCGCATCAGCAGCCACAGGTCTCGTGGCTGTTGCCGGTCCCGCCGGGGCCGTCGTGAGCGCTTTGGTGGTCTTCTTCGTCGGGTTCCCGTTCTCCGGCGCGACGACCGCCTGGCAGCTTGTCCCAACGCCCTGGGGCCAACTCGCCCAGTACCTACCCGTCGGTGCCACCAACACGGCCTTACGGTCAGTCGCATTCTTCGACGGCGCAGCATCGGCAGCCTCACTCACGGTGCTCGCCCTGTGGGGTGCAGTGGGACTTGGCCTGTCTCTGCTCACCGGCAGACGGCTCGAACCCGCCGGCTGACGCAGACCGGCTCCCGCTCCCGAGAAGTGACCCCGACATTCCCCACGGGGGCCGCGAGACTCCTGGTTGTGGTGGACGGGCCCCGTAGAACCGTGCGCTGTCCACCACACCCGGCAGCTCAGCCCTACCGGCGGCGGGCGAGGACGACCGCGTCGATCAGAACGCCGGTCTGCCCGTCCGGACGGGTGGCCTCCCGTTCGACCAGACCCATCTCGACGACGGTCCAGTCATCGGCTGCGGCGCCGGTCGACGCCCAGGTCTCTTGCGGGCTGGGGAACCCTCCCTCCGGCTCCTCGTGGTCCGACCACGGAGGGATCGCGCCGTGGTCGATCACCAGGAGGGAACCGTCCGGCGCGACCGCCGCAGCCGCCTGACGCAGGATGGTCTCCGCCGGCAGGTCGACGGGCGACTGCAGGAACTGCAAGGACACGAGATCGAAGGTGCCAGCAGGGAACGACTCTCCCAGACTGTGACGCTCGAAACTGATCGCAGACTCGACACCGGCCCGCTGGGCAAGCGAGCGAGCGCGGCCGAAGGCTGTCTGCGAGATGTCGACGGCCGTGACCTGCCAGCCTTGCTGGGCGAGCCATACGGCGTCCCCACCTTCGCCGCACCCGAGATCCAGCGCGCGTCCGGGCGCCATCCCCTCCACCCTCGCGACCAGCCCGGCGTTGGCGTGGCCGCTCCAGATCTGGTCACGCTGTCCGTAGTGCTGCTCCCAGAACTGCGTCGGATCCTCGGGTTCGGCCCGGTGGTGGCCGGCGTGGTCAGCGTGGTGATCGGTATGCGTCATGCAGTCATCGTCACGCGACGATCCCCGTCGTAGCAAGTCCCGTTGCTGTTCCGGCAAAGGATAGCGTGCCAGGCCCCGAGGTTGTCGTGCGACTCGGACGCGGACGGCTCGTCACGATCGAAGTCCCCCACTGGCACAGGCGAACACAGGGCTGCGTCACCCCTCGGCCCAGGTGCGTCCCACCCGACGGGTGGTTGCCTTGAGGTAGCTGGTCCGGTCCGTCGGGTCCTCGTCCGCGCGCGGCCGACTCGGTGGCGGGCACCTCCCGGTGACGAGCGGCGGCGGTGCTGGAGCTGCTTGTGGTGAAGGAGGCGTGACCGGTGCTCTGGCCAGCTCCACCTCCAGCCGGAAGTCGACTCCCGCCCCGACCGCAGCCGGCACGGCCCGGCTCGACCCCGAGCCATCTCTGGGAACGTCCCGGACACAGCCAGCCCCCGAGGGGCCGAAAACTTTTGCGGCCGCGATTTTCTCGGCGTACCCGTGGCCGAGGTCAACGCGGTCGCAGATGGCCAGCGCACCGGTGAACAGGCGGAGGGAGACCACCTTCGGGCCCGTGGGGCCCCGGTCGATCTGGAACACGACTCCCGATGCCCCGGCAACGTTCCAGCACCATCGTTTCGGTCTGGGTGTCGCCGGCGTCGACGCTGCCCTGGTCGGCGCGTTCACGTCGATTCGGTGAGGGGCGACGCGTGGGGACCTGACGGCTGCTCGCATGCCGGTCTCTCACTCGGACGACGGACTGACCCCATGAGGACACCACGCCGCGCTGTACCCCCACCACCGGCTTTTCCGTCTCGCCTTCGCGCAGACCGTTGTCGCCACGTCGCCGCGTGGCGGCGGCATACTCCTCACATGGCCTATGACGAAGAGCTCGCCGACCGGCTGCGCGAGACGCTGCAGGACGTGTCGGGAGTGACCGAGAAGCGGATGTTCGGCGGGTTGGCGTTCATGGTGAGCGGCAACATGGCGGTGGCGGCGGGCAGTCAGGGCG
Organism: Lapillicoccus sp.; assembly: GCF_039935575.1. GTDB lineage: Bacteria > Actinomycetota > Actinomycetes > Actinomycetales > Dermatophilaceae > Lapillicoccus. The sequence goes on from NZ_JBDTKA010000028.1 coordinate 5,693, forward strand.
CGTTGATGGTCCGGGTGGACCCGTCGTTCAGCGAGGAGCTCGGGAGCCGGCCGCACGCGAGCCGAATGGTCATGCGCGGCAAGGAGATGAACGGGTGGCTGACGGTCGACGCAGACGGGCTGCGGACAGACCCCGACCTCGCGAGCTGGGTCGAGACGGCCCTCTCCTACGCGCAGTCGTTACCGACGAAGTGAGCTGACGGGCCCACTCAAGCCCCAGCCCGGCGTGCGGCGAGATCCCCGTAGGACGAACGTACCGGCAGGCTGGGTACTCCCGGCCCTCCCGCGAGCGCGTCCCGGTTCGTAGCGTCGACAACATCATCCGATGCCTCGACCCAAGGAGATCCCATGTCCTCCACCACGATCCGACCGGCCACCGACGTGCGGACCTCGCTGCGTCCGTGGCGGGCCCTGCTTGCCTCCGTCGCCGCGCCCGTCATGGTCTGGCTTGCTGTCACGCGGTTCAGCGGCACGGCGTTGCTCGTCGCGTCCGGGAAGTCGACCCAGGAGGTCGGCATCGTCGCGGTCGTGCTCGCCGCCCTGGTCGGTGCCTCCGGCGCGCTGCTGGTCGCGGTCCTCGCCCAGCGCAGGGCCGTGCACCCGCGGCGAGTCTTCCTGGCGGTGACCCTGCCGCTGCTGGTCGTCTCCCTCGCCGGTCCCCTCAGTCAGGCCACGACGACCGGATCCGCCCTGGGCCTCGCGGCTCTCCATCTCGTCGTCGCCGCGACGGCGCTTCCCCTGCTCGCGCACCGGCTGGTGTCACGATCGGCTAGAGAGGCGAGAGGATGACGGGTATGCCGCGAGCTGCCGCCGGTGTTGCCGCGTGGATCCGCGTCCTGCCGGGCTGGCTCGCCGCCGGTTGGGCCACGATCTGGACCGTGGGGCTGCTGGCGCCGGCGTTGGGTGCCGCCTCGTCGACCGCGAGGCCGGCACTCGTGCTCGTCGCGTTGGTGACCATGGGCGCCTGCTTCGGGGCCACCGTCGTCGGGGCACTGCGGTCGCCGCGGCGGGGCGGCGTGTGGGCGTGGACATCGGTGACCGTCCAGCTGCTGGTCGCCGCGGCGCTCGCCACGGTTCCCGGGTTGCCTTGGATGACGTTGCCCCTCATGGTCGTCGTGTCGGTGGCGCTCTACGTCGACCTCGGTACGGCCGTGGTGCTCGTCCCTGTCGTCGCGGTTCTGGGCGCAGTGGTCCAGCAGGCCCGCGGCGAGACCTGGTCGGACGCCCTGTGGGAGACCGGTCTCCTCGTGGCCCTCGCGGGGTACCTCACCCTCGCCCTCAGCTGGCTGGGCTCGCTGGTCGGCGAGCTCGACAGGACCCGCCACCAGCTGGCCCACGTCGCCGTGGCGCAGGAGCGGGTGCGGTTCTCCCGGGACCTGCACGACCTGCTCGGACACACCCTGTCCGTCATCGTGGTCAAGGCCCAGGCGGCCCGACGCTCGGCTCCCGTCGACGTCGAGGCGACCGTGCGGCATACCGCGGACATCGAGCAGATCGGCCGTGACGCCCTGACCCAGGTGCGTGAAGCCGTCCGCGGCTACCGTTGCGAGAGCTGGCACGACGCCCTCGCGGGGGCTGTGGCGACGCTCAGCAAGGCCGACCTGGAGACTCAGGTGGTCGGGGCCGGATCGGTCCTCGACCATCGGCAGGCCGAGGTGTTCGGCTGGGTCGTGCGTGAGGGCACCACCAACATCCTGCGACACGCCGCCGCTCGACGGGTGACGTTCTGGCTCACAGTCGACCGCGGCGTGGCGACCCTCGTGGTCCGGGACGACGGTGACGGGGGCTCGTTGCCAACCCGGGACGGGATGGGGCTGACCGGGCTGCGGGAACGCGTGGTGGTGCTAGGTGGGTCGCTGTCCGCCAACGGTGACGGACGCGGGTTCACCCTGACGGCAACGGTTCCCACCACCGTGGCTGGCTCGGCATATCCCGATGCCGATGACCGTATGTCGTCCGCCTCGGTTCCAGGCGACCGGACACCGTGACCGGTTCGACGACCGACCGCGTCACCCGGGTGCTCATTGCCGAGGACCAGGTGATGATGCGCGAGGCCCTCGCCCTCCTGCTAGACCAGGAGGAAGGGCTGGCCGTCGTAGGGCAGGTCGGCCGGGGCGACGAGCTGGTCGAGGCGGCCTTAAGCCTGCAGGTCGATGTGGCACTGGTGGACATCGAGATGCCCGGGCTCAGTGGGCTGGACGCAGCCGCGGCTCTGCGGCAGCACGCTCCCCAGTGCGCGGTCGTCATCGTCACGACGTTCGGTCGGCCGGGATATCTGCGGCGCGCCCTCGACGCCGGCGTCCGGGGGTTCGTCGTCAAGGACGGTCCGATCGAGTCGTTGGCCGAGGCGATCAGGCGGGTCGTGGCGGGGGAGCTTGTCGTCGACCACGCGCTGGCGGTCGACGCGCTGTCGGCCGGACCCAGCCCACTCACCGAGCGGGAGCGTGAGGTACTGACGGTGGCCACCGACGGGTCGACGGTCGCCGACATCGCGGCCCGGTTGCACTTGTCGGAGCAGACCGTCCGGAACTACCTATCCGGCGCGATCGGCAAGACGGGGACGAGGAACCGGATCGAGGCTGCCGCCCAGGCGCGGGAACGTGGCTGGCTCTGACCTGTTCTGGCCCGCTCAGGCCCGGGCTGGCCCGCTCAGGCCCGGGCTGACGTGATCCTTTCAGTCCCGGGCCTGCCAGGTGCAGATGCAGGCCTCGTTGCCCTCGGGGTCGGCGAGGATCCAGAACGACGGTGCTTCGGCGTCGGACACCAGCCGCCCACCAGCCTCGATCGCCTTCGCCATCCGTGCCTGGGCCTCGTCGTGCGGGACTGTCACGTCGATGTGGATCCGGTTGCGTTGCGGCCGTGCCTCGTCCATCTGCTGGAACCAGAAGTTCGGGCCGATCGTGTCGGGGTCGGTGACCTCGTCGTCAGCCACGTCCCACCCCAGCACCGCCGCCCAGAACGGCAGCACCGCCGGGATGTCCATCGCGTCGATCGCGATCTCGAGCTCCGTGATCCGGGCGTTGTCCGGGGTCAGGCCCATCTCCGCCACGATCGCCGAGACCGCGGTGCCCAGTGCCACGTCGCGGTTGGTGACCCCGCCGACATCGTGGCTGGAGGTGACGACATGGACCCGGCCGTAGCGCAGGTCGATGTCGGGATGGTGCTGCTGCTCCTCGGCAACCTGCCCGATCCGGTCCACCAGAGTCAGGGCGGTCGCGAAGTCCTCGGTCGGCACCGTGAGGTGCATGCGGCGCAGGATTCTGCGCCACCCGGGCATCGCGTCGGTGGACTCCTGTCGGGTCATGGTCTGCGGTGTCTCGCTCATGCTGGGACATTATCGCGGTGGGAGGAAGGTGCGTCTTGAGAGCAGTGTCTCGATAGAACCCACTCAAAAGGGATGCAGGTGACCAACCCCTACGGCGACATCGAGCTTGACGCTCGAGGGATGCGGGCTCTGGCCCACCCGGTCCGGCTCGCCCTGCTCACCCAACTGCAACGGCACGGACCCTCGACCGCGACCCGGCTCGCCCCCGGACGTGCAGGTGTCGGACGGGGTGCGCCCTCACGGTCAGGAGCGCTGGTGGGAGGCCGCCGCGCGCGGTTTCCGGTTCGCAGCTACGGACGTGGCGAGCGCGGGGCCGGCAAGCGAGCTGGCCCGCGTCATGGAGGCCACGGAGGGTGACGTCGTCGGGACCTGGCACGCCGACGTCGAGCCGCGCCTCGAGCTCGACTGGCGTCGCCTCGCCGGCCGGTCAAACACCCGCATCCTCGCCACCGCCGAGGAGCTCGCCGAGATCGAGGCGAGGATCGAGGAGGTACTGGCTCCCTTCGTCCTGCGTAAGGACGCCGACCCCGCCGACGTCCCGACGGGAGCCCGCAGCATACGGATCCTGCGTCATGTCCTTCCCGGTTGCGACGAGGCGTCCGCGTGACGAGCTTGGTCCGGGACCGCCGGTTCTCGACGTACTGGTTCGGACAGGGTGTCTCCCAGCTTGGCGACCGGGTCTCCGAGCTGGCGCTGCCGCTGATCACGGTGACGACGCTGCAAGCAGGCCCCACCGCCGTCGGCCCGTGGCCTTCGCGATGGGTCAGCTGAGCATCTGGCTGCTGTGGTCACCCAGTATCACGACCCGCAGCGTCGCGGACCTCCAACCGGTGGGCGCCTGACTCGACACCCCGATCGAGCGGCCGGACTCAGAGTGGCCGTTCGTACCAGGCCACGTCGACCCATTCTCCGAGCTTGGTGCCCACCTCGGTGTAGGTGCCGATATGGCTGAACCCGAATCGTTCGTGCAACCGCACGGACTCGGGGTTCGGCACCGCGATCCCGGCCAGGGCTCGGTGCAGTGGCTGACCGTCGAGCTCCTCGAAAAGCCTGGTGTAGAGCCGTTGTCCGACACCGCGGCCCGTCGCTGCCGCGTCGACATAGACAGAGATCTCGACGGTCGTGCGGTAGCCCGGCTTCGGTCGGAAGGGGCTGCTGGTCGCATACCCGAGCAGCCGGTCGTCCTCGACTGCGACGACCAGGCGGTGCGGGCCAGTCGTGTCGTAGTGGTGCAGCCACTCTCGCCGCTGGTCGATCGTGAACGGCACGTCGTCGAAGGTGGCGAGGCTCGAGGTGACGTAGTGGTTGTAGAGCTCGGTGAGGGCGGGGAGGTCGTCCTCGCCGCCGGGCCGCAGGTCCATGAGCCGATCATGCCCCGCTAGCCTCGGGTCGATGAGCAGCGGCGCAGCACCGGAAGCACACAGCGCGCTTCGCGCTGACTGCGCTTCCTGCGCCGGACTGTGTTGCGTGGCCCTGCCGTTCGCCCGGTCCGCGGACTTCGCGATCGACAAGCCGGCGGGTGAGCCGTGTCCCAACCTCGACGCCGGTCACCGGTGCACGATCCACGCCGAGCTGCCCGAACGCGGGTTCCCCGGGTGCGTGACGTTCGACTGCTTCGGCGCCGGTCAGCAGGTCACGCAGGTCACCTTCGGGAACCGGTCCTGGCGGGACCATCCCGAGCTCGCAGCACCGATGTTCTCGGTTTTCGGTGTCCTCCGTCAGGTCCACGAGATGCGGTGGTACCTCGCGGATGCGGCCACCCGCGAGCTCTCCGAGCCGCTCGCCGCCGTCGTCGTCGCGACCGGGGCCCGGCTCGCCGAGCTGGTGGGTATGCCTGGACATGACCTGCGGATGCTCGACGTCGCCGCGCTCCGGGCCGAGGTCGACCCCGTGCTGCTGGAGGTCAGTGCCGCGGTCAGGGCGGGCACGGCGGAAGTGAGCCGCCGTCACGCCGACCTGGTGGGCGCCCGGCTGGCGGGCGCGGACCTTCGTGGAGCGGACCTGCGCGGCGCGCTGCTCATCGCGGCCGACCTGACCGGTGCCGACCTGCGCCGGGCCGACCTGATCGGAGCGGACCTGCGCGGGGCGGTCGTCCGCGCGGCAGACCTGTCCGGCGCCCTCTTCCTCACCTCACCCCAGCTGGCCGCCGCTCGCGGCGACGGGCGGACCCGCGTCGACCCGCATCTGGCCCGTCCGTCGCGGTGGGCCGATTCCGTTGTCTAACCAGCTCTAGGAAGAGCGGCATACAGGCGTATCGACCCTCATCGAGCCTCGAGGTCGAGCAGGTAGCGCTTGGCCTCCACGCCGCCCGCATACCCCGTGAGGGCACCACTGGACCCGACGACCCGATGACAGGGCAGCACGACGCAGAGCGGGTTGGCACCCAGCGCGGCGCCGACGGCGCGTGCCGCGGTCGGGCGGTGGATAGCCGACGCGAGCGCCCCGTAGGTCGCCCGTTCCCCGTAGCCGACCGTCTCCGCGAGGGTGCCGAGCACGGAACGCTGGAAGGCGGAAGCCATCACCAGGTCCGTCCGCAGGTCGAAGGCGCGCCGCGTGCCGGAGAGGAACTCGTCGAGCTGGCGCCGGGGCTCGTCGAGGCGGCCCGGCAGCCGCAGCACGCGTGGCGAGAGCGTCCGACCGAGCCGGTCGAGCGCGGTGTCCTCCGACTGGTCATCTGTAGTGAACCGGGACATCACCAGAGCACCGGAATCGTTCAGCGCCAACAGGATCCGTCCGATCGACGTCTCCGCGACGGCATACGACACCTGGGCTGTCGTGAACACGGGCGGTGCTCCGCCTGGCGACAAGGCCGCGAGCTGTGTCTCGATGGTGTCCATCAGAGGTCCTTCCGCAGGGTCTTCAGGCCGTCGCTGACGAGGCGTCGGCTCATCGTGGGCGTGGTGCCGAGCATCTCGGCGATCCTCGGGTGGTCGAGGTCAGCGACGTATTTGAGCACGACTGCCTCGCGCTGCCGCTCCGGCAGCCTCGCGACCCGCACCCACAGGGCGCTGTCGACGACGCCCGCATCGGGGCCCGGCGCAGTTCCTCCAAACGCCTCCAACACGAGAGCGTCGTCGGTGGGACCGGCACGCCGCCCCCGGCTGCGGTGCTGGTCCATCGCGC
>NZ_JBDTKA010000029.1:0-19348 GCF_039935575.1 Lapillicoccus sp.
CCGAACCACCGGACTCGCCGCCGATGACCGCGAGGTCGGCCCCGACGGGGACGGTGTCGTCCTCCTGGACCAGGATCTTGGTCAGGATGCCTGCGGCCGGGGAGGGGATCTCGGTGTCCACCTTGTCGGTGCTTACCTCGAGCAGGGGTTCGTCCACCTCGACGCTGTCGCCCTCTGCCTTGAGCCAGCGGGTGACGGTGCCTTCGGTGACCGACTCGCCGAGGGCTGGCATGGTCACCGTCTGACCACCACTGGAAGAACCACCCGAACCACCCGAGCCACTAGACGCGTTCGACTTCTCGGCGTCGTCACTGGGCGCGGCCTGGTCGGCCTCGGGCTCCGAGGTCTCCTTGGCCGCCGGCTGCTCGGTCGAGGGCGCGCCGGGCTCCGGAGCATCCGGTTCGGGAGCAGCGACCTCTTCATCCGTACCCTCCTTCGGCGCCGTGCCCTCCTGCGCCGAACCACCGTCCGCATCAGAACCGCTCGCGCCGGGGCCGTCGCCGATCACCGCGAGGTCGGCCCCCACGGGGACCGTGTCGTCCTCCTGGACGAGGATCTCCTGCAGCGTTCCCGACACCGGGGACGGAATCTCCGTGTCGACCTTGTCAGTGGACACCTCGAGGAGCGGCTCGTCGACCTGGACGTCGTCGCCGACGTTCTTCAGCCAGCGGGTGACCGTCCCCTCGGTGACGGACTCACCCAGGGCCGGCATGGTCACGCGTTCGGACATGAGATGGATCTCCTCGGTTGTCTGGATCGGCTGCGTCCCACCATCTTGGCCGAACCTCGCCTCGTCGTGCAGTCAGGGTCGTGGGTAATGCTGTTTGGGGTCGTGGCGATCTGCGTCATCGGGATGGGGAATGGTCAGTCGGTGGTTGCTCAGCCGTGGGCGTGCAGGGGCTTGCCGGCGAGGGCCAGGTGAGCCTCACCCAACGCCTCGTTCTGGGTGGGGTGGGCGTGGACGAGTCCGGCGACGTCGGCGGGGAACGCATCCCAGCCGACGATCAGCTGGGCCTCGCCGGCCTGCTCGCCCATCCGGGCACCGATCATGTGGACGCCGACGACGGGGCCGTCCTTCTCCCGCACCAGTTTGACGAAACCCTGGGTCTGCAGGATCTGTGACTTGCCGTTGCCGCCGAGGTTGTACTCGACGACCTCGACGTCGCCGAACCGTTCCCGCGCCTGGGCTTCGGTGAGGCCGACCGACGCGATCTCGGGGTCGCAGTAGGTGACGCGCGGTATGCCTCCCTCGTCCACCGGTGCGGGCGAGAGGCCCGCGATGTCCTCGGCCACGAAGATGCCCTGAGCGAAACCGCGGTGCGCGAGCTGCAGCCCGGGCACGATGTCGCCCACGGCATACACGCCCGGGAGGTTGGTTCGCAGCCGCTCGTCGGTGGGCACGAAGCCGCGCTCTACGACGACACCTGCCTGCTCGTACCCGAGGCCCTCGGTCACCGGGCCGCGGCCCACCGCGACGAGCAGCAGGTCGGCCTCGAGCCTCGCCCCGCCCTCGATGGTCACCGCCACGACGTCGCCGACCTGCTCGGCACTCTCGAACCTGGCGCCGGTACGCAGGGTGATCCCGCGCTTGCGGAAGGCTCGCTCCAACTGTTTGGAGACCGCCTCGTCCTCGCTCGCGACCAGTCGTGGCAGCGCCTCGACGACGGTCACCTCGGAGCCGAACGACCGGAACACCGAGGCGAACTCCACCCCGATGACCCCCCCGCCCAGTACGATGACGCGCGCCGGGACGTGGTCGAGGCTCAGGGCCTGCTCACTGGTCATGACCCGGCCGCTGATCTCGAGGCCGGGCAGGGTGCGGGCGACGGAACCGGTGGCCAGGACGAGATGCCGGCCGGTCAACCGACGACCCCCGACGTCGACCACCTGGTTCTCCGCGCCGACCGACACGACTCGGCCCGAGCCCTCGACGTAGTCGATCGAGCGCGCGGAGACCAGACCCTGCAGCCCCGTGTAGAGCCGGGCGACGACCCCGTCTTTGTAGGAGTTGACCCCGCTCATGTCGACCGACTCGAATGTGGTCTTCACGCCGAACCGGCTGCCCTCGCGGGCGCTGTCCGCGACCTCGGCCGCATGCAGCAGCGCCTTGGTCGGGATGCAGCCCTGGTGCAGGCAGGTGCCGCCGAGCTTGCCCTTCTCGACCAACGCAACGGTGAGCCCCAGCTCGGCTGCCCGCAGGGCGCAGGCATAGCCGCCGCTGCCCCCACCGAGGACGACGACGTCATACGTCGGTCCGGCGTCAGCCGACATCAGCGCGCTCCTTCGCGTCATCCAGCGGGTGGTTTTCCGGGATGCTGACCCGTGGCCCGACCATCCTGTCACTCCTGCGCGCCGCTTACTTCGTGAGGGTACGGAGCCGTTCGCAGCGGTGCTCGTGCTCGGCGGCGATGCTGTTGGTCGGATCGTTCATCCACGCCAGCTTCGATGCGCCGTTGGAGGGGTCCTCCTCGACCCCCTCGGGGAGCAATGGGCTGTACGGGCCGATGGCGCACCAGATCGCAAAGCTCTCCGCCAAGTCCTCGAGGGGGTCGCTCACGGCATACTCGTCGACGTAGGCGAGCGCGTGGTCGGGAGCGGTGGCGACTACGAGACCCCACAGCTGCTGGGTCACAGTCGCGGACCGGGCCGGCCCGTCGGTGCCCTGGCGCGGGTGTCCACGTCGCCCCTGCCTGACCGCCGGGCACGATATCCTCAGGCATGGCTTGGTGGGGCAGGTTTCGCAGCAAGGTGTCAGGTGACCCACGACGGTCCGACGGTCCGTCGATGGCGGTGGATCGTCTCGCCGTACTCGACCACCTGCGCGGTTTTTCGACGACACGCCGTGGTGTGGAGGCCTATGTCGAGCCCGCGACCAACGTCTCCGCCGAGAGTGTCGTGCTGGTTGCCACGGACGGCGAATGGACCCGCCGGGCGGTGGGGTCGCGGCAGGCGGCGTTCGAGCTGGCCCGGTCGTTGGACATCCCCGTCTACGACGTGCTGCTGACCGGTTACCCCAGGCGGATGCGTGAGTGGAGCTCACGGCAGCGCCGTCAGGAGCGTCAGAACGGCCCCGGAGCTGGCTGATCGGGTGTCCGCCGAGCACAACCGTGTAGCACCCGCTCGTCTGGGGATGGCAGCATGGACGGGCAGCGCCCACCTGGGTGCTCAGGGTGCGCACGGCGCACGAGAGGAGCGGTCGAGATGTCAGGCAAGGCCAAGAAGGCGGGCGGTCCGTCCGAAGAGATGAAGGCCAAGTTCCGCGAGGCGCTCGACAAGAAGCAGTCGCACGCGGGCCGGGACGTCTCGGCCGACGGGGAGGCCTCCAAGGTCAACGAGGCGCACGGCCCCGCCAAGGCCCAGCAGATGTTCCGCCGCAAGTCCGGCAGCTGACGGCGAGCCGAGGGTGACAGCACACACTGCAAGCCCAGAAGGCCCCGAGACCGCCGCCACCTCGGCGTCGCCGAAGACCTCACCGCTCCACGCACGGCACGTCGCCCTCGGGGCCAAGATGGCCGACTTCGGCGGGTGGGACATGCCGATCGAGTATCCAGGTGGCGGCGTCGTCGCCGAGCACACAGCGGTGCGCGAACGGGTCGGTATCTTCGACGTCAGCCACCTTGGCAAGGCGTCGGTCACCGGCGAGGGCGCCGTCGACTTCGTCAACGCGTGCTTCACCAACGACCTGCGGCGGATCGGTCCCGGCCAGGCCCAGTACACGCTGTGCTGTGACCCGTCCGGTGGTGTGGTCGACGACCTCATCCAGTACCTCAAGGGCGAGCAGGACGTCTTCCTTATCCCGAACGCCGCCAACAGCGCCGAGGTCGTGCGTCGCCTTGCCGCCGCGGCACCGGACGGGATCGAGGTCCGCGACCAGCACGAGGCATACGGGATCATCGCGGTCCAGGGTCCGCGCTCCGACGAGGTTCTCGAGGCGCTCGGGCTGCCGACCGGACACGACTACATGTCGTTCCTGGAGACCGAGTGGCACGGCCGTCCGCTGACGGTGTGCCGCACGGGTTACACGGGGGAGCGCGGCTACGAGCTGGTCCCGCGGTGGGAGGACACCACCGCGTTGTGGGACGCGCTGGCCGAGGCGATGGAGGCGCATGACGGTATGCCCTGTGGCCTGGGTGCGCGCGACACCCTGCGGACCGAGATGGGTTATCCGCTGCACGGGCAGGACCTCTCGCTGGACATCTCACCGGTGCAGGCGCGAGCCGGCTGGGCGGTGGGGTGGAAGAAGGACCAGTTCTGGGGGCGTGACGCGCTGGTCGCGGAGAAGGCCGCGGGCCCGGCCCGCGTCTCCTGGGGCTTGCTCGTCACCGGGCGGGGCATCCCGCGGGCGCACTGCACCGTGCTGTCCGGCGGGGATACCGGCGCAGACTCCAGCCCTGCGTCCGCCACCGTGCCCGGTGGCGAGGTGATGGGTGAGGTGACGTCGGGGACGTTCTCGCCGACCCTGCGGCAGGGCATCGCGCTCGCGCTCCTGACCGGCGCCGCCGTCGGCGACGCGGTCGTCGTGGACGTGCGCGGTCGCGAGATCCCCGCGACCGTGGTCAAGCCGCCCTTCGTGGACCTGCAGACCCGCTGACCCGCTGACCCGCTGACCCGCTGACCCGCAGCCATGGGTCACCTCGGAGCCAGCGTCTAGAGTCCGTGCCATGAGCGGAAGCTGGACCTGGGACCTTTTCGACGCGCAGCGCATAGTTGTCCCAGGCGGCGGCGGTGGGTTCCCCACCCAGAGCGATGCCGAGTCCTGGCTGGGCGAGGAGTGGCGCGACCTGCTCGACAGCGGGGTCGACGCCGTCACGCTCAAGCAGGACGGCGAGCTCGTCTACGGCCCGATGAGTCTCCAAGCGATGGAGTGACGGGGTTCGGGACGGCGAAATGGGCTGCGCGGGGGTCGGTGGTCTCGCATAGCCTTTCTCGAGGTGGTCGAGGGGAGTTCTTCGGGCCTGACCCTCCGGCCCGCGATGAGTTCCGGCACACAGCTGGGTCTTACCGCACATGACGCTGAACCTCGCGAGTAACGAACGCAGCCAAGGACCGACGTGACTGACATTCCCGCGCCCCAGCAGGCAACAACAGCTCAGTCCGGACCCCTCGAGGACCGGGCCGGTTCGCCCGAAGCGGTGAGCGAAGCCCGCGGCAACCGCATCCTGCAGGTCCTCGTCGCCGCCACCTTCGTCGTCATCCTCAACGAGACGATCATGGTCAACGCGATCCCGCGCCTGATGACGGAGTTCGACGTCACAGCGCGGGCTGCTCAGTGGCTGTCGACGGCGTTCATGCTGACCCTGGCGGTGGTCATCCCGATGACCGGCTGGTTCCTGCAGCGGGTCACGACCCGTGCCGCCTTCACGACAGCGATCTCCCTGTTCCTTGCCGGGACCGTGTTGGCGACCCTGTCGTGGACCTACCCCGTCCTGCTCGTCGCCCGGGTGGTCCAGGCCAGTGGCACCGCGGTGATGATGCCGCTGCTGATGACGACGCTGCTCACCATCGTCCCGGCGGAACGCCGGGGAAAGACGATGGGCAACGTCACGCTGGCCATGGCGGTCGCGCCTGCGCTCGGCCCTGCCGTGTCGGGTCTGTTGCTTCAGCTCGGCTCCTGGCGGTGGATCTTCGCGGTGGTACTGCCTATCGCCGGCGCGATGCTCCTCGTGGGACTGCGCTGGCTGGTCGACGTCGGCGAGCCGAAGCCCGGGTCGCTCGACCTGGTGAGCGTGGCGCTCGCTGCGCTCGGGTTCGGCGTTTTCGTCTACGGGCTGAGCCAGATCGGGGCAGACAGCAGCGCCGGGGGGCTGCCGGCCGTGCCGTGCATCGTGGTCGGCCTCGCGTTCGTGGCCGCGTTCGGTTGGCGCCAGGTGCGTCTGCAGCGCAGCGAGACCCCGCTGCTCGACCTACGCACCTTGCGGGTGCGCACCTTCACCATCTCCCTCGCACTCATGTGCCTGTCGTTCATGGCCCTGATGGGCGTCATGATCACGCTGCCGCTGTTCCTGCAGAACGTCCACGGCTACAGCCCGCTGATGACCGGCCTGCTCCTCATGCCCGGCGGTCTGGTGATGGGGCTGCTCGGACCCAAGGTCGGGTCGCTGTTCGACCAGCACGGAGCTCGAGTACTCGTCGTTCCCGGTTCCGCCCTCCTGGTGGCGGTGCTGGCCGGATTCGCGACCATCACCCAGGACTCACCTGCCTGGTGGCTGCTGAGCCTGCACGTGCTGATGAGCGTGGCGCTGGCGATGATCTTCACACCGGTCTTCACCGTCGGCCTCGGAGCCTTGCCGATGCGGCTCTACTCTCACGGAAGCGCGGTGCTGGGCACCCTTCAGCAGGTCGCCGCCGCGATGGGGACCGCGATCGTCATCACGGTCATGTCGGTGCGCGCGGCATCGCTCGTCGCCCACGGGACCGACCAGGTTGCTGCGCTGAGCGCCGGGATCCGCTGGGGGATGGCCTTCGGCGCCGCGGTGGCAGTCGTCGTGCTCGTGCTGGCATTCTTCATGCCGGCGACCGCGCAGTCCTCCACCGACGGGCCCGACGGGCCCGACGAGCACGCTGCACCGCAGGACAGCGCCGCCGAGGAGCGAGTGTCGGTAGCCTGACCGGTCCGTCCCGCGATGGCTGGGGTCGTATCCTCGCCGCCATGACGAGCGCCCTCGACCCGAAGCTCACGGCACGGCTGGAGGCTGCCGCGGTGGCAGCCCAACGAGCCTGGCGCGCAACGGGACTGTCGGCCGGCGTGGTCCGAGACGGGGAGCTGGTCTGGTCTACGCACGTGGGGTCCGCACGGGTAGACCCGCCGACGCCGGCGACGGACGACACGCAGACGATGATCGGCTCGATCACCAAGACCTTCACGGCGGTCCTCGTCATGCAGATGCGCGACGAGGGGCGGCTCAGCCTCGACGCCACGTTGGGGACCTGGCTGCCCGACACCCAGCACGCCACGCTCACGGTGCGACAGATGTTGAGCCACTCCTCCGGTCTGCAGCGGGAGCCGATGGGACACCTCTGGGAGACGTTGGAGACTCCCGACGCCGCTGAGCTGGTCGCAGGACTCGAACAGGCCGAACGCGTACTGCCCGGGCACTTCGCGTTCCATTACTCCAACCTCGCTTTCGCGCTGCTCGGCCAGGTCGTCGAGCAGCTGGACGGACGCCCGTGGGAGCAGGCCCTGCGAGCCCGGGTGCTCGGGCCGCTCGGTATGACGCATACCGGGCTGGTGCCCTCGTCCGACCACGCGGTCGGCTACCAGGTCGACCCTTTCGCCGGGACCCTGCGGCAGGAGCCGTTGCTCGACACCGGGGCCACGGCGCCGATGGGCGGTCTCTGGTCGACGGTGAACGACATGGCCCGGTATGCCGCGTTCCTCTGCGCGCCCGACCCGGCGGTCCTGCGTGCTGAGACCCTCGACGAGATGTGCCGACCGCTGGTGGTCATCGACTCCGACGGCTGGACGCGTGGCTACGGCCTGGGACTGGAGCTGCTGCGCAGTGGCGAGCGCATCTTCGTCGGCCACCGCGGGGCGATGCCCGGCTTCCTGTCGGCGGTGCGCGTGCGGCGCCCGGAGCACACGGGAGTGTTCGCGGTCGCGACGACGACAGCCGGAGCGCTCCCTGCCCAGCTGGCGACCCGGTTGCTCGAGATGGTGCTCGACGACCGCCCGTCGCGGGTGCAGCCGTGGGTGCCCGAAGAACCCCGGCCGGACCTCGACGAGCTGCTCGGGTCATGGTGGAGCGAGGGGGAGGAGCTCATCCTCGAGGTACGCCGCGGCGATCTGTGGATGCGGGTGCCGGGCGGAACCGCGCTCGATGAGACCCGTTTCACCCGGGAGTCGGAGACGGTGTTCAGGGCGGCCGAGGGTCGCGAACGCGGCGAGCGTCTGGAGCTGGTACGCGCCGACTCCGGTGAGCTGCTCAAACTCTATTTCGCGACCTATGCGGTCACCCGCAGTCCGACGGCGTTCGCCGACCTGGTCTGACGTCGGCGTGGAAATGTCGTGGGGCTTGGACCCGTCAGCTGGGGTAGTCGCCGCGCTTGACCTGCGGCTTCGGCATCCGTGTCGGACGCAGCTGGAAGGCGCGCATGACGGCATACATCGTGACGCCTGACGGGACCCCACTCGCGCCGAACTTCGCGATCAGCCGACTCTTGATCCGCCGCCACATCAGGACGGCGTCGATCACCGCGACAGCGATCAGGCCGTAGGTGAGCACGAACACGGCCATCAGCGCCCAGCTGGTCTTGAGGAAGGAGAGCGCGAGGACCAGCACCATGATCGGGAGCACGACCTCGCCCACGCTCCATCGAGCGTCGACGTAGTCACGGATGAACCGTCGCTGCGGTCCCTTGTCGCGCACCGGGAGGTTGGCGTCGTCACCGGTGACCATGGCCTGCCGCTGCTTGGCCATGCCCTCGCGGCGCTTCTGCTTCTCGATGTCCTTGGCGACCTTGCGATCGGTGACCACGAGCGGCTGGCGGCGGGCGGCCTCCTGGTCGCGGCGTTTCGGCGTGGGCTTGTTCTTCGCGCCCGGGCGGTCCTGGGGGACTGCGTCGGCCAGCTCGTCGTTGAGGGTCTTCTTCCGGGTGAACAGCACGGCCCCAGGGTATGCGCTGGGCACCGCATTCGGTACACGCGCGGGGCCAGTCGTTCCCGGTCGGGCTAGAGTCGCCGCCGTGACGACGGATGTCCTGACCCCTGACCAGATCGCCGAGATCAAGGAGCGGGTGACCGCCCTGATGCCCGGCGTCCGAGCCGACCTCGAAGCCCTGACCCGCATCCCGAGCGTGTCGCTCGACTCGTTCGACCAGCAGCACGTGGAGGACAGCGCGAACGCCGTCGCCGCGCTCCTGCGCGCGGAGGGCCTCGACGTGGAGATCATCCGTGAGGGCGGACGTCCGGCCGTGGTCGGCCACGTGGACGGCCCGCCCGGCTCGCCCACGGTCACGCTCTACGCCCACCACGACGTCCAGCCGCCCGGTCGCGACGAGGACTGGGACTCGCCACCCTTCGAGCCCACCGAACGCGGTGGGCGCCTCTACGGTCGCGGTGCTGCCGACGACAAGGCAGGCGTGATGGCGCACGTCGCCGCCTTGCGCGCCCACACCGGCGCCCTTCCCGTCGGGGTCACCGTATTCGTCGAGGGTGAGGAGGAGATCGGCAGCGACTCGCTGCTCACCATCCTCGAGCGGCACGGGGAGAGGCTGCGCGCCGACGCCATCGTGCTGGCCGACTCTGGCAACTGGGACATCGGCAAACCTGCGCTGACGGTCACGCTGCGTGGCATGATCCGTGTCATCGTCACTGTGACGACCCTGGACCACGGGGTGCACTCGGGGATGTTCGGGGGAGCGGTGCCCGATGCGATCACGACGTTGATCCGCCTCCTCGCCACGCTGCACGAACCCGACGGGACCGTCGCGGTCGCCGGTCTGAAGTTCGGCGAGGCGTCCGAGCTCGACTACGACGAGGCCCGGCTGCGGCTCGAGTCCGGGCTGCTCGACGGTGTCGAGCTGATCGGGACCGGGAGCATCCTCACCCGCCTCTGGAACAAGCCGTCGATCACGACGATCGGCTTCAACGCCCCGTCCGTGGAGACCTCGTCGAACACGCTCGTCCCGACCGCGGCGGCCAAGGTCTCGATGCGGATCGCCCCCGACGAGGACATCAAGGACGCCTTCACGCTGTTGCGGACCCACCTCGAGAAGAACCTCCCGTGGGGAGCCCGGATGGATGTGCACCTCGACGACGAGGGGCCGGGCTTCGACGCCGATGCCGACGGGCCGGTCTACGACCAGGCGCGCGCCGCTTTCGCGGACGCCTGGGGGGTGGCACCCGTCGATATCGGAGTAGGCGGGTCGATCCCGTTCGTCGCGCGGTTCGCCGAGAAGTTCCCCGACGCGGGAATCCTCGTCACCGGTGTCGAGGACCCGGACGCCCGGGCCCACGGCGCCAACGAGTCGCTGCACCTCGGCGAGTTCGAGCGGGTCTGCCAGGCCGAGGCCCTGCTCCTGGCCCGCCTCGGCGCGATGTCCCGGTGACGCCCCCCGAGAGCGGATCTGACCTCACCCCGGGGACCCGGGAGCACGACCTGGTCGTCCTCGGCGCCACCGGCTTCGTCGGCCGGCTACTGGCGGCATACCTCGCCGAGCATGCCCCCCTGGACCTGCGGGTGGCGCTCGCCGGCCGCTCGCCCGAACGCCTCCGGGCGGTCCGGGGCGGGCTCCCCTCGGCCGCCTCCCGCTGGCCGATGCTGACCGTCGACTCCCTCGACGAGGCCAGCGTCGGGGAGCTCGCGCGCTCGACACGGGTCGTGGTCACCGCTGTCGGCCCGTATGCGCGGCTCGGCCTTCCGCTGGCGCGCGCCTGTGCGGAGGCCGGAACTCACTACGCCGACCTCACCGGTGAGGTGCTCTACGTCCGCGACCTCGTCGACGGCTGCCACGAGACGGCCGTTGGGACGGGCGCCCGGATCGTGACGTCCTGCGGGTTCGACTCGGTGCCGTCCGACCTCGGGGTCCACCTGCTGCACCGGCACGCGCAGGAGATCGGCGCCGGTGGGCTCGGGGATACGACAATGCTGGTCACTCGCTTCCGGGGAGGGGTGAGCGGCGGCACCATCGACTCCATGCGCACCCAGCTGGAGGCGTTGGAGGCCGACCCGACCCGACGCCGCGTGGTGTTCGACCCGTTCGCCCTCAGCGCCGACCGCGCTGCGGAGCCGGACGGGAAGGACCAGCGCGAGGTGATGCGCGTGTTCCAGGACGACCGCACCGGTCAGTGGACGGCTCCGTTCGTGATGGCCCCGTTCAACACCCGCGTCGTGCGGCGGAGCAACTCACTGCTCGAGCACGCGTACGGGCCGCGCTTCCGTTATCGCGAGGCGATGGCTTTCGGAACCGGCGCGAAGGGCCGCGGGAGGGCCACTGCCCTCACCGTCGGGCTCGGGGCCCTGATGTCGGCGATGTCCACGCGCGCGACCCGCTCGGTGGCCGACCGTGTGCTCCCGGCACCCGGCGAAGGGCCGGACGAGCAGGCCCGTGCAGCTGGTCGGTTCCGGTGCGAGCTGCGCACCACGACCGACAACGGCCGCCGCCTGCGGTCGGTGGTGTCGGCGCACGGCGACCCCGGCTATGCCGCCACCTCGGTCATGCTCGGTGAGGCTGCGTTGAGTTTGGTGCTCGACGGCGAACGCCTGCGCGCCGGCGGTGGCGTGCTGACCCCGGCCGTGGCAATGGGCGACGTGCTCGTGGACCGGCTTCGGGCCCAAGGGTTCTCCCTGACCGTGGGCGACGACCCTGGGACATCACCCTCCTGAGCCAGGCGGTGTCCCGTGCCACCCATCCCGACCGAACTCACGAGTTGCCGGGTTTTGGGCGGTTGACGCCCCCAAGAACCGGGGACGGGGTGAGTTCGGTTGGAAAAGATGGGAGTTCGGTCAGGAAGGACGTGAGTTCGGTCCGCGAACACCCGGGGAGAGGCGTGCAGGATGCGCGAGGCTCAGGCAGGGAAGCGGGAGGTCAGTCCTTGGAGGTCTCGCCAGGCAGGGCGAGCATCTGGTCGAGCGCTACCCGCCCCCAGTGTGCGACGTCGGGGTCGACGCGGATCGGGTTGACCACGCGTCCGTCGACGAGGGACTCGAGCGCCCAGACCAGGTGGGGGAGGTCGATCCGATTCATCGTCGAGCAGTAGCAGACGTTCTTCTCGAGGAACGCGATGGTCTGCTCGGGGAACATCTGGCGCAACCGGTTCACCAGGTTGAGCTCGGTCCCGACCACCCACGAGGTGCCCGCAGGTGCCGCTCCGATCGTCCTGATGATCCGCTCGGTCGAACCGATCTCGTCGGCCAGCTCGCACACCTCGTAGCGGCACTCGGGGTGCACGATGACCTTGACACCGGGGATCTCGCGTCGCGCCTGCTCGACCGCCTCGACCGCGAACCGGCCGTGCACCGAGCAGTGCCCCCGCCAGAGGATCATCCGGGCCGCCTGGAGCTGCTCGCGGGTGACGCCACCGTGCGGCTTGTGCGGGTCCCAGACCACGCAGTCGGCGAGGGAGAGGCCGAGGTCACGCACCGCGGTGTTGCGGCCGAGGTGCTGGTCGGGCAGGAAGAGCACCTTGCCTCCGGCGTCCAACCCACCGGTCTCGTCGAACGCCCACTGCAACGCGGTCTTCGCGTTGGACGACGTGCAGATCGTGCCGCCGTGCCGCCCGGTGAACCCCTTGATCGCGGCGGACGAGTTCATGTAGGTCACCGGGCGGATCAGTGCGGCGACGTCATCGCCCAGCATCTCGACCAGGTCGTCCCACGCGTCCTCGACCTGGGCAATGCCCGCCATGTCGGCCATCGAGCAGCCGGCCGCGAGGTCCGGGAGGATCACTGTCTGGTCGGCAGAGGTGAGGATGTCGGCCGACTCGGCCATGAAGTGCACCCCGCAGAACACGATGTGCGGCGCGTCCGGCCGGGCGGCGGCCTGCTGCGCGAGCTTGAAGCTGTCGCCGGTCACGTCGGCGAACTCGATGACCTCGTCGCGCTGATAGTGGTGGCCGAGCACGAAGACGCTGTCGCCGAGGGCCGCCTTGGCGGCGCGGGCCCGAGCGACCAGGTCGGGGTCGGACGGGGCGGGCAGGTCGCCCGGACACTCGACCCCGCGTTCGGAGTCGAGGTCGCGCCCCTGGCCGAGGACGAGCAGCGGCATCAGCGAGGGCCGCGGATGCGTCCCGGTCGAGGTGATGGTCACGACACGATCGTATGCCGATCGGTCTCGCCTTCTCGGTGTGGGCGTCCTTGCCGTCGACGGACCGTGGGGTTTGGCCATGGGGTTGGATGGTTGCCGTGCGCATCGTGCTGGCCCCCACCCGGTTCGCCGGCACCCTGACCGCGCTCGAGGCCGCCGAGGCGATGGCTCGCGGGTGGGCCCTCACCGCACCCCACGACGACCTTGTCCTGGTGCCGCTGTCCGACGGCGGCACGGGGTTCGTCGATGTGGTCGCCCGGGGAGTGGCGGCGCAGGCGGGCGAGCGGTCGAGGTGCGAGGTGCTCGCCGCGACGGTCTCCGACCCGCTGGGTCGGCCCGTACCCGCCGGCGTCCTGGTGGTCGAGTCATCGGCCACGCGGACTGCATACGTGGAGGCGTCGCAGGCGTGCGGCCCCGACCTGGTCGCCCCCGACGAACGCGACCCCGCCCACACCACCTCGGCAGGCTTGGGACAGCTGCTGGACCTCGCCTTGTCGACGACGCCGACTCGCGTCGTCGTGGGTCTGGGCGCCACCACGACCCACGACGCCGGAGCAGGGATGCTGGCGGCCCTCGGCGCCGGAGCCGACACCGTTCTCGGGCGAGGCGGCCTGCGCCTGGGGGACGTCCAGGTGGGCGACCTGAAGCGCCTCGACCAGGTGGTCGGCCGGTTCCGGGGTGTCGAGCTCGTGCTCGCCACCTCGGCGACGGTGACCTTGCTCGGTCTCCAGGGCGCGAGCGCTGTCGAGGCGGAGCCGCGGGGTGCGACGCCGGAACAGGCACAGGCGCTGGAGTCGGCATTCGGGCACTGGGTCGACCTCCTGCGCCGGGTCCGGCCGGAACGGACCGACCTGCTGACGGGCACCACCCGTCGGCTCGACCGGGAGCCGGGAGCGGGAGCCGGCGGTGGCATCGGGCATGCGCTGTTCCTCCTTGGTGGCCACCGGGTCGACGGAGCCCAGCTGGTGGCGGACGTCGTTGGTCTCGGCGGCCAGATCGCCCGCGCCGACCTGGTCCTGACCGGGGAGGGCACCTTCGACTGGCGGAGCCTGCGTGACTCCGCCCCGGCGGTCGTGGCGGACCTCGCGCTGGCGGCAGGCATACCGGCGGTCATCCTGGCCGGGCAGGTGCGGGTCGGGCGCCGCGAGTCGATGACGGCGGGGCTGTCCGGGACGTATGCCGTCTGCGATCGCCCGCAGGACCTCCCCGCCGCGCTGGCGAACGCGGCGGGAACCCTCGAAGCACGCGCCGCGCGGGTGGCGACGACATGGTCACCGGCTCGGTGAGGCAGCTGACATAAGGGCTTAGACTGGGGGAGTCCGGGAAGAGATCACGGACCCGCGCGGTTGACGATGTCACTCCGACTCCCGCAAACCCGAAGGACACACGGATGAGCGTTCAGGACCAGACCCAGACCGGCACGGCGCCGATCACCGACACCCCGGCGGCCCACGAGGTCCTCCTCACGGATGTCGCCGCCAGCAAGGTCAAGAGCCTGCTCGAGCAGGAGGGTCGCGACGACCTGCGGCTGCGCGTGGGCGTGCAGCCCGGTGGCTGCTCCGGCCTGATCTACCAGCTCTACTTCGACGAGCGCACGCTCGACGGTGACCTCGTTCGCGACTTCGCGGGTGTCGAGGTGGTGATCGACCGGATGAGCGCCCCCTACCTCATCGGTGCGACGATCGACTTCGCCGACACCATCGAGAAGCAGGGCTTCACGATCGACAACCCCAACGCGGGCAGCTCCTGCGCCTGCGGGGACAGCTTCAGCTGACCGGCGCACCCCACGCCGTACCGAACGCCCGGAACGCCCGGAACGCCACCCCCAACCGGTGGCGCCCGGGCGTTCTGGCGTCGGGTAGGTTCGGCGCGTGAAGATCGCGGTCGCCGGGTCCATTGCCACCGACCACCTGATGACCTTCCGGGGCCGGTTCGCCGACTCGCTCGTGGTCGAGCAGCTCGACAAGATCTCCCTGTCGTTCCTCGCAGAGGACCTGGAGATACGGCGCGGCGGGGTCGCGGCCAACATCGCGTTCGGGATGGCCAACCTGGGCCAGCACCCAGTCCTCGTCGGTGCGGTCGGTGAGGATTTCGACGACTACCACTCCTGGCTGACCCGGCACGGCGTCGACTGCCTGAGTGTCTACGTCTCGCAGACGAGGCACACCGCGCGCTTCGTCTGTACGACCGACGACGACATGGCCCAGATCGCGACCTTCTATGCCGGCGCGATGTCCGAGGCTCGCAACATCGAGCTCGGCCCCATTGCCGACCGGGTAGGCGGCCTCGACCTCGTCCTGGTCGGGGCCGACGACCCCGAGGCCATGCTGCGCCACACCCAGGAGTGTCGAACGCGACGGATCCCCTTCATCGCGGATCCCTCCCAGCAGCTCGCCTTCGCCGACGGCGACCAGATCCGCCGGCTGGTCGACGGGGCCGCCTACCTGTTCACCAATGAGTACGAGGGGCACCTCACCGAGCAGAAGACCGGCTGGAGCCACGACGAGATCCTCGAGCGGGTGGGCGTCCGCGTCATCACCCGCGGCTCGCACGGCGTGACCATCCACCGGATCGGCCAGGAGACCATCGCTGTTCCGGTCGCCCGCGAGGTGCGCAAGGCGGATCCGACCGGCGTGGGGGACGCGTTCCGGGCCGGGTTCATCACCGGCCTGTCCGGCGGGCTCGATCTGCGGCGGTGCGCGCAGCTCGGCTCGATGCTCGCGACCTACGTCATCGAGACCGTGGGCACCCAGGAGTACCAGCTGGGACAGGTCACGTTCCTCGACCGGATCGCCGACTCCTATGGACCGGACTCCGCCGCCGCGATCGCGCCGGTCGTCGCCTGTCCGAACGGCTGAGCGCGTCAGCCCGCTAGATCGACAGGCGACAACGTGCCCACTCTTCCGCCTCGTTCGCGCTACACGTTCGCCGTCGCGGGCACCGAACAAGGGGAGGACCTGGTGGGGGTCGGGGCCGACCTCGCCCCCGGGACGATCCTCGAGGCATACGTCGCGGGCGTCTTCCCGATGGGTCTCGGGGACTACGGCGGCGAGCCCCTCGGATGGTGGTCGCCCGACCCACGTGGCGTGCTGCTCCCCGCGAACCTGCATGTGAGTCGGTCCATGCATCGCGCGATGCACCGGTTCGAGATCCGCGTGGACAGCGACTTCGCCGGCGTGGTCGCCGGCTGCGCGGACCCCGGCCGGGCGGGCCGGTGGATCACGCCCGAGATCACCCGCGCCTACTCCGAGCTGCACCGCCTCGGGTGGGCCCACTCCGTCGAGGTGGTCCAGGACGGCGCCCTCGTCGGCGGCCTCTACGGGCTCGCCGTCGGCGGCCTCTTCGCCGGCGAGTCGATGTTCCACCGCGCGACGGACGCGTCCAAGGCGGCCGTGATCGCCCTGCACGACCTGGTCACCCGCGACGGTGACCCGCGCCGGATCATCGACGTGCAGTGGCGCACGGACCATCTCGCGAGCCTCGGCGTGACGGAGCTGTCGCGAGCCGCCTACCTGCGTCGGCTCGCGAGCGCGCTGCAGGCGCCGCTGCCGGAGGCGTTCGCCTGACGAGCCCACTCAGGTGCCGCGACGCACGAGGTATGCCGTGTGCTCGCTCCCGCCCACGCGCACCTCTACGACCTCGACGAGGTCGTGCCCGCGCATCCGACAGAACGCCGGGACATCGGTCTGCGCGGCCGGGTCGGTGGCGAGTAGCTGCACCACATATCCGGGCGTCAGGTCGCGAAGCAGCGCGCCGAGCCGGATGACCGGGAGGGGGCAGCGCTGGCCGCGGGCGTCCAGGATCGCGGGGCCCTCCGGCCGGCCGATTTCGGGTGTCGGGGTCATTCGGGTGTCGGGGTCACAGGTCACGCGTCCCGAGAGTGGCCCGCACGGTCGCCACCGCGTCGGCCAGCTGGGCGCAGAACGCGTCCACACCTGCGGCCCGGTCGGGCCCGGTTGCCGCCAGCGGCAGGGTCACGCGGACGTTGCCGTGCGTCAGGGTCCCCATCGCCGCGAGGACGTGGCTGGGTTCGAGAGTGCTCGCCGTGCAGGCCGACCCGGAAGCCACGGCGAAACCGCGTCGGTCGAGCTCGTGGACGAGCGCCTCGCCGTCGACGAACAGGCAGGAGAAGGTCATCACGTGCGGCAGCCGGTCCCGCGGGTCACCGGCAACCACGGTGTCCGGGACGTTAGACGCCGCAGCCCGGATCCGTGCGACCAGCTCGGCGGCCGCGGCGGCGTCGTCGACGGCGGTTCCGGACGTCTGGGTCTGCTGCCAGGCCTCTGCTGCCGCGAGGGCGAGCGGGATGACGGGCTCGACGTCGGTGCGGCCGGCCTCGACCTCCGTCGCCGCCCCAGGGCGACGCCAGCGGGTGCGTTCCGGCACCACGAGCACACCGACCCCGGCCGGGCCGCCCCAGGAGCGCGCGTCGCCGACGAGGACGTCGTATGCCACGGGAACCGGGTCACGCCCCAGCCCGGCCATCGCGTCGACCACCAGGGGGACGCCGGCGCGTCGGCACGCCTCGTATGCCGCGGCGAGCGGCTGGCGCGTCCCGACCTCGCCGTTGGCCGACTGCAGTGCCGCCACGACCGTGCCCGAGACCTCGAGCGCGCTGCGCCAGGCGTTCAGATCCACCCGCCCGACATCGTCGACCCGCACCTCGTCGAGCAGCTCCGTCCGCTCCTCTCGGGAGGCGATCTCACGGGCAGGGACCAGAACCGCCGAGTGCTCGACCGCTCCGGCGACTGTGCGGCCTCCGCGGCGGCGGCC
This sequence comes from Lapillicoccus sp., assembly GCF_039935575.1. Classification (GTDB taxonomy): domain Bacteria; phylum Actinomycetota; class Actinomycetes; order Actinomycetales; family Dermatophilaceae; genus Lapillicoccus. The sequence continues at coordinate 17,518 of NZ_JBDTKA010000029.1, forward strand.
GGCATACCGGATGCCCTCGAGCGCGCTCGAGAGCGCGACCGGACCACCCGGCAAGAAGCTGACCTCCGGCGGACGGACGCCGAGGCCCGCCGCCACCACCTCACGCGCCTGGTCAAGCAGGACCCGGGCGCGCCGGCCCTCGGCGTGCAGGCGTCTCGGATCGGCCCATCCGACGTCGACGGCCGATAGCAGGGTCTCGCGGGCCGCGGGGTGCATGGGGCCGGACGACGCATCGAGATAGACCCGACCCTGGCTGTCGGATGTCGAGGGCGCCACGGTCGTCACGTTAGCCCCACCCATACGTGTGGGAACGCAGTCCGGGAGGTAGTGTGGCGGACATATCGATGCCCTACCCGGCTGTGTTTTTCCGATGTTTGTCGCATGCTTGTCCTCCACCGTCATCCTCGTTCCGGAAGGTGCACTCGTTGGCCTCGCACCCCACGCCGCTCACGCCCATGAGGCGCCGGGGGCTCGCGATCGCCGGTCTCGCGATCGCCTGCGCGATGTTCCTCAGTGGCTGCGCCAGCAACGGCACTGCATCGAGTGGATGGCTGCCCCAGGGGACCAACGGCGGTGAGGTCACCAGCAACACGGGCCGCGTCACGTCGCTGTGGGTCGGCACCTGGATCGCCGCGCTCGTCGTCGGCCTGATCGTGTGGGGCCTGACGATCTACGTGATGGTGCGCTACCGGCGCAAGAAGGACGACGTCGGCCTCCCGCCGCAGCTGCGCTACAACGTGCCGATCGAGATCCTCTATACCGTGGTGCCGCTGTTCATGGTCGCGGTGCTCTTCTACTACACGGCGCGCGACGAGTCCGCGCTGCTCGACGTCTCGGTAAAACCCGACTACACCGTGAATGTGGTTGCGAAGCAATGGAGCTGGGACTTCAACTACGTCGACGCCAACGTCTACGAGGCGGGTGTCCAAGTCGCGCTCGACCGCAACACGGGGGAGCCGCTGAACGCCGAACCGGTGCTCTATCTCCCGATCAACAAGCGCGTCGAGTTCATCCTCAATGCTCGCGACGTCATCCACTCCTTCTGGGTGCCGGCGTTCCTCCAGAAGCTCGACGTGCTGCCCGGCAAGACCAACCGCTTCCAGGTCGTGCCGACCCAGCAGGGCGAGTTCCAGGGCAAGTGCGCCGAGCTGTGCGGGGCTTATCACTCCCAGATGCTGTTCAAGGTCAAAATCGTGTCCCAAGCCGACTTCGACGCCGAGATGGCCAAGCTCAAGAGCCTGGGCCAGACCGGTCAGCTGGCCAACACCCTCAGCCGTGAGCCTGTTCTGCCCGCGGACCAAAAGCTCGTGCCGAACGCATCTGGGAGCAACTGATGGCCACGACGACGACCCCCACCGGCACCCAGTTCGAGTACTCCACGGGCGAACGGGTCACCTCGAGGCCGAAGCTGCTGCCCGGTCAGACGTTCGTCAAGTGGGTGACCACGACCGACCACAAGGTGATCGGCAACCTGTACTTCATCACCTCGTTCATCTGGTTCCTGCTGGGCGGCATCATGGCGATGCTCATCCGCACCGAGCTCGCCGCGCCGGGCCTGCAGGTCGTCGACAACCCGGAGCAGTACAACCAGCTGTTCACCATGCACGGCACGATCATGCTGCTGCTGTTCGCGACGCCGCTGTTCGCCGGGTTCTCCAACGCGCTCATGCCGATCCAGATCGGCGCGCCGGACGTCGCGTTCCCCCGCCTCAACATGTTCGCCTACTGGCTCTACCTCTTCGGTGGCCTCATCGCCGGCGCCGGCTTCCTCACGCCCCAGGGCGCCGCGGCGTTCGGCTGGTTCGCCTACGCCCCGTTGTCCGACAACTCC
>NZ_JBDTKA010000030.1:0-15212 GCF_039935575.1 Lapillicoccus sp.
TTGATCTACAGGGGCGCCGTGAAGATCAACCTCATGAAGTTCTTCCGCTACACCGGCATCCTGCTGGTCGTCGTCGCAGGCGGGATCCTCGCCTACGGACTGCACGACCTCCAGGAGGCGGGCTTCCTGCCTGGACTGAACAACCTGGCGTTCGACGTCAGGGGTGTCATCCCTCCCGACTCGTGGTACGGCGTCCTGCTCAAGGGCATCTTCAACTTCAGCCCCAACACGACCTGGCTGCAGGCGGTCGCCTGGGTGCTCTACGTCGGCATCGTCCTCACGCTCTTCCTGCGCCCCGTCAAGGTCATACCCCCCCAGGTCCCGGCTCCGGCTGTGCGCACCGGCGCCTGACCCGTCCTCCCCTCGGCCCACCACGCCCGTCCCACGCTGCATACCCCCAGGAGCTCGTCGTGTCCCTTCCCCGTCACCGCGTCGTCCTCGCCAGCACCGTCGGCAGCGTCGGACTAGCCGTGCTCGCCCTTGCCGGCTGCAGCGCGTCGTCAGGCGGCACCTCAGCCGGCGCGACAAGCTCCGCGAGCGTGGGCGGCCCCATCGTCGTGAACCAGACCGACAACGAGTGCAGGGTCTCCACCGCAACAGCCGCCGCCGGGACCATCACGTTCAAGATTACCAACGGCGGTTCCAAGGTCAACGAGTTCTACGTGTATGCGCCCGGTGGCCGGATCGTGGGCGAGGTGGAGAACATCACGCCCGGACTCTCCCGCGAGCTCGAGGTGAAGATCACCGAGCCGGGTAGCTTCCAGACCGCCTGCAAGCCCGGCATGGTCGGCGACGGGATCCGCGCCGCGTTTACCGTGACCGGCACCACCTGAACGGGCCTGTCGAGCACGACGGGTCGGCGGTCTTTGCGTGCCCCCGGCGTCGCCGCCGGCCGCTACTGAGGCGCGGCGCTCTTCGGCTGACCCGTCGCGGCGACCCGGACCACCAGGGCCAGGTGGTCGACCGTTGCAGTCAACGTCCGGGCCGTGCCGATCAGGTCACCGTCCAGCTGGACCAGCTGCGGCTCGTCGGTGGTCACCCTGACCTCCGAACCACTATGCCTGTCGATCAGCGAGTGCCCCCGACGCTGCCGTGTCATCACGTGCCCGGCGACTGCCGTCCAGCCGACGAGCCCACGCGGCGAGAGCACCATGGTGTCGAGCAACCCGTCGTCGATCTTGGCGTCGGGCATCAGGACGAGACCGCCGAACAGCCGGCCGCAGTTGCCGATGATCACCGTCCGGGTGCGTCGGGAGAGCTCGGGCTCGCCGCTGACCTGGATCCGAGCCCGGAACTGCGGTCCGAGGAAGTTGCGGAACCCGGACACGACATAGGCCGCCGAGCCCACCCGCGCCTTGAGCTGCTCGGGTGCGTCGGACATGATCGCGGCGTCGAAACCGAGCCCGGCCATGACCAGGAAGATGTGCTGGTTGGGGCGGTCCTGCTGACCCGACGAGTCCACCTCCAGCCGCCCGACGTCGATCCTGGCGTTCTGCCCGGTGAGGGCGACGGCCACGGCCCGATCGAGGTGATCCACGGGCAGGTCGAGGTTGCGGCCCAGCAGGTTGCCGGTCCCGCCGCCGAGCAGGCCGAGTGGTGTCTCGGTGCCGACCAGTGCCGCGGCCACCGCTCGGACCGTCCCGTCACCCCCGAGGGTGCAGACCACGTCGACTCCGTCGGCTACCGCTGCCCTGGCCTGGCCGGCACCGGGGTCGGCGAGTGTCGTGGTGTACCAACGAGGTGCACCCCATCCATGAGAGGCACAAGCGGCAGTGACCCGAGCTTGGACGGCCGCCAGGTCGGCGAACTTCGTCGGGTTGACGACGACGCCGGCGTAGCGCACCCGGGGACGCTCCTCGGCTCCCTCCGGCCGGAACTCGTCACGGTGTGGACGACGCCGGCGCTGCAGCCCGGTGGCCTCGAGGACGTCTCGTCCGCGCACCGCGACGACCACCACCACGACGGCCACGAGCAGGACCGCGAGGGCGATCCAGAGCAGCCGGTTGTCGAGCACAACCAGGACCGTAGCGGGCCGCAGCAGGCGACCCTGTTGTCGGTCGTGGCGGCGAATCGGTCGGTTGGCCCGCAACACGTGACCCTGTTGTCAGTTCTGGCGGCGAATCGGTCGGTTGGCCCGCAACACGCGACCCTGTTGTCGGTCGTGGTGGGGGATCGGCCCGAGCTGCGGCGCGCCGGTACATTCGGGGGGTGACGACCAGCGAGCCGAGCGAGCCGGCCTCACCGCCGCTGCCGCCCCCCGACGACAAGGACTGGACCTGGACGCTGGAGCGGCCGTGTCCTGAGTGCGGGTTCGACGCCGCGATGGTCGAGCCGGTGGCGATCCCGGCGCTGGTGCGCGACGCGGTCTCGCGCTGGGCGGATGTGCTCGCGCGGCCCGAAGCCACGAGGCGACCCAGTCCGACCACCTGGTCGCCTCTCGAGTACGCCTGCCACGTCCGGGACGTCTGCACGCTGTTCACCGAACGGCTGCGCCTCATGGTGGAGGAGGACGACCCCACCTTCGCGAACTGGGACCAGGACGAGACCGCGCTGGACGATCGCTACTGGACCCAGGATCCGGAGGTGGTCGGCGAACAGCTGGCCGACGCGGGCGAGACGCTGGCCGTGGCATACACCCGGGTGGGTGACGGTCAGTGGAACCGGACTGGCATACGCAGCAACGGTTCCGAGTTCACCGTCGAGTCGCTCGGCCGCTACCTGCTGCACGACCTTTTCCATCACGTGTGGGACGTACAGGGCTGATGCCGGTCATCGAGTCGGTCGCGACGGTGCCAGTGGCCCCGAGCTGGCTGCCGAGCCGCAGAGCCGGGTCTCGCCGGTCTCGGGTGGAGCGTATGCGTGCTGACAACCGGCTGCACGGCGCGGATATCCTGGGGCAGTGATCGACATCAAGCTCGTGCGCGAGACGCCGGACGTCGTCCGCGCCTCGCAGAAGGCCCGTGGGGAGGACCCGGGGATCGTCGACGCGATCCTCGCCGCCGACGAGACCCGCCGGTCGTCGCTGCGCGACTACGAGGCGCTGCGGGCACAGCAGAAGTCGTTCGGGAAGCGTGTCGCGGCCGCCCAGGGCGCCGACAAGGCCGCCCTCGTCGCCGAGGTCACCCAGACTTCGGCCCGAGTGAAGGAGCTCGAGGCTGAGTCCGCCACCCGCGGTGCCGAGCTCGACCGGCTCGTTCGGACCGTCGGCAACATCGTCATCGAGGGGGTCCCGACCGGTGGCGAGGACGACTACGTCGTTCGCGAGACCGTCGGTACTCCAAGGGACTTCGTGGCGGAGGGCTTTACCGCGCTCGACCACCTGGCGCTGGGGGAGCGGCTCGGCGCCATCGACATGGAGCGCGGCGCCAAGGTCAGCGGCGCCCGGTTCTACTACCTGACCGGGGTCGGCGCGCGCCTCGAGCTCGCCCTGCTCAACCTCGGGATCGCGCAGGCGGTCGACGCGGGGTTTACGCCGATGGTCACCCCAACGCTGGTACGGCCCGAGATCATGGACGGCACCGGCTACCTCGATGCGCACGATGACGTCTACCACCTGCCCGCCGACGACCTCTACCTCACTGGCACCTCGGAGGTCGCCCTCGCGGGGTACCACTCCAACGAGATCCTCGACCTCGGCGCCGGCCCGAAGCGGTATGCCGGGTGGTCGACGTGCTACCGCCGCGAGGCCGGGTCGCACGGCAAGGACACCCGCGGCATCATCCGGGTCCACCAGTTCCAGAAGATCGAGATGTTCTCCTACTGCCGGGTCGAGGACTCCGAGGCCGAGCACGAACGCCTGCTCCTGTGGGAGAAGGACATGCTCGCCCTGGTCGAGGTCCCCTACCGGGTCATCGACACGGCGGCCGGCGACCTCGGCGGTCCAGCGGCGCGCAAGTTCGACTGCGAGGCATGGGTTCCCACTCAGGGGCGGTACCGCGAGCTGACCTCGACCTCGAACTGCACGACATACCAGGCGCGTCGGCTCAATACCCGCGAGCGGGACCCGAACGGTTCTGGTACCCGCACCGTCGCCACGCTCAACGGCACCCTGGCCACCACCCGTTGGCTGGTCGCGATCCTCGAGAACCACCAGCAGGCCGACGGGTCGGTGGTCGTACCCGAGGCGCTGCGCCCCCACCTGGGCCTGGAGGTCCTGCGTCCGGTCTGAGCGCCCCCCTCAGGCTCCACCCAGGCTCCGCCCACAGGGGGAGGCGGGCGAGGCATACCGCTGCCTAGGCTGGCAGGGTGAGCGAGGTGACCAGAGATTCGCCGGGAGCACGAGCCCGGGCGGCTGAGTTCTTCGCTGTCGACGACGACTGGGTCCGCCACCCCGCCCCGGACGCTGGACGTCGGGACGTCCTGCTCGCCCTGATCCTGTTCGCGATCTCGGCGCTGACCTTCGAGCTGGCCCGCAGCGGAGGGGCGATCACCACCGGTCATCCGGTCTGGCAGGAGTATGCCGGCCTGGTCGCCGTGGCCGCGCCCGTCGGGATCCGCCGTCGGTGGCCGCTGGTCTGCGCCCTGCTGGCGTCGGTCGCCTTCTTTGTGGTGGGCGTGACGATGCCGGACATCGCCCTGCTGCTGCCGGTCCAGGTTCTCTACTTCTACGCCCTGTTCAGCGCGATGGCCTGGGCGTCCGACCGGCGCGCGGCCCTGGTCGTCATGGGCGTGGTGCTCCTGGTGATGTTCGGTTGGCTGTCCTGGCAGTTCATCATCGGCCGCGCGGCCGAGGAGCTGAGCGGGATGGCCCAGGTCGGCCCGATCAGCCCGGTCGTCGCGGGCATCACGTACACGTTCCTCGTCAACGTCTTCTATTTCGGGGGCGCCGTTCTCGGCGGTCAGGCGGCGTGGCGGGCCGCCCGTCGGCGGGCGGAGCTGGCGGACCAGGCGCGGATCCTGCGCACGCAGGCGGCCGAGCTGCGCGAGCACGCCGTCGTCCAGGAACGACTACGCATCGCGCGCGAGCTGCACGACGTCGTCGCCCATCACGTCTCGGTGATGGGTGTCCAAGCCGGGGCGGCCCGACGCGTCCTGGCGGCCGACCCGGCGGCCGCCTCGGCGGCCCTGTCGAGTGTGGAAGGCGCCGCGCGGCAGGCGGTGACGGAGATGCGTGCGCTGCTCGGGACACTGCGGCAGGGTGAGCCGCACGACGACGGGCCCGTGCGGAACCGCGCCCCGGAACCCTCGGTTGATGCCCTCCCCGAGCTGGTCGAGACGTTTCGTGCGGAGGGCCTCGACGTGGCATACACCGTCGTCGCCGAGCCCGTCGGTGCCGCCGAAAGAGTCAGTCCCGCAGTCGGACTCACGCTCTACCGCACCGTCCAGGAGTCGCTCACCAACGTCCGTCGCCACTCGACGGCCTCCTCGGCCACCGTGGTGCTCCGCGTCGTCGAACCTCGCGGCGGCGAGAGTTATGAGTCGAGCCGGGGTTATGCCGAAGTCGAGGTCCTCGACTCGGGCCGACCCCGGACGGGTACCTCTGGCACAGGGCTCGGGCTGCTCGGTATGCGTGAACGGGTCGCCTCCCTCGACGGCTCGCTCGAGATCGGGCCGCGGGCCACCGGCGGGTTCCGGGTCCGGGTCCGGACCCCCCTGCCCACGGTCGACGGCGCCCTCGCAGGACGTCGTGAGGCGGGCCGGTGACCGAGGCGGGGAACAGCTCGCAAACGGGTCTCGACGACCGCGTCATCAAGGTTGTCGTCGTCGATGACCAGGCGCTGGTGCGGTCGGGGTTCTCGATGATCCTGTCGGTCGAGCCGGACATCGAGGTCGTCGGCGAGGCCAGCGATGGGCGGCACGGTGTCGAGGTCGTTCAACGCCTCCGCCCTGACCTCGTGCTCATGGACGTGCAGATGCCCGGGACGGACGGCATCGAGGCGACCCGTGAGATCGTCGAACGGGACCTGGCCAAGGTCATCATCCTGACGACGTTCGACCGCGACGACTACCTCGTCGACGGTCTGCGCGCCGGTGCGAGCGGGTTCCTGCTGAAGAACACCGAGCCGGAGAAGCTCGTCGAAGCCGTACGCGTGGTCGCCGGCGGTCACGCGCTGCTCGCACCCGAGGTGACCCGCCGGGTGATCGAGCGGATGTCGGCCGGCGAGGCGGATGGCTCCGGCGGTGACCCCGAGGCATACCGGCAGGGCGGTCCAGCCGCCGCCGCGCCGCCGCCGCGGGTCCCCAAGGAGCTGGACCTGCTGACCGTGCGCGAGCACGAGGTTCTGGTCCTGGTCGGCCGGGGGATGAGCAACGCGGAGGTGGCTGCCGAGCTGTTTGTCGGCGAGGCGACCGTTAAGACGCACGTGTCGAACCTGCTGGCAAAGCTGCACCTGCGCGACCGGGTCCAGGCCGTCGTCGTCGCGCACGAGGCCCGTCTCATCCCTCCGACGGACGAGTCGCGCCGCTGACGGCTCCCCCGCGAGGCTGATCCGCGCCCGCTGGTCGCTGCCTAGCGTAGGAGGACCACAGCGAAGGAGTCTCCAGATGATCGAGACACGCGGCCTCACCAAGGTCTTCGGCACCAACCGCGCCGTCGACGATGTCAGCCTCACCGTCCGCGCCGGCGGGCTCACCGGGTTCGTCGGAGGCAACGGCGCCGGCAAGACGACCACGATGCGGATGATCATGGGCATCCTCGAGCCCACCGACGGCGAGGTGCTCTGGGACGGCCGACCGGCCACCCGCGACGACCGCGCCCGGTTCGGCTACATGCCCGAGGAACGGGGGCTCTACCCCAAGCAGCCGGTCCTCTTCCAGCTCGTCTACCTCGGGCGGCTGCACGGGATGTCGGCGGCCGCGGCCAAGCAGGCGGCGACGGAGCACCTCGAACGGTTCGGGCTCGGCGAGCGGAAGAACGACACCCTCGAGTCGCTGTCGCTCGGGAACCAGCAGCGCGTCCAGATCGCCGCGGCCGTGATGACGGGCCCGACCGCTCTCGTCCTCGACGAGCCGTTCTCCGGGCTCGACCCCGAGGCCGTCGACTCGATGGCGGACCTGCTGCGCGAGTCCGCAGCCGAGGGCGTCCCCGTCCTGTTCTCGTCGCACCAGCTCGACCTGGTCGAGCGGCTCTGCGACCAGCTGGTCGTCCTGTCCCGCGGTCGGGTGGTCGCCGAGGGGAAGGTCGCCGATCTGCGCCGCCGCGGCCGCACCCTGCACCGCCTGGTCGTCGACCGGGACGCCGGTTGGGTGCGCGAGATGGCGGGGGTCTCCGTCGTCGACGTCGACGGCCCGACTGCCGTCCTCGAGCTGGTCGCGGCCGACGCGGGCGACCGCATCCTGCACGAGGCGCTGCGCCGCGGCTCGGTCAAGGAGCTCAGCACCATCGTTCCCAGCCTCAGTGAGATCTACCGGGAGGTCACGGCATGACCAGCACCAGCACCCACACCACCCCGCGCGACACCGACACCGGCACCGACATCCACACCGACGACCGGCGCGCGACGCCGCGGACTCCGGGCCGCTCCGACCGACGCAGCGTCTGGCCGATCGTGGCGACCCGCGAGGTCGTCGTGAAGCTGCGGGACCGCAACTTCCTCATCGGCACGTGTCTCACCCTGGTCATCCTCGCCGGCACCCTCGGCCTCCAGGTTGTTCTTGCCGGCCGGGCCGACTCGACGTCGGTCGCCGTCACCGGCGACGGCGCCCGTGCCGTGATGGAGCAGGTCGACACCCTCGCCGACACGCGAAAGAGCCCGATCACCCTGACGCTCACGGACTCCCCCGCCCCTGCTGCGGTAGATGCCGCGGTGAGCTCTGGAGCCGTCGATGCCGGGTTGGTCCACGACGCCTCAGGCTGGCGACTCGTCGCAAAGACCAAGGTCGACTCGAAGCTCTTGACCTTCGTCGGCGAGGTCGTGCGCGACGACACCCTGCAACGGAACGCGGTGGCCGCGGGGACGACCGCGCAGGCCCTGACCGCGGGCAGCGAGGTCCAGTCTCAGGTCCTGCAAACCGATGCCAACCCCGGCCTCCTGCTCGTGGTCGGACTGGTCTTCGCGTTCCTGTTCTATTTCGCGTCGCTCACGTTCGGGATGACGATCGCCCAAAGCGTCGTCGAGGAGAAGCAGTCCCGGGTCGTCGAGATCCTCGTCAGCGCCGTGCCGCTGCGGCAGCTGCTGCTCGGCAAGATCGTGGGCAACTGCGCGCTGGCCCTCGGACAGATGGTTCTCTACGTCGGGGTCGGCCTGGTCGGGATGGCGTTCACCTCGTATGCCGCCCAGCTCGGCACGGTGGCCGCGTCGGCGGGCTGGTTCCTCGTGTTCTTCATCGCGGGCTTCGGTGCCCTCTCCTGCCTGTGGGCGGTGGCGGGTTCGCTCGCCACTCGAAGCGAGGACCTGCAGGCCACCACGCCCGTGCTGACCATGAGCCTGATGATCGCCATGTTCGTCGGGTTGTTCGCCATGGGGACCGTCCGGGTGGTCGCGTCCTACGTTCCGGTCGTCTCGACGATCTCGATGCCCCAGCGGTTGTTGGCCGGCGAGGCATCCTGGTGGGAACCGTTCGTCTCGCTGCTGATCACGCTCGCGTTCGCGTTCGGGTCGATCGTGGTGGGTGAGAAGCTCTACCGCCGTTCGGTCATGCATACGGGCCGGCGCCTGAAGATCCGCGAGGCGATGAAGCAGGCCGTCTGACCCGCGTCCTATGGTTGGGGTCGTGAGCCGCATGGGGGCTCACGACCCCGATCCTTTAGGCAGGCAGGAGCCACGCATGACCGCCGGCGGCAGCTCGGCTCCGCCGCGGCTCGTCGCGTTGGACCTCGACGGGACGACCATCGACCACGCAGGTGTGCTGTCCCCGCTCGTCGCGGACGCGGTGACCGCGGTCGTGGCGGCGGGGCTTCATGTCGTCATCGCGACCGGACGCTCCATCGTCGCGACCACGCCGATCGTCGCGGCGCTCGGGTTGACGAGCGGCTATGCCGTCTGCTCCAACGGCGCCGTCACGATCCGGCTCGACCCGGGGCAGGAGCGGGGTTATCAGATCGTCGACACGGTGACGTTCGACCCGCGCCCCGCCCTCAGCCTGCTGCGCGCGGCCGCCCCCGAGGCCCTGGTGGCTGTCGAGGACCTCGGCGTGGGGTTCAAGGTGAGCGCGCCGTTCCCCGACGGTGAGCTCGGCGGCGAGCAGGTGGTCGTCGACTGGGAGGACCTCGTCTCCGGACCGGTCACCCGGGTCACGCTTCGCCGGCCCGAGGCCACGTCAGAGGATTTCATGGAGCTCGTCGAACGCGTCGGGCTGCACGGGGTCTCCTACGCCGTCGGCTGGACCGCCTGGCTCGACATCAACCCCGAAGGGGTCTCCAAGGGCTCTGCGCTGGAGCTGGTACGCCGGCGGCTGGGCGTCGAGCCGGCCGACACCGTTGCGGTGGGGGACCAGCGCAACGACCTCGAGATGCTGGCCTGGGCCGCGCGCGGTGTGGCCATGGGCCAGGCTCCGGCCGAGGTCAAAGCAGCCGCGGACGAGGTGACCGGCACGGTCGAAGACGATGGGCTCGTCCCGGTGCTCCGCTCGCTGGTCCGAGGCTGAGGCGCACCCCTTCAGCCGTGCGGGAGCACGATCTGACGGACGACACGCGCGTCGGCAAGGGCGTCGAGGGCTTCGTTCAGGTCGTCCAGCCCGATCCGGTTGCTGATCAGGCGCTCGACCGGGAGGCGACCCGCCCGCCAGAGGTCGAGATAGCGAGGGACGTCACGCCTGGGGACGGAGGAGCCCAGGTAGCTCCCGATCACGGACATCCCCCCCGCGACCATGGCGAGAGGGTCGATCTCGACCCGTGTTCCCGGGCGCGGCAGGCCGACCAGCACGGTGCGTCCTCCCGGCCCGGTGGCAGAGATCGCCGTGCGGACGGCGGTGCCCACCCCAGCCGCCTCGACCACACAGTCTGCGTCGATCCCGGTCGCCTCGTCTGGGGTGAGGGCATCGTCCGCGCCCAGCGCCAGCGCCAGCGCGCGCTTGTCCGGGTGGACGTCGACGGCGACCACGCGCGAGGCGCCAACGGCCCGGGCGACCAGGAGTGCGGCGCAGCCGACCCCGCCCAACCCGACCACGGCGACACTCTCGCCAGGTCGCACTCCGCCGGCGTTCGTGACGGCGCCGCCGCCGGTCAGCACAGCACATCCCATCAAGGCGGCGACGTCAGGGGGGACGTCGTCGTCGACGGGTACGACAGATCGCTCGTCCACGACAGCGTGGGTGGCGAAGGCTGATACCCCGAGGTGGTGGTTCACCTGCTCCCCAGTGCCGTCGCCTCGACCGAGCCGGATCCTGCGGCCACCGGACAGCAGCTCCCCGTTCGCGTTGGCGGCGCTGCCCGGAACGCATGGCCGACGCCCGTCTGAGCGGCACCCGACGCACTCACCGCACGCGGGAAGGTAGGAAAGCACCACGCGGCGACCGGGGGTGACGGCGGTGACGGCGTCGCCGACGGCGAGGACCCGCCCAGACGCTTCGTGACCGAGCAACATGGGCATCGGCCGGGGTCGTCCACCGTCGACCACGGACAGGTCGGAATGACACAGCCCGGCGGCCTCGATCCGCAGAAGCACCTCGGTGGGTCCCGGCTCGGCGAGGTGCACCTCGTGGACCGTGAGGGGACGCGAGACGGCGTATGGGCGCTGCTGACCCATGACGGTGAGGACGGCTCCGTGCGCCAGCATCGCACCCCTTCCCGCGACGTCGATCGACGCGCCAAGTATGCCCCTCCCGCGGCTGACATGCTGGGCGCACCATGTCCGACCTGCTCATCACCTCCCCCGCCAACCCCCGGCTGAAGTCGCTGGCGGCGCTGCGTCGACGTCGCGGCCGGGAGGAGACCCGCACCACCCTGGTCGAGGGACACGAGGAGCTGGCCCTGGCGCTGGACTGCGGGATACGTCCGGCCACGCTGTTTGTCTGCCCGGAGCTGTTCAGCCCCGGCGGTCCGGCCGGACTGCAGGTGATCGGGCTCCAGGAGGACGTGGTCACTCGCGCCCGCACCCTGGGTGCCGAGGTGGTCCGGCTCGGCCGCCAGGCGTTCGAGAAGGTGGCCTACCGGGAGGGCGCCGACGGGCTGCTCGCCGTCGTCCCGGCGGTCGACCCCACGCTCCTGGCCCTGGACGCGCGCGGCATCGCCGAACTGTCGGCCCGGCCCCTGCTCCTGGTGAGCCAGGGTGTCGAGAAACCGGGCAACCTCGGCGCCATGCTGCGGACCGCCGACGCGGCCGGCGTGGCGGCGGTCGTCGCGGCGGACCCGGTCACGGACTGGGGGAACCCCAACGTCGTCCGGGCGAGCAAGGGCACGGTGTTCAGCGTCCCCGTCGCCTCGGCGACCACGTCCGAGACGCTGGCCTGGTTGGGGCGCCACGGGATCCCCCTGGTCGTCACCACGCCGGAGACCGACCTGCTCTACACCGACGTTGACCTCAGCGGGCGGGTGGCGGTCGTCGTGGGCGCGGAGAAGCACGGGGTGGACCAGCAGGTGCTGGAGGCAGCCGCATACCGGGTTCGAATCCCCATGCTGGGCAGGGCGAACTCGCTCAACGTGGCGGCATCGGCGGCCATCGTGGTCTACGAGGCAGTCCGACAGCGGACCCGAGCCTGAGCCGTCGGCGGCGGGCTGGTCGGTGTTGACGGACGGTTGACGGACGGTTGACGGACGGTCGACGGACGGTCGACGGACGGTTGGCAGCCGGTTCGCAGGCTGCCGAGGGGGTGGTCATCAGCATGATGTGCCGTGTGCCACGATGGGCGGTATGCGCGTCGACCACGTCTCGTACACCGCAGAGCATGACGGGCTGCGCGCGACGGCCGACCGGCTCTCCAAGCTCATCGGTGTCGAGCCGGTTGATGGCGGAGTCCACCCCCGGTTCGGGACGCGCAACATCATCCTGCCGCTCTCACACCAGCGCTACGTCGAGGTCGTCGAGTGCCTCGACCACCCCGCCTCCGACAAGGCGCCGTTCGGGCAGGCCGTCAAGGCCCGCTCCGAGGCGGGTGGCGGATGGCTCGGCTGGTGCGTGAGCGTTGACGACATCTCCTGCGTCGAGGACCGGCTCGGCCGCCCCTCGGTCGAGGGCAACCGCCGGCTTCCTGATGGGGTCGAGCTGCGCTGGCGTCAGCTGGGTATCAAGGGGTTGATCTCCGACCCGCAGTTGCCCTACTACGTCGAGTGGGAGGACCAGAGCCGACACCCCAGCGTCGGGGCCTCCACCGCGGTGACGATCGAGGGCCTGCAGATCGCGGGTGACCCCGAGCGGGTCAAGGAGTGGCTCGGCCTGCCGCCCGAGGGAACGTCGTCGGTCATCGACTTCACCTGGGTCGCACCGCACGGGACGCCCGGCCTGCTTGCCGTCACCTTCGACACCCCGGACGGCCGCATCACCGTCTGAGCCGGTGCTCATACCGGGCCCGGTTGTTCCTCTGCGGGTTCGGCTGAGTCTCCCGGCTCGCCAGCCACTGCGCGGCGAGCCGCTTGGGTGCCTTGGCCAACCAGGCGTCCTCGACGACCTCACGCAGCTCCTCCAGGCTGACCTGCCCGACGTGCGCCTCCTGGACGAGGACCGCGTTGTATCCGTCGAAGTGCGGTGTCGTGAACCAGGGCGGCCCGCTCGCGAGCATCGCCGCCTTCTCCTCGGGACCCGGCACCGCAAACATGACGACGTCCTCCAGACGCTCGCCGTCCGCACCGAGGGCGTCCTTGCGAGGCCCGCGCCACAGCACGAAGGTCCTGCCCTTGACCTGGTATGCCGGCCGGTCGCCCCACGCCGTGGCCCTTGCGACCTCGGGAAGAGCCCCCGCCAGCACGTCGATGTCGCGGGCGCGCGCCCGGCGTGATCGAGGCATACCTCGACCTTAGGTCGCAGACGATCCCCCGCCAAGGGTCCGGCTCAGTCCTCGGGGTCGAGGTAGCCCACCAGCTGCGGGGCGAGGCCGACATAGGACTGCGGCGTCATCGCGGACAGCCGCGCGGCGACACCGTCGGGCAGGCCCAGCCCGACGACGAACTCACGCAGATCGCCCTGGGTGATCCGGCGGCCACGGGTCAGGTCCTTGAGCCGCTCATAGGGGTTCTCCATGCCCTCGACGCCCTGGGCAGCACACGCGCGCATCGCCGACTGGACGGCCTCTCCGAGCACCTCCCAGTTGGCGTCGAGGTCAGCCGCCATCACCGTGGGCACCGCGTCGAGACCGGCGAGCCCGCGTCCCGCGTTGTCGATCGCAAGCAGCGAATGCCCGAAGGCGCTGCCGATGTTGCGCTGCATCGAGGAGTCGGTCAGGTCGCGCTGCAGGCGGGACTGGACCAGTGTGACGCCGAGGACGTCGAACAGCGCGTTGGAGACCTCGAGGTTGGCCTCGGCGTTCTCGAAGCGGATCGGGTTGACCTTGTGCGGCATGGTCGAGGACCCGACACTGCCCTGGCCGCGGACCTGGGCGAAGTAGCCCATCGAGATGTAGCTCCACACGTCGGTGCACAGGTTGTGCAGCACCCGGTTGAACCGGGCCAGGTCGGCATAGAGCTCGGCCTGCCAGTCGTGACTCTCGATCTGCGTCGTCAGCGGGTTCCAGGTCAGACCGAGGTGCTCGACGAAGGAGCGGCTGATCGCCGGCCAGTCCGCGTCGGGCACGGCGGCGACGTGGGCGCCGAACGTCCCCGTGGCGCCGTTGAGCTTGCCGAGGTACTCCGCCCCCGCTACTCGCCGCAGCTGGCGGCGCAACCTCGAGGCGAGGACGGCAAGCTCCTTGCCGAGCGTCG
The DNA here is from genome assembly GCF_039935575.1 of Lapillicoccus sp. Taxonomy (GTDB): domain Bacteria; phylum Actinomycetota; class Actinomycetes; order Actinomycetales; family Dermatophilaceae; genus Lapillicoccus. The sequence continues at coordinate 13,730 of NZ_JBDTKA010000030.1, forward strand.
TCGGGGTCGCCGGCTGGCCGTGCGTGTGGGCGAGCATGGGTGTGTCCCGCTGCTCGTGAGCCATGGCCACCACCTGGTCGACCAGCGCGGTCGCCCGCGGCAGCCATACCTCGCGCACCGCACCGCGCACCATCAGCGAGTAGGACAGGTTGTTGACGTCTTCGGAGGTGCACGCGAAGTGGACCATCTCGGAGAGCCCGCGGTCCTGCGGTGCCGGCGCGACCTGCTGCAGTCGACGCTTGAGGAAGTACTCCACGGCCTTGACGTCGTGCACGGTCTCGCGCTCGATGGCGGCCAGCTCGGCCACCTCGTCCACTCCGAACGTTGTCACGACCTCGCGCAGCTGCTTCTGCTCCTCGTCGGTCAGGTGCCGCACACCGGGGACGACGTCGTAGTCGGTCAGGTGGATCAGCCACTCGACCTCGACGTGGACCCGCATCCGGTTCAGGGCCGCCTCGGAGAGATGGTCGACCAGTGGTGCGACGACGGGCCGATATCTCCCGTCGAGGGCGCCGAGGGCGATCGGGGGATCAGCGTCGGCGAAGCAGGACATGGCACCAGTCTCCCAGACTGCGCTGGGTGCTTCCGGCCGTCAGCGCGTGCGTATGCGCGCGGTCACCTCGGCCGCGATGCCTCGGCAGGAGGCTTCGACCTCAACGAAACACCGCTCGAAGTCGTCCTGATCGCCGTACCAGGGGTCGTCGATCTCCAGCGTCCCCGCCGCGACGGCGGCCGGGTCGAACGACCTGATCAGGAACACCTTTTCCGCGTCCTCGCGGGTCCGCGCCCAGCGGCGGAGCACTGTCGCGTGCCCGTTGTCCGCAGCGAGGACGAGGTCTGTTTCCGCCAACCACGCCGGTTCGAAAACCCTTGCCAGATGGGCCGACCCGTCATAGCCATGGGTACGCAGCTCGGCTAGCGCCCGGGGGTCCATGGGGTTGCCGACCTCCCAGCGAGTCGTCCCTCCGGAGTCGACCTGTACCGCGTCGCCGACGCCGGCCTCCTCCAGCAGGTCACGCAGGATGACCTCGCCCATCGGTGAGCGGCAGATGTTGCCGGTGCAGACGAACGCGACCCGCAGCGGTCTCGAGGGGGCACGCATACCGTCACTCATCCGGGAGTACGGCGTCCTCGTAGCCGTTCGGGTTCGCGCTCTGCCAGCGCCAGGTGTCGGCGCACATGTCGTCGATCGTGTGGGTCGCGCGCCAGCCGAGCTCCTCGTTCGCCCGGGTCGGATCCGCCCAGTACGCCGGCAGGTCACCGGGCCGCCGACGCACCACGTCGTAGGGGATGGTTCGCCCCGAGGCGCGCTCGAAGGCGTGGATCACCTCCAACACCGAGGTTCCCGTACCGGTTCCGAGGTTCCAGGTGCGAATCGGGCTGTCGGACAGGGCGATCCGGTTCAGGGCCGCGACGTGTCCCGCCGCAAGGTCCTCGACGTGGATGTAGTCGCGCTCGCACGTGCCGTCGGCCGTGGGGTAGT
>NZ_JBDTKA010000031.1:0-25485 GCF_039935575.1 Lapillicoccus sp.
GACGGTCCGCAGCCCAGTGCCGACACCCCGGACCGGATCCTCACCGCGATCGCTGAAGGCATCCGTAGCGAACCCCCCGGATCGGCCTCGGCCGTGACGACACCGTCCGTGCCGGTCGTCTCGGTCACCGGCACCAACGGCAAGACGACGACGACCCGCCTCATTGCCCATATCGCGATGACCGCCGGGCTGCGCACCGCCTGGAGCTCCACCTCCGGTGTCGTGGTCATGGGCGAGACGGTCGAGGCGGGGGACTTCTCCGGCCCCGCCGGAGCGCGCGCGGTGCTCGAGACGCCGGGCCTCGAGGTTGGCGTCCTCGAAACCGCTCGCGGCGGAATGCTGTTGCGGGGTATGGGTGTTGCGAGCAACAACGTCAGCGTGGTCACCAATGTCACTGCCGACCATCTTGGTCTGCAGGGCATCGACACCCTCGACCAGCTCGCCGAGGTCAAGGCCATCGTGACGACGGTGACCAAGGCCGACGGTTGGGTAGTGCTCAACGGCGAGGACCCGCGAGTCTGGTCCATGCGGCACCGGATCAAGGCCCGGCCATGGGCGTTCAGCGTGGACCCGGACGCCCCCGCCCTGCGCGAGTCCATCGGCGTCGGCGGGCGTGGAGTGACTGTCCTAGACGGAGAGATCGTGGTCCTGACCCCCAACGCAGACCCGGACCGCCTGGTGAAGATCGTGGACGTCCCGGTCACCCTCTTCGGACTGTCGCGGTACAACACCGCCAACGCGCTCGCCGCGGCGGCCGCCGCACTCGGACTCGGTATGCCACGCGCTGCCGTCGTGGAGGGCCTGCGGACGTTCGCTCCCGACCCGGTGCTCAACGAGGGGCGTCTCAACACCTACTCGCTGCCCTTGGAGACCGGCGGCTCGGCGAGCGTCATCCTCGACATGGCTCACAACGAAGCCAGCCTCGAGGCGCTACTCGAGGTTGCGCACGGCCTGCGGGCGCCCGGGGCCCGGGTCCACGTTGGTCTCGGCGGCACCGGTGACCGGCCTGACGAGGCGCTGGAGGGGCTGGGCGAGATCGCCGGCAAGGGGTCCGACCATGTCATCCTGGCGCACAAGCCCAAGTACCTGCGGGGCCGAACCGTCGAGGACATCGACGAGCTGCTCCGCGCCGGACTCTCCCGCGTCGGAGTCACCGAGGTGGAGTCCTACGCCGGCGAGATGGAAGGGATCGAGGGACTGCTCCCCACACTGGCCGACGGTGACGTCGTGGCCTTCATGTGTCACGACCAGCTACCCGCCGTGCAGGAGTGGCTCGGCGGCCGAGGCGCAACCGTCGACGATCCGAGGACTATCCGGCGAAAGGTTGTCCGGGCCCGGGGAGAACACGAGCTGGAGACCGAGATCGCCGAGATGTGGGCCATCGACGACACGCAGGAACGGGTGACCGTGGTCGAGCGGCTGTGGGCGACCAGCCCCGGCGACCCTCGCCTGGTGTTCGAGCGCGCCAGCGCGCTCGATGCCGCGGGCGAGCCCGGTGCTGCCCTGCCCTACTACCGGGAGGCGCTGGCGTTGCGGTTGCGCGAACCGCACCGGCACCGTGCGCAGATCCAGGCAGCCTCGACCCTTCGGTTGCTCGGCGAGCTGGACGCGGCGCTGCTCCTGCTCGACGAGGTCGACGTCACACATCCCGGCAGCGCGTCGGTGGCTGCCTTCCGCGCGTTGGTCCTGTTGGACGCGGGACGGCCCCAGGACGCCGTCGCCGGGCTGGTCGACTCCCTCGTCGACCACGCCACCGACGAGGACTCGGCGGCCTACCGACGGGCCTTGCACGCGTACGCCGACGAGGCGCGGTCGGCAGACCCTCTCCACTGACCGTCCGCCCTGCACCGACCCTTCACCGGCCGTTCACTTACTGGTGCGACGCTGCCCCGTCAGGCCTGGGCCACACCGGACTCGGCCGCCTCGGCGTCGGCGACGATCGCCTCGACCTCCGCCTCCTGACCCTCCGCCGACGCCGTGATCTGCAGGCTCGACGGGTCCAGGTCGGGGTCCCCGACGAACTCGTTGGAGTGGGCGCCCGCCTGCGCGCTGTGCATCCGGTTCTCGAGCTCGGCGGCGACCGCGGCGTGCTTGTCGACACACATCATCACGAGGTCGCCCGGGTTGGCCCGCGCCATGACATGGTTGAGGGCGTCGATTTCGTCAAGCACGATCTCCACCTGACGGCACCGGGCGCCATCGGCCATCGCGGCGCGGACCCCGTCGGCGACCAGCTGAGCGGTCGCGCCCGCCTTGCGCCCGCGCAGGCGGTCGTCCTCTCGGACGACGATGACGTCGAAGTGCTGCGCTGCAACGGAACCCAGCTCCCGGATGTCGTCATCCCGACGGTCGCCGGCGGCGCCGATCATCCCGATGCGCGAGCTCTTGCCGAGCTCGGTCCGACCAGCATTGTTGGCGCTGTAGATGTCGACGAACTCCCCGATGGCACGCATACCGGCGGCGTTGTGGCAGTAGTCGATGAAGACCTCGACGTTGCCCACGTCGAGGAGGTTCATCCGTCCGGGGGAGAGGTAGTAGCTCGTGGTGAAGGTGCGCAGGCCCTGGCGGATGTCGTGCAGCGGCGCCCCGGCTGCGAACGCCGCCCCGGTGGCGGCCAGCGCGTTGGCGACGTTGAAACGGGCCGCTCCACCGAAGGTGGCCGGTAGCAGGTGGGTCCAGGCCAGCTGCATGCTGCGTCGCCCGTGCTTGATCACGATCATGTCGCCACGGTCGGTCTGGTCGAGGACGACGGCCCGGCCGCCACGTCGACAGTGCCGTTCGATGTACTCGCGCGTGTCCGACCCGGGGTACTCCAACGAGAACCAGATGACCTCGCCCGAGCACCGCCGCCGCATGTTGCGCACCAGCGGGTCATCGGCGTTGAGGACGGCAAAACCATTGCGGGGGACAGCTTCCACGATGACGGCCTTGACCGCGGCAAGCTGTTCGAGGGTGTTGATGCCACCGAGGCCGAGGTGGTCGGGCGCCACGTTGGTGACGACCGCGACGTCGTTGCGGTCGTAGCCGAGGCCCTCGCGGATGATCCCACCCCGGGCGACCTCCATGACCGCGAAGTCGACGCGCGGGTTCTGCAGGACCATCCGAGCGGACTTGGGGCCGGAGGCGTCGGCTTTGATAACCAGACGTTCGTCGATGACGATGCCGTCGGTCGAGGTCATCCCGACCTTGCGGCCCAGACCCTTGAAGATGTGGGCGATCATCCGCGACGTCGTCGTCTTGCCGTTCGTGCCGGTGACCGCGACGATCGGGACCCGCGACGGGGAGCCGGGCGGGAAGAGCAGGTCGACGACAGGCTTGGCGATGAACTGGGGCACGCCGACGGTCGGGTGCGTGTGCATCCGGAACCCGGGTGCCGCGTTCACCTCGACGATGGCCCCGCCGGTCTCCCGGACCGGGGAGGCGATGTCGGGGCAGATGAAGTCGATGCCGGCGACGTCGAGGCCCACCATGCGGGCGGCCTCCTCGGCGATCTCGATGTTGTCCGGGTGCGCGTCGAAGGTCCGGTCGACGGAGATCCCACCGGTGGACATGTTGCCGGTGAGGGCGAGCCGCACCATCTCGCCGGCAGGCGGGACGGCCTCCAGCGTGTGGCCTTGGGCCGCCACCACCTCCTCGGCCGCCGGGTCCACCTTGATCCGGGTCAGCACCTTCTCGTGTCCGACACCGCGACGCGGATCGGAGTTGGTGATGTCTACGAGCTCGCGCACCGTGTGCGTCCCGTCGCCGACGACGTGCGCGGGTACTCGCTCGGCGATCGCCTGCATCCGGCCGCCGACGATGAGGCACCGGTAGTCACGTCCGGTGACGAACGACTCGACGATGATCGTGCCGCGTTTCGACTCGGCCTTGGCAATGTCGAACGCCTTCTCGACGTCTGCCTGCGACTTCAGGTCCAGGCATACCCCTCGTCCATGGTTGCCGTCGAGTGGCTTGACGACCAACGGGAACCCGATCCGGTCCGCGGCCTCGACGGCGCCCTGCAGGGACCGAACGGCGGCTTGGCGAGGGACCGGGAGCCCGGCCGACCCCAGCAATGTCGCCGTCAGGTCCTTGTCACCGGCGATGTCGACGGCCAGCGCACCGGTCTTGGACGTCATCGTCGCCCGGATCCGCTGCTGGTGCACGCCCTGGCCGAGCTGGATGAGCGAGGCGTTGTTGAGCCGGATCCACGGGATGTCGCGGCTGACGGCCTCCTCCACGATCGCGGCGGTCGAGGGTCCGAAGGCGGTGCGCTCGGCCTGACGGATGAAGGCGTTCAGCTCGGTCTGGAAGTCGAAGTCGGGCTCGGGAGCAACGAGCTGGTTGACGACCCGCACCGCGAGGCGACCGGCCGCCAGCCCCACCGACTCGTCGATGTAGCCGTAGATGACGTTGTAGCGCCCCGGCTCCCCACGGACGGAGCGGGTCTTCCCACGCGACTGGTAGTGACCCGCCTCGGTCTGCAGCTGCAGTGCGACGTGCTCGGCGACGTGGCCCGCCCAGGTGCCCTCGCGGAGCCGTTCGACGAACCCGCCCTGGTGTCCTCGGGAGCAGTGGTGCCGCTTCAGCCCCGGGAGAGTCTCGACGAGCGCATCGGTGAACCCGGGGATCGTGTCAGTCGGATAGCCCTCCAGCACACCGAGGTCGACCACGAGGTGGACCGCCTGTTCGTAGGACCATAAGTTGGGGCCGCGGTAGACCTTCGACGAGACGATCGTGAGGTCGGGCGAGAGCGGTCCTGTCGGGGCGGGACGCTCGGCGGCCATCGGGTTCCTCCTGTGCCTGGATGTGGCTGGGTTGGTGACAAGCAGCCGGTCGGGGCGCGGCGTCAGGGCTCGAGCGACCTGGTGCGGGCCAGGGGTGGCGCTGCTCGGTCCTTGGCGGACGCCACCGCGACCTCGATGTCGGGGTGCCGTTCGACGAACTTCGTCAGGGCGACGTGTTCGAGGTCGAACGTAGCGCCCGTGGGCAGCGAATGCACCACTGCGCCCGACACGAGCAGCGGTGCACCCCGGCGTGCATCTGCGGCGTCGGTGACCGCGTTGCGGGCGTCGACGACGAACACCCCGCCGGACCCGACGACGGTCATGGTCCGGCCGCCGCGGATCTCGACCGCGGTGTTCTCGTCGATGCCCATCCCCAGCAGGTTGGGCGAGTTGGCGACGAGCGAGAGCAGCCGACCGTAGCGACCCCGCTGGTCGAAGTGCTGGTCGACGATCACCCCCTCGAGCAGTCCCAGTCCGGCCGTGATCTGGCTGCTGCGCTGGCGGGGGGTGAGGCCTTCGTCGCCGAGCGAGATCATGAACCGGCTCATGATCGAGGCGCCCGCCGAGGTGCCGGCGATGACTGCTCCCCGCTGGTATGCCGCGTGGATCGCGTCGCCGACGGGTGTGCCCACGAGGAACTGGCCCAGCTTGAGCTGGCTGCCACCGGAGATGAAGACACCGGTCGCCTTGTCGAGCCGCTCGACGAGGGACGGGTCGCGGGCGGCGGCGCGGGAGGGTGCGTGGACGACCTCGATGTCGACTCCGGCACGCAACCTGGTGAACACCGACCGGTAGCTCTCGGCCACCTCATCGACGAACGAGGACGCGGTGGGGATGATGACGATCCGCGACTGACGCCCGCCGGCCAACCGGACGAACCGTTTGAGCACCACGGAACGACCCAGCTTGTCCTCGGCACCCCCGATGACGAACAAGGTGCGACGGGGTGGTCGGCCCGGTTCCGGCGTACCCGCCGCGCTCAGTGCCACGCACCCACCTTAGGAGGACACCGGGTCGAACCGGGTTGGCAGGGCTGGCGAAGTCGGCACCGGCGGGGCGGGGGTGGGGGTGCCGTCGGCCGCGTCGGCATCCTCGATCTCCTCGCGAGTGATGCCGAGCAGGAACAGGACCGCGTCGAGGTAGGGCACGTTCACAGCGGCGTGCGCCTGTTCGCGGACAACCGGTTTGGCGTTGAACGCCACCCCGAGACCGGCAGCGGCGAGCATGTCGAGGTCGTTGGCACCGTCTCCCACAGCCACTGTCCGGGACATCGGCAGACCGGCCTCGGCGGCGAACCGGCGCAGCGCCCGCTCTTTGCCGGCGCGGTCGACCACGTCGCCGGTGACCCGTCCGGTCAGCCGACCGTGCGCGACCTCGAGGTGGTTGGCCTCGACCAGGTCGATCCCGAGGTCGGCCGCGATCGGCTCGACGATCTCGGCGAACCCACCGGACACCAACGCAACGGTGAAGCCGAGCCGCGTGAGGGTGCGCACGAGCGTACGGGCACCTGGGGTGAGCACGACCGACCGGCGGACGTCGTCGAGGACGGCGACGTCGAGCCCCTCGAGTGTGGCGACGCGCTCGCGCAGCGACTCGGCGAAGTCCAGCTCCCCTCGCATCGCCCGCTCGGTCACGGCGGCGACCTCGGGGCCGCGACCACAACGGTCGGCCAGCAGCTCGATCACCTCCTGCTGGATCAGCGTCGAGTCGACGTCCATGACCACGAGGCGGCGACCGCGCCGGTCCAGGCCACCGGCCGACACGGCGATGTCGACGCCGTGCGCCGCGGCCTCGAGCGCCAGCTCGCGGCGCAGCCTCGGCACCTCGGCCCCGGAGACGTCGAGCTCGATGGTGGTGACGGGATAGCGGGACAGGCGCCGGATCCGGTCGATGTTGGCACCGTGCCCGGCGACTCGCGCCGAGATGGCGGCGACGGCGCCGGCGCCCAGGGGAGCACCGATGACGACGACGGCCGCCCGTCCGGCGGCCCGATGTGGGGCGTCACCAGTGCCGCGCCGGATCTTGGCCTTGAGGTCGAGTGTGTGCGCCACGCGACGGATGACGGTGTCGAGCTGGTCGGTCTGCGGACCTGCGGCCAACAGCATGGCCAGAGTGAGGTGCCCACGCACGACGACCTGCTGGAGGTCGCGCACCTCGGCACCCACGCCCGCGATCGCGTCGAACAAGGTGCTCGTCACGCCCGGCCGGTCATCACCCGACAACGTGACGAGGAGGGTCTCCTCGTCCTGCTGGGGGAGGGGCTCCTCGGACACCTCGACAGGCTACCGACGGCGTCCGTATGCCGGGACGCCAGGTCCGGGATCCGGTCACCCTGGCTCGACGCCGGTTCTCGCTGTCAGCGGTTGACGTCGTCGCGCCAGGCGAGCAGCTCGCGGACCCGGTCGAGCTGGTCGTACTCCTCACCGGAGAGGCCGACGGTGAACAGCCGGGTGCCGACGTCGTACAAGGCTTGGGCGTTCTCGGCGTAGCTGTCGATCTGCTCGCGGGTCCGTCCAGGCGTGGGCGCGACGCCGGCGGACCTGGTGATCTCGGCGGGGTCGCGGCCGACGCGCGCACACCACGAGTCGAGCACCTCGTGCTTGTGCGCGATCGTCTCCGCGTCGCCGAAGCCGTGCCAGATCGTCGCGTGCTGGGCGACGATCCTCAGGGTCTTCTTCTCGCCTCCGCCGCCGATCAGGATCGGAATCGCCCTGGTGGGTGGCGGGTTCAGCCTCGTCCATCGGTCTCGGATGATCGGGAGGTCACGGTCCAGGGCATCGAGCCGACCACCTGCCGTGCCGAACTCGTACCCGTACTCGTCGTAGTCGCGCTCGAACCAGCCCGAGCCGATCCCGAGGATCAGTCGTCCCTCGCTGATGTGGTCCACCGTGCGTGCCATGTCGGCGAGCAGGTGGGGGTTGCGATAGCTGTTGCAGGTGACCAGCGCGCCGATCTCGACCCGCTCGGTCGCCTCGGCCCAGGCGGCGAGCATGGTCCAGCACTCGAAGTGCCGGCCGTCGGGATCGCCCGCCAGCGGGAAGAAGTGGTCCCAGTTGAGCAGGACGTCGACGCCCATCTGTTCGAGGGTGGCGCACAGCCGGCGGATGGCGGGGTAGTCGGTGTGCTGTGGCTGGATCTGGACGGCGATGCGGGTGGGGGTGGCAGGGTCGGCAGGCATACGCTTCAGACGGTCACTTTCTGGCCCCGGCCGACGACGACGATGCCACCCTCGCTGACGTAGAAGCCGCGCGCCCGGTCGTGGTCGTGGTCGATCCCGATCATGGTGTGCTCGGGGACCTCGACGTACTTGTCGATGATCGCGCGGCGGATCGTCGCGTAGCGGCCCACGGTGACGCTGTCGAGGATGACGCTGTCCACGATCGTCGCGTAGCTGTGCACCTTGACCCGCGGCGCCAGCACCGAACCGTTGACCTGCCCCCCGGAGATCACGACACCCGGGGAGACGGCCGAGTTCAGCGCCTCGCCGACCCGGTCGCCGTGACCGTGCACGAACTTCGCGGGCGGCAGATAGCCGGTATTGGTGTAGATCGGCCATTCGTAGTTGTAGAGGTTGAAGATCGGATGGATCGAGATGAGGTCCATGTTGGCCTCGAAGTAGGCGTCCATCGTGCCGACGTCACGCCAGTAACCCCGGTCCCGTTCGGTGGCGCCCGGAACGTCGTTGTCCTTGAAGTCGTAGACGTAGCCCTCGCCCTTGTCGACGAAGGCCGGCACGATGTCGCCGCCCATGTCGTGCTTGCTGCCGTCGAGGTCGTGGTCGCTGGTGACCGCGTCCATCAAGACGTCGGCGTCGAAGACGTAGTTGCCCATCGACGCCAGCACCTCGTCGGGGCTGTCAGCGAGGCCCTTGGGGTTCTTGGGCTTCTCGAGGAACTGTCCGATCTTGCGCGGGTCGGCGTCGTCGACCTCGATGACGCCGAACTGGTCGGCGAGCGAGATGGGCTGCCGGATCGCCGCCACGGTCACACCCGCACCCGTCTCGACGTGCTGGTCGACCATCTGCGAGAAGTCCATGCGGTAGACGTGGTCGGCGCCCACGACGACGACGATGTCCGGCTTCTCGTCGTGCATGAGGTTGAGGCTCTGGTAGATCGCGTCGGCGCTTCCGAGGAACCAGTCCTTGCCCACGCGTTGCTGTGCCGGCACCGGCGCGACGTAGTTGCCGAGCAGCGTCGACATCCGCCACGTGGCGGTGATGTGCTTGTCGAGGCTGTGCGACTTGTACTGCGTCAGCACGACGACCTTGAGGTAGCCGGAGTTGACGACGTTGGACAGGGCGAAGTCGATCAGCCGGTAGATCCCGCCGAAGGGGACCGCCGGTTTCGCGCGGTCCGCCGTGAGGGGCATCAGCCGCTTGCCCTCCCCACCTGCGAGGACGATCGCGAGCACCTTGGGATTTTGCGACCTGCGCGCCATGCCCTAAACCTAGAGGGTCCGCCTACGTCGCGGCGAGGGCTGTCGGCGCCGAGTGCCCCAGGACTAGGGTCACGAGCGTGCGCGTCGACATCCTGTCCAAGGAGTACCCGCCGGCGGTCTACGGAGGGGCCGGTGTGCACGTGGCCGAGCTGGTCCGGGCGCTGCGCGAGCGCGGTGACGTCGAGGTCCAGGTCCGATGCTTCGGCGCACCGCGTGACGAGGCCGACACGACCGCATACCCCGATCTTCCCGACCTCGCATCGGCCAACCCCGCCCTGCAGACCCTCGGCGTCGACTTGGCGATGGCCTCCGACTGCGTGGGAGCGGACCTCGTGCATTCGCACACCTGGTACGCCAACTTCGCTGGGCACCTCGCGTCGATGCTCGGCGGTATGCCGCACGTCGTCACCGCCCACAGCCTCGAACCGATGCGCCCGTGGAAGGCTGAGCAGCTGGGTGGCGGCTACCAGGTCTCGTCGTTCGCGGAGCGAGAGTCCTACGAGGGCGCGGCCGCAGTAGTGGCCGTGAGCGCCGGTATGCGTACCGACATCCTTCGTAGCTATCCCGCCCTCGACCCCGATCGGGTCCACGTCGTGCACAACGGCATCGACTCTCAGCTGTGGCAACGCCGTCCGGACGAGGACGTGGTCCGCAAGCACGGCGTCGACCCCGACAAGCCCTCGGTCATCTTCGTCGGGCGCATCACCCGCCAGAAGGGACTTCCCTATCTGCTGCGGGCGGTGGCCTCGCTGCCCCCGGACGTCCAGGTGGTGCTGTGCGCAGGTGCGCCGGACACGAAGGAGATCCTCGCCGAGGTCGAAGGACTGATGGACACGTTGCGATCGCAACGCGACGGCGTCGTCTGGATCCCCGAGATGCTCCCGCGCGCCGAGGTCGTTGCCTTGCTCTCTGCAGCAACGGTTTTCGCGTGCCCATCCGTCTACGAGCCGCTCGGCATCGTGAACCTCGAAGCGATGGCGTGCGAGCTGCCTGTCGTTGCGACGGCGACGGGAGGCATACCTGAGGTCGTCGTCCCGGGCGAGACCGGCTGGCTCGTGCCGATCGACCAGGTCCAGGACGGCACGGGTATCCCGGTTGACCCGGACGCATTCGTCGCCGACCTCGCCGGTGCCATCACCGAGGCTGTGACCGACCCGCACCGGGCGCGGCACATGGGCCTCGCCGGTCGGACCCGGGCCGTCGAGTCGTTCTCGTGGGCGACGATCGGCGACCAGACGATGGAGGTCTACGACCAGGTGCTGGCCTAGGCAGGTCGCCAGTCGGCAAGCTCCATGACCGCCAGGTTCGTCGCCCCGGCGAGCACGCGTCCTGTCGTCCGCTGCAGGTCGCGCAGACCGGACTCGCGGCGCCCCGACGAAAAGAGGTCGAGCGTTGGTCCCGAGGCGGCGAGCCGCAGCCCCTCGTCGACGATCACCGCGGCCCTGGCGGCCGAGAGCAGCAGCCGCAGTGCGCGACCCGACACGCCCGACGGCAGGTCGAGGTCACGCGGCGCGAGTCGTCGTTCGGCCAGGCCTCGCGGCTCGCTCGACCAGGGGCGTCCCTCCACGCGCTCCAACGCGGCGGAGCTGTCGTAGACCGCCACCGTCAGCTCACGGTCGAGCTCTCCGAGCGACAGCGACTCCAGTTCGTGTCGGGGGACGGGTTCGGCCTCGTATGCGGTCCAGGTCGCCAAGGTGCCTTCGTCTCCGATGGGTCCGAACCTCGACAGGTGGGGGACGAGCAGCCCCCCGAACCCGGCCAGGAAGACGCACTCGCCGGCGGCGGCGGCGGCGCCGATCTCCGCAAAGCCGGCGCGTGGCATACCGGCGGCGTCGCCCGGGCGGGGGAGCGCGACGAGCAGCGCCGTCTCACCGAAGTCACGCCACGAGGCGAGCTGACTGGCCGGGTCTCCAGCCACGTCGTCGACGTCCTGGTGAGCCGCCTCGACAGCGTCCTGCGGTGAGCAGACGCCTTGCAGCGCAGCGGTGCCCCACAGGGCAAACCGCACCGAGAGGGGCAGGACCGACACCCGGTCGATTCTAGGGTCGCATGCCGGCAGAGGGGCATGTCCTAGGGTGCAACGCATGAGCGACGTCCTCGCCTTTGCCGGCGTGAGCGTCGTCAGAGGGACCACTACCCTCCTCGACGACATCACGTGGGAGGTCGAGGAGGGCGAGCGTTGGGTCGTCCTCGGACCCAACGGTGCCGGGAAGACCACGCTCCTGCAGCTTGCAGCGGCGCGGATGCACCCGACCACCGGAGTCGCCGGCGTGCTCGGTGAGGTACTGGGGGCGGTCGACGTGTTCGAGCTCCGACCGCGCATCGGCTTGTGCAGCGCGGCCATCGCCGAGCGCATCCCCGCCGACGAGGTCGTCGGCAACGTCGTCGTGACTGCGTCCTACGCCATCGTCGGCCGCTGGCGGGAGTCCTACGACGAGCAGGACCACGCGAGAGCCAGGCAGCTGCTCGACGCTCTCGGGGTGGCCCACCTGGCGGGGCGACGCTACGGGACCCTCAGCGAAGGCGAGCGCAAACGAGTCCAGATCGCGCGGGCGTTGATGACGGATCCCGAGGTGATGCTGCTCGACGAGCCCGCCGCCGGGTTGGACCTCGGCGGCCGTGAGGACCTCGTCGCGCGGCTCGGCGAGCTGGCCGCAGACACCGAGGCTCCCGCACTCGTGCTGGTCACCCATCACGTCGAGGAGATCCCGCCGGGCTTCACCGACGTGCTGCTGCTGCGCGAGGGCAGGATCGTCGCCGCGGGACCGCTCGAGCTGACCTTGACGAAGGAGAACCTGTCCCAGACCTTTGGTCTGCCCCTGGTCGTCGAACGGCACGGACAACGCTGGTCCGCCCGCGCCGCACCGCCCTCCTCCTGACACGACCCGTGGAACTACCGTGGTGCCCCACACGTCACACTGGTGAGGGAAGACCTCACTGGTCTGTCCGGGGGAGGAGGCATCAGTGCTCGAGAACTACGGCTGGCTGGCCTGGATCGGCGTCGCTCTTGCCCTGGCTGCCATCGAGGCGGCGACCGTCGACTTCGTCTTCATCATGTTGGCCGGCGGCGCTCTCGGCGGGTCGGCCGCGGCGGCCTTGGGAGCTGGGTTCCCCGTGCAGGCGATCACGGCCGTGGCCGTTTCCGGCGTCTTGCTCGGAGCCGTACGACCCTGGGCCCAGCGTCGCTTCAACAGCCAGCTTCCCGGCATCAGCATGGGCACGGCGAGCTACGTCGGCCGGTCGGCGGTCGTCGTCGAAACCGTGACCGAGCACGACGGTCGCGTCACGATCGGTGGCTCGACCTGGTCGGCCAAGACGACGGACCCCGCCTTTCTCGAGCCGGGTGACGAGGTGCGTGTCGTGCGCATCGACGGCGCCACCGCACTGGTGACGCGTGTCGTCGACGCCATCAACGACAGTCCTGCCTGAGGGATCCGGGAGCCGCCAGCAGACGTCGAAGACTTACCGCCCCGTGCCAGACCGGTCGGGGCATTTGAAGCCCACTCGCCCGAACAGGCGAGGGGCAGAACGGAGAAGCCATGGACGGCAGCGTTGTGACCCTGATCGTCGTCGCCTTGCTGGTGATCTTCGCGCTGGTCGTCGTGTTCCGGACGGTACGCATCGTCCCGCAGCAGACCGCGCAGATCATCGAGCGACTGGGAAGCTACAGCCGCACGCTCGACGACGGCATGCACTTCCTCGTGCCGTTCGTCGACAAGGTGCGGGCCAACATCGACCTGCGCGAGCAGGTCGTGACCTTCCCGCCCCAGCCGGTGATCACGTCCGACAACCTGGTCGTGAGCATCGACACCGTCATCTACTACACAGTCACGGAGGCCAAGTCCGCGGTCTACGAGATCGCCAACTTCATCATGGGCATCGAGCAGCTCACGGTGACCACGCTGCGCAACGTCATCGGCTCGCTCGACCTCGAGCAGACGCTGACCTCGCGTGACCAGATCAACACCAAGCTGCGCGGCGTGCTCGACCAGGAGACCGGCCGCTGGGGCATTCGCGTCAACCGCGTCGAGCTCAAGGCCATCGACCCGCCGCACTCGATCCAGGACTCGATGGAGAAGCAGATGCGCGCCGAGCGTGACCGGCGCGCCGCCATCCTCAACGCCGAGGGTGTCAAGCAGTCCGCCATCCTCAACGCCGAGGGTGAGAAGCAGTCCTCCATCCTGCGCGCCGAGGGCTCGGCCCAGGCCCGGATCCTCGAGGCGCAGGGCCAGGCGCGCGCGATCCAGCAGGTGTTCGGCGCCATCCACCGGGGCAAACCCACGCAGCGACTGCTGGCCTACCAGTACCTCCAGGTGCTGCCGCAGCTCGCCCGTGGTGACTCGAACAAGATGTGGATCATCCCGAGCGAGGTCACCGACGCGCTGCGCGGCATCAGCGGTGCGCTCGGCGGCAACCAGGCGCAGGTCGACGCGGAGGACGACCAGTGGGTCGACCCGGGGCCGGAGGACGACGCCTTCGCCGCCACGGCGCTCGAGGACCCGGCCAAGGCGCTCGCCGAAGCGCGCGGGCAGGCCGGCCAGGCCAGCGCCGAGGCCACGCAGCACGCATCCCCGATGCGGCAGAACTCCGGGTGGGTCCAGGCCGCCTCGCCGATCCCCCCGGCCGAGTCGGTCGGAGCCGAACCCGATGTCGACCCGATCGCGGCGGCATCCCCGGTGCCGCCTGTCGCGCCTGTTGCGCCTGTCGCGCCGGCTCCGCCGACCCAGCCACCCGGGCAGCAGCCGCCGCGCTGACCTGAGCTATCCACCGACGGGCACCCGGGTGATCCGGGCGCCCGTCGGTATGGTGTTCGCGTGTCTGTCCTCGAGCTCGTGGCCATTCTGGCCGCGGGCTTCGCGGCGGGGGTGATCAACACCATCGTCGGGTCCGGCTCGCTCATCACCTTCCCCACGCTCCTCGTGCTCGGCATCCCGCCCCTGACGGCGAACGTCAGCAACAACATCGGACTTGTCCCGGGTGGGGTGAGCGGTGCTCTCGGATATCGCCCCGAGATGCGCGGTCACTCCCGGGCCCTGCTCCGCTTCGTCCCGATCTCGTTGGTCGGCTCGGTCATCGGTGCCAGCCTGCTGTTGGTCCTGCCGGCGGCCGCCTTCAAGGCGATCGTCCCGGTCCTGATCCTGCTGGCCCTCGTCCTGGTGCTCGCCGGTCCTCAGCTGCAGCGCCGGGGGGCGGCTCGGCGGGCACGCGAGCTGGCACCCCAAGCTGCGGGCGCCGACCCGTCGAACGCATCGGACGCGGTCTCTCTGGCCGACGAGGCTCCCGTAGGGCGGGGGCGGCTGGCCGCGGTGTCGGTGGGCGTCCTCGTTGCCGGGATGTACGGCGGCTACTTCGGGGCGGCCCAGGGCGTCTTGCTCATGGGCATCTTCTCGGCGTTGCTCACCGATCCGATCCAGCGTCTCAACGGTTACAAGAACGTGCTCGCCCTCGTCGTCAACTCCGTTGCGGCACTCACGTTTGTGTTGTTCGCGCGCGACTCGATCGACTGGCGGGTCGTGCTGCTGATCGGCGTGGGCTCGCTGCTCGGTGGCGTTGTCGGGGCCAGGGTGGGCAGACGCATACCGGCGGGGGTGCTCCGCGGGCTCATCATCTTCATCGGGGTCGTGGCTATCGTCAAGCTCGTGTTCTTCCCCTGATGGTGCTGTCGGTCGGCCCCGACGACGTCCGAGGCGCTGCGGACCCCGCTTCGCCGCTGCACGACTACCTGGGGCTGACCGACGTGGCGCTGCGCCGGCGGTCCGAGCCGGCGAACGGGCTTTACGTCGCGGAGTCGGAAAAGGTGATCCGGCGAGCGCTGGCGGCCGGTCACCGGCCGCGCTCGCTGCTCATGGGCCGGCGCTGGCTGACGGACCTGTCCGACGTGGTCGCCGGCGCGGAGGCGGCCGGCATACCGGTCCTGGTCGGCGAGCCAGACGTGCTCGAGTCCCTGACGGGGTTCCATCTGCACCGCGGTGCCCTCGCCTCGATGGCACGACCCGCACTGCCGTCCCTCGACGACGTGCTGGCGAACGCTCGCCGGCTGCTCGTCCTCGAGGACATCGTCGACCACACCAACGTCGGTGCCGCGTTCCGCAGTGCCGCCGCGCTCGGGACCGATGCCGTTCTGGTCACTCCGAGATGCGCAGACCCGTTCTACCGCAGGTCGATCCGGGTCTCGATGGGAGCGGTGTTCCAGGTTCCTTGGACTCGGGTGGACCCCTGGCCGGCAGGCGTCGAACGCCTGCGAGCCGCGGGGTTCACGGTCGCGGCCCTCGCACTGGGCGACGCCGCCGTGGATCTTGCCGACCTGGCCGCGGACCCTCCGGAACGGCTTGCCCTCGTCCTCGGCACGGAAGGCGACGGTCTGGGCCGACGCACCCTGGCCGCCGTCGACCTCGCGGTGCGGATCCCGATGGCCGCAGGGATCGACTCGCTCAACGTCGCTGCGGCCGCTGCCGTCGCCATGTGGGCGTTGCGTACCTGAATGACTCGAAGGCTGTTCCGGCCCTCCCAGTCGAACTGGTACCCCGGTCAGGAGGACCGGACCAGCACCTCCATGAGACAGCTCAGCTCGACTCCCGGGTCTGAGCAGAGCCCCCCGTGGCGGGGGCCCGGCTGGATGATCGTCGACCGTGGCGCGCTCAGCCAGCCGAACCGCCGACCGAGGCCCTCGAGGTGTGGCAGGCCGCGGCCCTCGTCGCCGCGGCACACCGCCTGCACGGCGCAGAGCATGTCGTCGACCATCGCGACGTCGAGCCGCGAGTCGAGCGAGCGAAGTCGAGCTGGTGCGCCGACTCGAGGAACGCAGCGCAGCGTGACGTGCTGGTACCCGATCACGAGCAGGCCAGAGGAAGCCAGGCACCCGTGTCAGCCAGCCGAGCCGACAGGAGATCCACGTATGCGTCGCGCGCGTCTGCGGGGGACTGGAGCCACTGCGTCGTCTCGAGCCACTCGTCCGGGACGAGGTCGGCCACCGCAGCCAGGACCGACGGGGTGAGCCGGCTCGCCAGCTCGTCGTGAGCAGCGGACGGAACGGCGACGAGCACCTTGACGCCCTGACGGGCGCCCCGGAACTTCGGCCACCGCTGATCGACGGGGGCAGGGGCACCCGGTTGGCTAGTGAGCAGCGTGGGCGGCGAGCTGGGGCACCTGACCGGGCCACTGTCTCGCGACAACGGCCGCGATGCCGAGGTACCAGACCGCTGCCGCCGCCAGCACGCCATACGAGCGTCCGTCGGCAGGCATCACCAGAGCCGCGATCACCGTGGCGAGCACGAACACGGCGTTGAACAGCACGTCGTAGATGACGAAGACACGGCCTCGGAAGGCGTCGCCCACCACCCGCTGGACGGTCGTGTCGACGCAGATCTTGATGCCCTGGGTGACGAGGCCGAGGCCGAGGCCGGAGACGGCGATGGCCCACATCGAGAACAGCGACAAGGGAAACACCTGCATCACGGCCCCGAACACCCCCAGGGTGCACAGGTAGCGCTGCATGCCCCACCGGGCGGTCAGGGTCGGCGTCAGCAAGGCGGCCAGACCGAAGCCGAGGCCGGATGCGCCGACCACGACGCCGGCGCCGGCCAGCCCGCCTTCGGGGCTGCCCGCCGCCAGGTGGTTCCTGGAGAGCAGGATCAGCCCGACGATCATCACTCCGTAGGGCAGCCGGCTGGCCGAGACGATCGTCAGCGCGAGACGACCGAGCGGAGGAACGTGCTTGGCCGCGTCGGTCAGTCCCGTGACAACGTTGCCGAGGGCTGCCCGCACCGCAGCGCCCGCATCGGCGAGGTCGGGACCGAGTGGCGGGAGCTGGGTGGCCACCAGCGCGGACAAGAGGTAGAACACACTGCCGGCCAGGATCACCGCCGCGTCGCTGTGGGTGGCGGCGTGGATGCCACCTCCGACCGCCAAGCCGAGCAGGTATGCCAGGGTGCCGCAGGTGGGCGACACGGCGTTCGCGGTGACGAGCCGGTCCCGGGAAACCACGTGGGGCAGGGATGCGGAGAGTCCGGCGAGGACGAACCGGTTGACCGAGAACGCCGCGAGGACGACGACGTAGAAGGCCCACCCCACGTCATGCCGTCCGACGAGCAACGCCACGACCCCGAGTAGCCCCGCTCGAGCGACGTTGGCCAGCACCAGGATCCTGCGGCGGGACCACCGGTCGAGGAAGACGCCGACGAAGGGGCCGAAGACCGAGAACGGCAGCAGGATGGTGGCGAAGCCCGCGGCGATCGCACCCGCCGAGGGGGCTCGTTCGGGCGAGAACAGGACCGTCGCCGCCAAGGCCACCTGGAACACGCCGTCCGACAGCTGAGACAGCAGTCTCACAGCGAACAGACGACGAAAACCGGAGAACCGCAGCAGGGCGGCCAGGTCCCGGAAGAACGTCACCCGCGGAGCATAGGTGAGCCGGATGACGTCTAAACGTGGATCGGGTAGACCCCGCGGACGCCCCGCGTGGCCCGGCGCAACCCCGCTCCGGACGCCCCTGACGGGCGATCCTGGACACAGAGGCCCATCCGATCGACGACCGGCGCCGAAGAACCTCCGTGCAGACGATCTCCGCCGGAACCCGTGCCCCTGACTTCGACCTCCCCGACCAGGACGGGCGGATGCACGATCTCAGCACGTTGCTGAGACGCGGTCCGGTCGCCCTGTTCTTCTACCCCATTGCCGGTTCGTCGGGGTGCACCAAGGAGGCCCGCCACTTCCGCGACCGTGCGGCTGAGTTTGGCCATGTGGGCGCCCACCGGGTGGGGATCAGCGTCGACGACATCGCGACGCAGGAGCGGTTCGCCGCTAGCGAGGGACTCGACTACCCCGTGTTGTCCGACCTCCACGGACGGGTCGCCACGGCATACGGGGTTCGCCGCAAGTACTTCACGCCGGTCAAGCGAGCTACCTTCGTGATCGACGAGGACCAGCAGATCGCCGATGTATTTCTGTCCGAGATCAGTATGACCGCGCACGCAGACCGCGCACTGCAGTCGCTGCGACGGCTGGTCAACGCCTGACCAGGGCGGCCGCCTGACGGGCGATCTCCAGCTCCTCGTTCGTGGGGACGACGAGCACCGAGACCCGACTCCGCGCTGATGAAATCTGACGCTCGCCGGACACCCGTGCCGTGTTGGCCGTCTCGTCGAGCTCGACCCCGAGAATGCCGAGGCCTTCGCACACGGCGGACCGCAGCTGGGGTGAGTGCTCACCGACCCCGGCCGTGAAGACGAGGGCGTCGAGGCGGCCGAGCGCGACCGCATAGGCGCCGACATACTTCCGCAGCCGGTATGCCGCGACCTCGAACCCCAGCTGCCCGTCGGCATCTCCCGCATCGACCAGCTCCTGCACCTCACGGAAGTCGTTGGTGCCGGTGAGGCCCTTCAGGCCGCTCTCGCGGTTGAGGGCCGAGTCGACGTCGTCGACGGACATTCCCGAACGCACCATGAAAGCGAACAGGCCCGGGTCGATGTCACCCGACCGGGTTCCCATCACCAACCCCTCGAGAGGGGTCAAGCCCATCGACGTGTCGATGCTGCGCCCGCCCGCCACCGCGGCCGCACTGCACCCGTTCCCGAGGTGGAGGATCACGACGTTGATGTCCTGCTCCGGCCGGGTCAGCATCCCTGCCGTGCGGCGCGAGACGTAGGCGTACGACGTGCCGTGGAAGCCGTAGCGGCGCACCGCCAGGTCGTCGCGCCAGGCGGGAGGCACGGCATACGTGTAAGCCTCGGCCGGCAGGCTGTGATGGAAGGCGGTATCGAACACGGCGACCTGCGGCAGTCCGGGGAAACGTTCACGCGCCACCCTGATGCCCTCGAGGTTGGCCGGGTTGTGCAGCGGTGCAAGGGGTTCGAGCTTCTCGACAGCGGCGAGGACCTCGTCGGTCACGACCACGGGTTCGCTGAAGCGGTCACCGCCGTGGACTACCCGGTGGCCCACGGCGACGAGGTCTGCGTGGTCGAGGTCTGGTCCGTGCTCGCGGAACGCCGCCACGACGGCGTCGAGCGCCGCGCCGTGTGAGGCGACCTGCACCTCCTTCGTATGCGTCTCGCCACCAGCCTCGTGTGTCGTCGTGGAGCCGTCCTCGCCGATCCGCTGGACGCTTCCCTTGGCCAGCGCCTCGCCGCTTGCCACATCGACGAGCTGGTACTTCAAGGACGAGGACCCGGCGTTGACCACCAGGACCCGACCGGTCTGTGAAGCGTCGGTCATGACCCGCCTTCGGCCTGGATGGCAGTGATCGCCACCGTGTTGACAATGTCCTCGACGAGCGCGCCGCGGGAAAGGTCGTTGACCGGCTTACGCAGTCCCTGGAGCACCGGTCCTACCGCGACGGCACCGGCGCTGCGCTGCACCGCCTTGTAGGTGTTGTTGCCGGTGTTGAGGTCGGGGAAGATCAACACCGTCGCACGACCCGCCACCGGGCTGTCCTTGAGCTTCGTCGCGGCCACCCCCATGTCGACCGCCGCGTCGTACTGGATCGGGCCCTCGACCGACAGCTCGGGTGCGCGGGAGCGAACCAAAGTCGTCGCGGCACGAACTTTATCGACGTCTACGCCGCTGCCCGACCCGCCGGTCGCGTAGGAGAGCATTGCGACGCGGGGCTCGATGCCGAACTGGGTAGCAGTCGCGGCCGACGAGATGGCGATATCGGCCAGCTGTTCGGCTGTGGGATCGGGGTTGACGGCGCAGTCGCCGTAGACGAGCACGCGGTCAGGCAGACACATGAGGAACACCGAGGAGACGATCGTGACCCCCGGTGCCGTCTTGACCACCTCGAGGGCGGGACGGATCGTGTGGGCCGTGGTGTGGATGGCCCCCGAGACCATGCCGTCGGCCAGGCCGTCCAACACCATCATCGTCCCGAAGTAGCTCGGGTCCACGACCACGTCCCAGGCCTGATCCATGGTGACACCCTTGTCCGCGCGCAGCGCGGCGTACTCCTGCGCGAACCGTGAGCGGAGCGGCTCGTCGTGCGGGTCGACCAGCGTCGCACGGGAAATGTCCAGCCCGAGCTGCGACGCCTTGGCGCGGATGCCGTCCGAACTGCCGAGCAGAGTCAGCTGGACGACCTCTCGACGCAGCAGCTGGTCCGCAGCTTTGAGGATCCTCGGCTCCTCGCCCTCGGGCAGCACGATGTGTCGGGCCGCCGCGCGTGCCCGGTCCATCAGCCGGTGTTCGAACATCAGGGGCGTCACGACACCGGTCGGCGTCACGTCCAGTCGGTCGAGGAGGCCGGCTCCGTCCACGTGTTTGTCGAACAGCGTGAGCGCCGTCTCGATCTTGCGTACCGCACCGCGCGTCAGCCGCGGCTGGACGGCATAAAAAGCTGCTGCGGTGGACATCGTCCCTCCGGCGCAGGTGACCACCGGGATGTGGATGTCGAGGCCCGCGACGAGCCGCGAGACGGAGTCCGGGAGCTCGAGCCCGCCGTTGAGCACGATGGCCGCCGGCGAGGGAAAGGTTTTGGCGGGATAGGCGAGGAGCAACCCGAGTAGAACGTCGGCACGGTCGGAGGGCGAGATGACGACGCATCCTTCGAACAGCCGCTCGAGGACGTTCGGCATGGTCATGGCGGCGACCAGGACGCCCGGTGACTCTCGGTCGAGCAGCGCGTCGTCGCCGTGCACGAGGGATCCGTCGACCGCGGTCATCAGCTCGCGAACCGTGGTCGAGTCCAACAACGGCTCGGCCGGGATGGCGTAGGCCGGCGCGTCCCCGGCAGCTCCCTGCAGCGCCGCGGTGGTCTCTTCGAGCCGTTGCGGAGCAACGCGGTTGGCGATGACTGCGAGTACCGAAGCGTGATGGTGCCGCGCCTCCTCGGCGGCGATGTCGGCGGCTGTACGGACCTGCTCGGGGGCTTGGCCGTCACCGGCGACCACCAGGACCATCGGGCTGTCGAGGTTGGCGGCGATCCGCGCGTTGTAGGAGAACTCGGTCGGCGAGGCGACATCGGTGTAGTCGGACCCGATCACCAGGACAGCGTCGAAACGCGCGGCCACCCAGTGATAGCGGTCGACGATAGTCGACATGGCGGCTTCGGGGTCATGGTGGACGTCGTCGTAGCAGACCCCGGCGGCATCCGCGGCCGTGAGGGCGTCCGTCGCCTCGGTGCCCGGAGCCTCCAGACGCGACAGGAGCAGGTCGAGCACGTGGTCCTGCTCGGCGGCGGCCGTCCTGATGATGGGCCGGAAGACCCCGACCCGTCCCACTCGGCGGCTCAGCTGGTCGAGCAGGCCTAGTGCGACCGCCGACTTGCCCGAACGGCCACCCGAGGACGCCAGATAGACACTGCGTCCTCGAGCCGCCGCGCCTGCTCCCGAGCCGTCCTCGCCGCTCACCCGTTGCCGCCTGTCAGCCCATCCAGGTCCAGCCCGCGACCTCTGGCATGTCCATGAGATTCTCGCGGATGTAGACCCAGTCGGAGTCGGTGCGTCTGATCGACCGGTTGAGCAACGCGTAGATCATCGACAGGCCGGGACTGGTCCCCCAGTGGCCGAGCAGGCGGAGGTCTTCGTCAGAGTAGGTACCGAGGTCAGTGGTGTCGGACAGGGTCGTGGACATGAGGTCTCCTCGTAGCCGGCTGTCGTTCACGCCGATCCTGTCACGGCGGACACCGGGGTGGCAGGGTGGTCACGAGTCGGTCTCGCTGTCCGAGAGTGGGGCGTTCTGCGGGGTGTTGCGGATCAGCGACCAGGACACGACGGCGCCGACCACGAGTAGACCGGCGCTCAGCCACATGGCCGACCGGTATGCCGCGCTGAGCAGCTCAGGGTCACGGTAGGCGTCGCCACCGAGGCCGACGAGCGCCGGCAGCGCCGCGACGGCGAGCAGGGTGCCGGACCTGGCGACGGCGTTGTTGACCCCGCTGGCGGCACCGACATACCGGTCAGGGGCAGCAGCGAGGACCGTCGCGGTGAGAGGAGCCACGAGCAGACAGAGACCGAGCCCGAAGATCGTCAGTCCCGGCAGAATCCCGGTGAGGTAGGCGGAGTCAGGTCCGACGAAGGCCAGCAGTGCGACGCCGATGCCGCACACCGCCGGCCCCAGCGCCATCGGCAGGCGCGGTCCGATCCGGGCCCCGAGCTCGCCGCCTCGGGCGGCGAGCAGCAGCATGAGGGCGGTGATCGGCAGGGTGGCCACCCCCGCCAACAGCGGCCCGTAGCCGACCACCACCTGCAGCTGCAGGCTGAGGAAGAACAGCACGGCGCCCAACGCGCCGTAGACGACCAGGGTCATCGCGTTCGCCGCGCTGAACTGCCGCGACGCGAACAGGGACGGCTGGACCATCGGTGTGTGTGCGCGGCGTTCGACGACCACGAAGCCGGCTCCGAAGGCGACTCCCACGAACACGATCGCGATGGTGGCTCCCGCGCCGAGCGTGGCGTACTGGATGAGGGCGAAGGTGGTGAAGGCGAGGGCTCCGATGGCCAGCGCCGCGCCGACGACGTCGAACCCGTCACCCGCCTGTTCGTCCCGTGACTCGGGCACGAACCTCAGGGCCAGCACCACGGTCAACGCGGCGAGCGGGATGTTGAGAAAGAAGACCCAACGCCAGCTGGCGTACTGCACCAGCCAACCGCCGACGAACGGACCGATAGCCGAGGCGATGCCGCCCAGCCCGGTCCACGACCCGATGGCCTTGGCTCGGTCCTGACTGCGGAGCGACGCCTCGATCATCGACAGGCTCCCTGGGGTGAGCAGCGCCCCCGCGACCCCTTGCAGGATCCTGCCCACCACCAGCTGCGTGGGGTTCTGCGCGATTCCGCACAAGGCCGACGTGACGGCGAAACCGACGACCCCCCAGACGAAGACGCGCCGGCGCCCGAGTCGGTCACCCAGGCTTCCGCCGAGCAAGATCAGCGAAGCGAGGGAGAGCAGGTACCCGTTGGTGACCCACTGCAGCTCCGCCAGGGTCGCGTCGAGGTCCTGTCCGATGCGGACGAGCGCGATGTTGACGACCGTGCCGTCGAGCATAGCCATGCCAGAGCCGAGGACCGCGGCCGCGACGATCCCGCGGCCCACGGGTGATGAGAGCTCAACACCCGCCATTCCTGCAGTCTGGCAGCCGGGTCCGGCGACGGAGCATGTGGTCGGCAAGGGGGTACGGTGCGGTGTCAGTCCCTCGCCGAGGAGGTATGCGTGGACGCCCGTCCCGTCGGCGCTGGTCGTGCGCGCCAGAACGCGATCTATCGTGCGGGGGCGTTCGGTCGCCGGCCGAAGGTGCCGACCGACCCGACAGCTCTGGAAGGCGCAGCGAGACGGTCGATGTCCGGCGATGCCTGGGCGTATGTCGCCGGGGGAGCGGGCGACGGGGCGACCCTCAGGGCCAACCGCGCGGCATACGAGCGGTGGCAGATCGTGCCCCGGGTCCTGCGCGACGTCTCGCATCGTGACCTTTCCGTCTCACTGTTCGGCCGAAGCCTCCCAACGCCTTTGCTGGTGGCGCCGATCGGGGCGGCCGGGTTGGTGCGACGTCACGCCGACGTCCTCATCGGTCGCGCCGCTGCCGCCGTCGGTGTGCCGTACATCCTGTCGAGCCAGGGGTCGTCACCGATGGAGGAGACCGCCGCGGCGATGGGGTCGAGTCCGCGCTGGTACCAGCTCTACTGGAGCACCGACGAGGCGCTCGTGGACTCGTTCATCCGGCGGGCTGAGGGGATGGGCGCCGAGGCTCTGGTCGTGACCCTCGACACGACGATGCTGGGATGGCGGCCCCAGGACCTCGACCGGGGTTCGCTGCCGTTCGCCCGCGGGATCGGGATCGCGCAGTACACCTCCGACCCGAGGTTCAAGGAGCTCGTACGTGAGCGGGTTGCCGATGGTGGCGCAGCTCGTGACATCGCGGGGCCGCGACCGCGGGTCACGGCCGGGGCGGTGCGGACGCTGGCGACGATGGCGCGCGAGACGCCCGGGCCGTTCGTCGACAACCTCCGCTCGCCGCTGCCACGGGCAGCCGCCGAGACGTTCATGGCGATCTTTGCCAAGCCGTCCTTGACCTGGTCCGACATCGCGACGTTGTCCTCGCGCACCACGCTGCCGGTCGTGCTCAAAGGGATCCTGCACCCGGACGACGCAATCCGGGCCCGGGACCTCGGCGTCGCCGCAGTGATGGTGTCGAACCACGGTGGGCGGCAGGTCGACGGCGCGGTCGGGTCGCTGGATGCCCTCGTCGACGTGGTGGCGGCGCTCGGCGGGGCCGGCTCGACGACGATTCCGGTGCTGCTGGACAGCGGAGTGCGGTCCGGAGCCGACGTGGTCAAGGCGCTCGCGCTCGGAGCGGCCGCCGTCGCCGTCGGTCGGCCGCACGTCTATGGCCTTGCTCTCGACGGGGCGGCGGGCGTGCAGGCGGTGCTGGAAAACCTCTTCGCCGAGGTCGATCTGACTCTCGGTCTGAGCGGGTTGAGCTCCGTCGCCGAGCTCGATCCCACGATCCTCAGACGGGCCTGAACGGGTCCTGAAGCGGGCCCGATCCGGCCCTCTACAGGGTTCGTTACGGGACCCGCCGGTTCGTCGTTCAGGTGGGCTGCGTGCTACCGTTTCGGCGCGCTGAGGGGCTCCGTGGCCGGCCTGTGGAGGCCCTCGTTGCACACCCTGTCCGGGTGGCGGAATGGCAGACGCGCTAGCTTGAGGTGCTAGTGCCCTTTATCGGGCGTGGGGGTTCAAGTCCCCCTCCGGACACGATTAAAGACACACGCCTGACCCGCCGTGGCGGAGATGCGCTGGCCTGCGGGGTCATATTCCAGCCGTAGGTCAAGCGACTCATACACCTGATGCCGCGTGACCGGGTCGGCGCTCGACAACAGTCGTCCTATCCCTCCGAGATGGGCGATCGCTTCGCTCAATTCGTCCGTACTCATAGGTCTCTCGTGAGGGAGAGCTTGAAGCTGGGCCTTAAGGCCGTCCCTCTCTTTGGCCCGACGTTTGAGTTGGTCCGTCAACTGCGAAAGTTCTGCACCGGACTCGATGGCGGCTACAAGTGCCGTGATCTTGCGGTCGACCCCTGCCACCTGGAGTTTGAGGCCGTCGACGGCCGCGTTGTGAGAGGACGGGTGTTGGTCGCCCTCAAGGGCCTCCGCTGTCGTTAGGGACTCAATCCACTCGTCGAGGCGGGGCAAGATGGCGTCCTCCCTCACGTATACCGACGATGGGTGCATGCGCCCTTCGGCGAGGGCGCGATTCTGTTTGACGACGCACCTGTACAACACCCGACCCGACCCGAGTGCCCGGTTGGCTCGCCAGGCGCCTTCCATCCGCCGCCCGCAGAGCGAGCAAAACAGCAGCC
>NZ_JBDTKA010000032.1:0-8022 GCF_039935575.1 Lapillicoccus sp.
TGGCGTCGACGAAAGGTGACGACAGGTCGACCCGACGGCCCGAGGTCCGCAGCATGCGCTCGACCAGGTCACGTACCTCGTCGGCGGTGAGGATGGTGTTGGTCAGCTCGGCCACCCCGCGCCGGGCCACGAACACCTTGGATGGCTCGTTGATCCAGATCTCCTCGACGCTGGGGTCGTCGAAGTAGCGCTGCAGCGGCCCGAACCCGGCCACCACGTCGAGCACCTGCTTGGCCGTCTCGTTGTGGTCGACGATCGGCGGCAGGCCTCCGTGCAGCGAGCGTTCGTCGTACTCCGAGATCACCTCACGGATCAGCTGGCCGACCTCGCCGGGGTCGCGGGCGGGGTCGAGGCCGCCGCGACGGATGAGCTCGCGCACCTCACCCTCGACGAACCGCACAGCTTCCGACACCCGACCGACCTCTCCGTGCTCCCACCCGGGCGGCTGCCGGACGACTGCGGATCATGCTAAGCGGAACCGGCGCCACTCGTCGCCAGCCGTACACAAGCCGAGCAGACCTGTGGACAACGCGGGCCAACGGGCTCGTCCGAACCCCAGAATCGACCTTTCAGGGTCGTTCGAGGGCGGGAGGTCGCGTGCGGATCAGGATGACCGTGCAAGAGGGGGGCGCATCGCGCGAGGTGCTGGTGGAGGCAGCGGCGGGCAGCACGGCGCGGGATCTCGCTACGGCCCTGGGGCCCGGCTTCTCAGGCGCCAGGCTTCGCGTCGATGGTCGGCCGGTCTCGGTCACGAGCCCCCTCGGTATGCCGCCGCTGCTCGACGGGGCCGTGGTCGGTGACGGGCCAGCCGGCACAGGCGGCACAGGCGGCACAGGCGGCACAGGCGGCTCGGACACCGCACCTCGACCCGCCGCCCCCGGCTCCGGGTGGGAGCTCTGGGTGGTCTCCGGCCCGGCCACCGGCGAGCGTCTGGTCCTCGGAACCGGAACACACCTCGTCGGCCGCGCCGCCGACACCTCACTCTGCCTCGACGATCCTGACGTCTCGCGCCGACACCTCGAGCTCACACTGGGGGTCGAGGGCGTGACGATGCGGGACCTCGGCTCGGCCAACGGGACCCAGCTCGACGGCATACCGGTCGGCACGCCTCCCACACGGGCCGCCGACGGGTCTGTGATCGCGATCGGCTCGTCGCGTCTCGAGCTGCACCGGTCGGTACGCCGGTCGAACCGGTCGGCGCAGCCAGTTCTCTTAGCGCTCGCCCACCCCGACGGCGCCGGTCACCTGCTCGTCGACCCTCGGCCCGCGCAGGCGCCTCGGGCGCGGCCCGAACCACTGGCCTACCCAGAGCCTCCCCCGCCACCGACGCGCTCTCGGTTCCCGCTGGTGGCCTTGCTCGTGCCGCTGGCTCTGGCCGGCGCGATCGCGGCGCTGACGCACTCACCGACGATGCTCCTGTTCGGGCTGAGCGGCCCGGTCCTCTCGCTGGCGGCGTGGTGGGGGCAGCGGCGAGCGGGACGCAGCCGGCGAGCCGCGACCGAGCACCAGGACGCCGTACGCCTCGCCGAGCTCACCCTCGCCGGTGCCGCGGTCGCCGAACGGCTGGACCTGATCGCCGAGCATCCCCCTCCCAGCGCCGTGCTGCGGGCCTGCGAAGAGCGGTCGGCGAGGTTGTGGAACGGCGAGACGGAGGTACGCGTCGGGCTGGGTTCGCGGACGGCGACCGTCGGCTTCGCGGGAGAAGGAGTGCCCGGTTCGCCGGCGCTGGAGGACGCGCCCCTCGCATGGAACCCGGTCGGGCACCTCGGGGTGGTCGGGCCGCGGCCGTTGACGACTCGGGCCGGTGCGAACCTGCTCGGTCGAGCCGCGGCCCAGCGCTCACCGCACACGCTGCGGGTATGCGTCGTGACCAGCTCCCCCGCCGACTGGCAGTGGGTGGCGATGCTGCCCCATGCTCGCGACGGTGACGAGAACCTCGCGCTGGCAATCCTTCTCGCCGAGATCGACACTCGTGCCAACGCGCCGGAGGGAGCGCTCCGCGGCGAGGTTCTGGCCCTCGTCGACCTGGGCGGTATGCGCCCGGGCCCGGCGAGCACCGGCGGTGGGGAGGGGCGGGGCGGCGGGGGCGGCGGGGGCGGTGGGGTGCGAGCGATCGGCGTCGCCGAGCTCGCGGGCGTCATCTCGCGGGGCGCCGCGGTCGGCGTCCACCTCGTCCTGCTCACCGTCGACCGGCAGGCGCTCCCACCTGGCCTGGACTCGGTACTGGTCGTCGAAAACCCGACGCGAGCCGCCTGGGAGACACCTGCCGGTCAGGTCACCCTGGCTCCGGACCTGCCCTCGGCTCGCTGGGCCGAGCGGCTTGCGCGGGCACTGTGCCCGTTGCGGGACGCGGCGCCTGGGTCGAGCTCGGCCTTGATGCCGGACGAGGTCCGGCTGCTCGACCTCGTCTGCCCATCAGGCGAGCTCGACGCCAGCGACCTGGTCCGCCGCTGGACCTCTCACCCGCGTTCGACGAGCGTGGTGCTCGGCTCGACCGCCGACGGACCGCTCGAGGTAGAGCTGACCCAGGACGGCCCGCACGCGCTCGTCGCGGGGACGACCGGTTCCGGCAAGTCGGAACTGCTGCGAACCCTCGTCGCGGGCCTGGCTCTGCGGAACCGGCCCGACGAGATGGTGTTCGTCCTCGTGGACTACAAGGGTGGCGCGACCTTCCGGGACTGCGCCGGTCTTCCGCACGTCGTCGGCCTCGTCACGGACCTCGACGAGCACCTGACCCGCCGCGCCCTGGTCTCGCTCGGTGCGGAGGTACGCCGCCGCGAGCTCCTGCTGGCGGACGCCGGCGTAGCCGACCTCCCGGCATACCAGCGGTTGGGTGTGGAGCCGCTGCCTCGGCTGGTACTTGTCGTGGACGAGTTCCGGGTGCTGGCGGAGGAGCTACCCGACTTCGTGTCCGGGCTGGTGCGGTTGGCGGCGGTGGGCCGGTCGCTGGGGATCCACCTCGTGCTCGCAACCCAGCGACCGGGTGGCGTCGTGACCACGGACATTCGGGCGAACGTGGGGCTGCGGATCGCGCTGCGGGTTCGTGACCGGGCCGACTCGACGGACGTCGTGGACTCGCCGGCTGCTGCGCTACTCTCTGCTGCGGCGCCGGGCCGGGCCGTACTGCGTGGCTCGTCGACGTCGCTGACCGAGTTCCAGACGGCTTTGGTGTCGGGGGCGACGCCGCCGCGCGCGGTCGGGGTGCGCGTCACGCCGGTCGAACCTGCGTGGTTGAGGTCCGTGGTCCGCTCGATCGGGGCCGATGTGCCGGCCGGACCGACGGACCTCGACCGGATCGTCGAGGCGACCAGTTCGGCTGCGACCTCGCTGGGCGTCGTTGCGGCTTCGTCACCCTGGCTGCCTCCCCTGCCCGATATCGTGACTGCCTCGTCGCTCGTCGGCGGGCCCACCTGCGTGCCAGTGGGGCTGGCGGACGACCCGGCCGGGCAGGCTCAGGTTCCGTGGGTGTGGGACCTCGACCTGGGTGGCCACCTCGGGATCGCCGGCGGGCCTGGGAGCGGACGCACCACCGCGGTTCTGAGCATCGCCGCGTCGCTGGGCCGACTCTTCCCGCCGTCGGACGTGCACCTGTATGCGATCGGGCCGCCCGCGCTGTCCGCGCTCGAGTCGCTGCCCCACGTCGCGGGTGTGGCCGCGGTCGACGACGCGTCCGACGTGGCGCTCGTGTTGGGTGCGTTGCGGTCGGCGTTGGCATCGCGGGAGGCCGGGGCCTCGGGAGCCGCGCGGAGAGCAGGGACGGCGAGGACGGCGAGGGCCTCGCGGGCGGCGGGTGCGCGGGAGACGGCGGCGGCCTCGCGGGTAGCGACGGCGTGGCGCACGACGGCCCACGACGAGCTCGGTGGCGGCGGGAACTCTCCGCGCTGGGTAGTGCTGCTGGTCGATGGATGGGAGCGGCTCGCCGCCCTCTCGAACGGAACCGTGGCTGCGGAGGTGCGTGCGTTATTGGAGTCGGGGGGCGCGGCTGGGCTGCGTGCCGTTGTCACCGGCGGACGTTCCCTGCTCGCGGGTCAGCTGACCTCCGTCCTCTCGGAGCGGCTGGTGCTGCGCGTCAGCGACCCGGTGGAGCTGACGCTCGCCGGGATCCCGATGTCGGCGGTCCCTTCCCGGCAGCCGCCAGGTCGAGCTCTAGACGTGCGAACGAAGCGCGAGGTGCAGATCGCTGTCGAAGCGCCGCCGGACGGCTCATCTGACGTCTGGTCGCCCTCGGCACGTGGGCAGCCTCGGCGGGTCCGACGACTACCGCGAGAGATCCGGGTGTTGCAGCTGACCGAGGCCCCCGGTCTCGTGGCGGTCGGGGTCCGAGAGGGGGACCTGGAGACCGTGGGTTTCCGGCTCGGACATGGTCAGCGTCGAGTGGTCGTGGTGGGGCCGCCGGGAAGTGGCCGGACCACGACGCTCGCAGCGCTGGGCCATGGGCTGGCGCGGATGG
Organism: Lapillicoccus sp.; assembly: GCF_039935575.1. Classification (GTDB taxonomy): domain Bacteria; phylum Actinomycetota; class Actinomycetes; order Actinomycetales; family Dermatophilaceae; genus Lapillicoccus. The sequence continues at coordinate 4,451 of NZ_JBDTKA010000032.1, forward strand.
GGATGCCCGTGGGCGTCGTGGGTGTCGAGCTGGCGACGCTGCTCCCGGGGGTCCGGCAGTTCTCAGCCGATGACCGCGAGGCGCTGATCGCCGCTCGGCGGGACCAGGAGAACCTCGCCCTGCTCGTCGACGACGTCGAGCGGATCGCCGGGAGGGCGGCCGAACCGGTGGCGCGCGAGATCGCCCGCCTGGTCGACGAGGTCGCTGGGTTCGTCGCGGTCGGGGCGGGGCCAACCGGCCTGTCGGCCACTGGCCTGGCCCACGAGCTGGCTGGCGCGCATACGGGCATCGTGCTCTGGCCGTCCGACGGAACCACCTTCGGCGTGCGGACGGTCACCGGAGAACGCGTGCCGGGGCGCGGGCTGCTGGTCGTGGAGGGCCGGGTCGCGAGCGTCCAGGTCGCGCTTTGCTGACGTCACGCGACCGTCAGCACCACTTTGCCGAAAACCTCCCCGTCGACCAGACGCGCAAACCCGTCGCGCGCACCGGCCAGTGGGAAGACCGAGTCGATCACCGGCTGGATTCCTTGTGACGCAACAAATTTCGCGAGTCGTTCGAGCTCGGAACGAGTCCCCATCGTCGAGCCGATTACACGCAGCTGCTTGAAGAAGATCTTGGTGAGCTCCGCCTTGGCGGGGGCGTCACCGGATGTCGCGCCGCAGATCACGATGGTGCCTCCAGGGTTGAGGGCGTTGACCGAGTGCGACCAGGTTGCAGCGCCGACGGTCTCCATGACGGCGTCGACGCGCTCGGGCAACCGAGCCCCCGACTCGAATGCGCGGTCGGCTCCGATATCCACTGCCTTCGCGCCCTTCGCCTCGTCGCGGCTGGTCACCCACATGCGATAGCCCGCCGCCGAACCCAGCTGCACCAGCGCCGTTGCCACTCCACCGCCCGCGCCCTGCACGAGGACAGTCGCACCGGGCGTCAGGCCAGCGTTGGTGAACAGCATCCGGTATGCGGTCAGCCAGGCCGTGGACAGGCAGGCAGCCGTTTGCCAGGACATCTCGGACGGCTTGGGGACGAGGTTGGCGCGCGGGACCGCCACCTTCTCGGCGAGGGTGCCGTCGTGCAGCTCCGACAGGAGCGTCCGCCTCGGGTCAAGGGTCTCGTCGCCCGTCCAACCGTCGCTGGCGATAACCGCGTGCACGATGACCTCGTTGCCGTCTTCGTCGAGGCCGGCACCGTCGCAGCCGAGGATCATCGGTAGCCGGTCAGGTGGCAGACCGACGCCCCGCAGCGACCACACGTCGTGGTGATTCAAGCCAGCGGTCGTGAGCAGGACGGTCGCCCAACCCGCGGGGGGCTCGGGTTCCGGACGCTCGCCGATCTCGAGTGCACTCAGCGGTTCGTGGGCGGAGCTCCGGGCGGCGTAGGCAGCAAGCACCATTCCACTGTATTGGCGTCTGCGCGAACCCGGTGGAGTCGACAGGCGCGCGGTCAGGCCTCGCGAGTGGGTTTGGCACCGTGTCCGACTCGGGCTACCCGGCGCGAAAGCTGAAAACGTCCCCAGAGACTCACGCGCAGCAAACCCCGGACGGGAGCCCATGGTGCGCCGCTGTACTTGCGCGCGAGATACCGATACGCACTGTCGTGATGTGCTTTGGACATCGCTTCGGCTCGAGTAGAGGTGGCTTGGCCCCCCTGGTGCTCCACGACGGCCGACGGGGCGTAAACCACGTCCCAGCCGGCTGCTGCGATCCGCTCACACAGATCGGTGTCCTCGAAGTACATGAAGTAGCCCTCGTCGAAACCACCGACGGTCATGAAAGCCTCCCGGCGGATGAGCATGCAGGCGCCCGACACCCAGCCCGCCGTGCTTTCGACGGGCGCTCCTCGCTCTCGTCGGTACGAGGCGGTCCATGGGTTGGCGGGCCAGACCCACCCGAGAGCCGCATGACCGACGCCCCTGCCGAGGGATGGCAGCTCACGGGCCGACGGGTACAGGCGTCCGTCTGGTGTATGGATTCGAGGACCGAGGACACCCGCCTTAGGCCACCTTCGAGTCACCGCGAGGAGCTCGTCCACGGAACTCGGAGAAAACGTGAGGTCCGGGTTGGCGATAATGAGCCAGTCCTCAACAGCATCGGCCGCGCCGAGATTGGCAGCAGCGCCGTATCCGCGGTTGCCTCCGCCGTCGATCAACTCGATGCTCGGGTGATCGCGGACGTACTCGACGGTGCCGTCCGTCGATCCGTTATCTACCACGGTGACGGGAACATCGCTCTGGGACGCTGTGGCGAGCGATGACAGGAAAGCAGGAAGGCTATCGCCCGGGAAGTAGGTGACGACGACGACCCGCAGGGTGGTCTGCTGCTTCACGATTGCCACGCTCGTTCACCATTTTCCCTAGGCGCGTGGACGCCGATGGTCGGAAAATCGTCGAAACGGCGCCGCGCCGCGCCCCCGGCGCTGAAGGCGTGTCCACCCTGCCCCGTGGCAGCGAGGGACAACATGCGCCGCCGTAACGTCACCCGGGGTAGCCGTCAGGATTGTCCTGCTGCCAGCGCCAATGGTCGGCGCACATGTCGTCAAGAGAGTGCGTCGCCGACCAAGAGAGATCGGACGCCGCCCTCGACGTATCGGCGTAGCTGACCGGTGCGTCGCCAGGTCGACGCGGGCCGACCTGGTGCGCGAGGTCGTGACCGACAGCCCGCTCGAACGCGCGCAGGACCTCCCAGACTGAGGCCCCGCGGCCAGTGCCCAGGTTCCAGGCGTGGGCTCCGGGCCAGTCGGGAAGGGCCTCCAGCGCCGCCAGGTGGCCCCGAGCGAGGTCCATCACGTGGACATAGTCGCGAATGCATGTGCCGTCCGGTGTCGGGTAGTCGGTTCCATAGATCACCAACTTCTCGCGTCGACCGACGGCCACCTGGGCGACAAAGGGCATCAGGTTGTTGGGCACGCCGTGGGGATCCTCGCCGATCCGCCCGGACCGATGGGCCCCTACGGGGTTGAAGTAGCGAAGCAGCGCAATGTGCCATCTGTCATCGGACCCGGCGAGGTCAACGAGGATCTGCTCGATCTGCTGCTTGGTTCGCCCGTATGGGTTTGCTGCGCACAAGGGCATGTCCTCGGTGATGGGTAGACGCTCGACCTCGCCGTAGACGGTCGCGGACGAGCTGAACGCGAGAGTACGTACGCCCGTGGCATCCATGGCGCGCAACAACGACAGCGATCCAGAGACGTTGTTCGAGAAGTAGCGCAACGGTTGAGCGATCGACTCACCGACCGCCTTGAGCCCCGCAAAGTGGATCACGGCATCTACTCCATCGCGCAAGGCGGACTCGACCAGTCCCTGGTCGCTGAGGTCACCGACGACTAGTTGGACCGAACCACCCGTGAGCTTGTCGACGCGGACCACGCTTTCGGCGGAGGAGTTGACCAGGTTGTCGAGCGCTACCACCTCGTAGCCCGCCTCTAGCAGGACCAAGGCAGTGTGGGACCCGATATAGCCCGCACCGCCGGTCAGCAAGATCTTCATGAACGGCAGCCTGCCATTGCCCGAGGCTGCGCCGACACCATCGACCCGATTCCAGGCCGTGTCGTCGGTCGGGAAGCCCGCCCTCGGCCTG
>NZ_JBDTKA010000033.1:0-71582 GCF_039935575.1 Lapillicoccus sp.
CCTGGGCGGGTGTGTAGAACTGGGCCTCGTCGCAGATCAGGTAGTCCACCCGCATACCGAGGGTGGCGAGGTCGACCACCTCGCCCCAGAAGTCAAGGTCGTCCGTGACCTCGCGAGCCGGCGTGGACAACCCCAGCCGCGAGCTCAGCACCGACTGACCGGCGCGGTCCAGCTTGGTGAAGATCAGGCCGCCGCGCCCACGAACCGCGTGGTTGTGGTCCATCTGCAAGGCCAGCGTCGACTTGCCGCAGTCCATCGTGCCGTTGAAGAAGACGAGCTCTGCCACGGGCGCCCACTCTAATGCGACCCGTCAGCAGCATCGGTCGGCAGGCAGTCAGCCGTCGCGGGCACCGATGCTCACGAGCGGGACGGCGCGCTCGTCGACGCTGACCGAGCCGTGCAGGCCGATGAGCCGCAGCAGCTCGGGGCGGGTCCGGCCGGTGTGGACGACGGCGTGCTCTCCGCGCATCATCGCGACGACGTCGCCGATCCGGGGCCGTACCCGGTCCGCGACCTCCCCGAACCAGCCCGCGCGCACCGCCTCGTCGCGTCCGAGGACCCACGCGCCGCGACCCATGGCCGTTCTCCAGGTGGCCAGCACGTCCTCGGCGGCACCGGGCTCGCAGTAGAGCTGGACGGACCGGGGTTCGCCGCCGACGTGGCGTACGCCGGTGAGCAGCACGGGCTCGTGGGCCAGATCGGTGCGGCGCAGGTGCGGGACGTCGACCATGCCGTGGTCGGCGGTCACGTGCACCGCCGTGTCACCGGGCACACTCGCCGCGAGTCGGGCGAGAGCCCGGTCCACGGACTCGAGCTCGTCCCCCCATTCCCACGAGCCGCATCCGTTGACGTGCCCCACCTTGTCGAGGTCGCCCCAGTAGAGGTAGACCAGGGCTCGCGGGTCAGAACGGACAGCCGTGACCGCAGTCACCACCCGGTCATCGAGCTCTCTTGCGGCCTGGAACCGACCGCCGCGCAAGGCAGCCGTCGTCAGCCCGGACCCGTCGAAGAACCCCGGTCCGATCCTCGTGACGCCGACCCCTTCGGTGGCCACCTGCTCGAAGACGGTCGGCAACGGCTGCCACGCCGTCGGGTTAGGGCCGTTCTCCCAGGAGAGCTCGTTGAAGACCCGGTCCTGGTCGGGATCGAGGACCTCATAACCCACGAGCCCGTGCTGACCCGGCGGCAGCCCGGTCCCGAAGCTGCCCATCGACGTCGCCGTCGTCGACGGGAACCCGCAGTCCAGCCGCAGCGCCGACCCCAGGTGGGACCGCAGGAACGGGGCATGACCGCTGCGCCGACGCAACAACACGTCGCCGAGCCCATCGACGAGCACGACCACGGCTCGACGGGCAGGTGCCAGGCCCAGGTCGGGCACACCGGCATAACGACCGGACCCGATGCTGCGGGCGACTGCGGGCAGGACGTTGGCCAGGCTGGTCGACGCGTACGCCGGTGGGGCCGGTGGGCCGGACGTCACCGCCCGTGTCCTGGGCCTCCGGTCGAGAGGCCCGTCGAGCCGATGGCCGCCGAGAGCGTGCGGGCGAAGTACATCCCGGTGGAGAGCGCCTCCTCGCCATCGGCGTCGGCGCTGATGCGCAGCGAGATGTCGTCGGAGGCGACCGTGCCCTCGAAGCCGTGGTCCGCGTCGCACTCCGGGTCTGCGCAGCTGGCGGGGACCAGGTCGATCCGAGCCACGGCACCCCAACCCACCGTCAGGGTCACCTCACGGCCGAGAGAGCCGCGCACGTAGGAGTCGGGAGCACTGACGACGTGGGTCAACATCACGCCTCGGACCGAGCTGAGCGGGACGGTCTCGCTCGTCGCGGTGGCGACCGCCAGACCCGGCTCGTCGTCGTGGTGGTCGTCGGCGTGGGCGATGACCAGACGGGTCGGGGTCATTGCGAGGACGGTGACATGCCGCCGAACCGCGTCGTGGTCGAACGTCGTCTCCTGGTGGACCAGGTGGGCCACGACCTCGTCCAGGCCCAGGGCCGACTCCACGACGTCGGCCACGAGTGCCGGGTAGTAGCCGGCTCGTTCGATGGCCGCCATGAGGTCGCGCGGCAGGGCGGCGGGACGGCCGATCCCGGTGGTACGGATGTCTCGGGGTGCTGCCATGCGCACCATCCTCGCACCTTCAGGCATACCGGCTGTTGCGTTGCCCACCGATGCGCGCCTGGCCAGGCGAGGCCAGCTCGCGGCAGGTCGGGGCAGGTCGGCGCAGGTCAGGGGCAGGTTCGGGGCAGGTCAGGGGCAGGTCGGCGCAGGTTGGGGCAGGTCGGGGGGCACGGGATAGCCTCGCCCTCGTGACGAGGCCCGCCGACCGCGTGCTCATCATCGTTCCGGCCTGGAACGAGGAGGCGACTGTCGCGGCCGTGGTGACCGAGATCCGTGCGGCGATGAGCGACGCGTCCCTGACAGCCGACCTGCTCGTGGTCGACGACGGGTCCGACGACGCGACCGCTTCTGTCGCCCTCGCGGCCGGAGCGTTCGTCGCGCGCCTGCCGATCAACCTCGGTGTCGGCGGCGCGATGCGCACCGGATATCGGTATGCCCGGCGACAGGGCTATGGCGCGACCGTCCAGGTCGACGCCGACGGGCAGCACAACCCCGCCGACATCCCGGCCCTGCTGGCCGGGCTGGGGTGGCCGGTCGGGACGGTCGGGACGATCGGTACGGCCGGGACGGCTGGGCCGGGTGGGCTCGACATCGTCATCGGGGCGCGGGCGGCCGGCGACGGCGCCTATGTGGCGCGTGGACCGCGCAGGTGGGCCATGCGCCTGCTGTCCATCACGATCTCGCGGATCGCCGGGACCCGGCTGACCGACACGACCTCGGGCTTCAAGGCCTGCGGCCCGCGTGCGATCGAGCTGTTCGCGCGCAGCTATCCGGCCGAGTACCTCGGCGACACCGTCGAGTCACTCGTCGTCGCCGCACGGTCACACCTGCAGATCCGTGAGGTGGCCGTGGTGATGCGCCCTCGGGCCGGCGGCCAACCGTCGCACAGCCCACTGCGGGCCACGGCTTTCCTCGGTCGCGCGGTCCTCGCCCTGGTTCTCGCGCTGACCCGACCCAGGCCAGAGCTGCACAGGGGCGCGCACTCGCGATATGGGGAGCTGGACGGGTGAGCATCCTCAGCCAGAGCGGCTACCCCTTTGCCCTCGTCGTCGCGGTGCTGCTCCTGCTCGCCCTGTTCTGGCTGCTGCGGACCCAGCGGCTACGCGAGAAGTACAGCGTCCTCTGGTTCGGCGTCATCGTCGGCGTCGTCCTGCTCACCTTCGTCCCCTCGATCACGGGCGGGCTGACGGCCCTGGTCGGGGTCACCACGCCGATCAACCTCATCTTCATCCTGGCGTTCCTCGTGCTCCTCGTCGTCTGCATCCAGCTGAGCATCGAGATCTCGCACCTCGAGGAGTCGGCGCGCACGGTGGCGGAGGAGGTGGCCCTACTGCGGCTCGAGCTGGAGCAACGCCTCAGGGATACGGCTCAATCCAAGGACCTGGACCCAGGGTCATTGGAGCCGACCGAAGAGCCCGATACGCCCGACCAGTGAGGCTTACGTCGTGCACTCAGCACACGGTTCTGCGCTCAGCTGACGGTATGCGGTGAGCTGAGCGCAGCACCATGTGCTGAGTCAGGCGGCCCGTCGGGCGCGGGCGATGGCCCGCCGGATCCGTTCGAGGATGCGCTCCGGGTGGGCGAGGTCGGACCAGGTGACCCGGATGACCTCGTAGCCCAGGTCTCGTAAGCGGTCCTCGCGGAGCTTCTCGGCCACGAGGTCGCTCGACCCGGTGTACTTCATCAGGCCGTCGAACTCGACGAGGACGGTCGTTCCGTCGATCACCAGGTCGGCGCGCCAGTCGACCTGATCGTCGTGGACGACGAACTGCGGCGTCACGGCGAAGCCCGCACTGACGAGGACCTCACGGAGCAGCGTCTCTCCGGGCGACTCAGATCGGCTGTCGACTCCCGCGAGAGCGCGCCGGACACCAGTGATGTGGGGATGCCCGCCGAGCTGCCCGACGGCCTCCGCGAGCTGCCGGGGACTCACGAGACACCGGTGCAGGGCTGCGTCGGCCGCGACCAAGGCATCCGACGGACCGTTGACCAACCCGGTCTGCACGATCGCCTGAGCCACGGTGACAACCCCCTCGAGGTGAGGGTGGATGATCGCCCCGTCGCGATGTCGGCTGGCCCGGTCGTGCAGCCGAGTGAGGTGCACGACGTCAAGATCTGCTCGAAGCAGCGGCAAACCGTGCATCGTCAGCAACGAATGATGGCTGGGGCAGACGCCCGGCAGGTGTTGGGTCAGGGCGCTGACGCGCAGACCGTGCTCCATCCGGGACTCCCCCACCGGACCGAGCGCATACCAACCGCGGATGAGTCTGTGACACTGGCCGGCGGCGACCAGGCGTCTGAGCTCGGAGGCGTCGATGCCAGCCGCGACCGCGTAGGCAGCGCTGAAGACGCCGTCACGGGTGAGGCGACTCAGCAGGTCCATCCCGAGATGCTGCCCGCAGAGAGGGTCGGGCCTGGTACCCGTTGTGGATAAACCGGCGTGGACCGACCCTGTGGCCGCCTCAGCACACCGTTGTGCGCTCAGCCCACCGTATGCCGTGTGCTGTGCGCAGCACCATGCGCCGAGTTCGCGTGGCGAAGCGCGGGTCAGGTCATCGCGCGGCGGTCGGCGTCCTTGCGGGTCAGGGCCGGTCGAAGCGAGATCTCGGCATCCAGGACGTCGACGCCACCGGACCAGGCGTTCACGGGCTGCAGCTCGACGCTGACGACCTCGGGCAGGTCGTCCGCCAGGCAGGACAGCCGGGCGATGAGGTCGGACAGCGCGGCCCGGTGAACGGGCATGGCACCGCGGTGCCCGTGCAGGAGCGGCGCGGCACGCACCGAGGAGATGAGGTCGGAGACGTCGACGTCGGTGAGCGGCGGGATGCGGTGGGCGATGTCGCCGAGCAGCTCGGTCGGGGGGCCAGCCACCGAGAAGCTGACCACCGGACCGAACAGGGGGTCCTCGACGCTGGTGAGGACGCAGACCACCCCGGGTGGCGCCATCGCCTGCACCCGGAACGACCCGTCGGCGATCGGCCCCAGCCGCGAGCGCATCGACTCGACGGCGGCCCGCACCGCCCCAGGCCCCGGCAGGTCGGCCCGAACGCCGTTCACCCCGGGTTGATGGCGCAGGATCGGAGAGGTGGTCTTGAGGATGACCGGATAGCCGAGTGCGTCCGCGGCAGCCACGGCCTCGTCCGCGGTCCCGACGAGACGAGCGTCCCAGAGCGCGATCCCGTATGCCGCGAGCAGCTCGGTGGCCTCGTCTCTGGTCAGCGTCCTGCCGTCGGCGTCTCCCGCAAGGACTCGCTCGACGAGGTGCGCGGCGGCCTCGCGGTCGACCCCGACGGGGTCGACCGGCAGCCCCCGGTCCCGGGCCCGCCACTGGCTGTAGCGGGTCGCTGCCGCCAGCGCGCGAACGCCGTCTTCGGGCATCGCGTAGGACGGGACGATCCGGCGGGGAGCTCCGTCGGGCGTCTCGAGCGCGAGCTCCTCACTCACCCCGGACATACCGAGGAACGTTGCGACGCAGGGCTTCTCGCTGCGGCGTGAGATGTCCCGCACGGCGGCGATGACCTGCGCGTCGACGGTCTCCAGGGGCGGGATGAAGCAGGTCAGGACGCTGTCGACGTGGTCGTCGTCGAACGCGGCTTGCAACGCGGCAGCGAACTGCTCGGCGCTCGCATCGGTACGCAGCGACACCGGGCCGTGCATGACATCGAGACCCCAGCTCAGCGCGGCTTGGGCGGTGAGGGCGCCCAGGGCGTCGGAGTTGCCGACGATGGCGACCCGCTGCCCGGCCGGGAGCGGTTGGTGGATCACCAGCTGGGCGACGTCGAAGAGCTGGTGGACGTTCTCGACCCGGATGACGCCGGCCTGGCGCAGCATCGCCGTGAACGCACCGGTGGGTACGTGCGTCTCGCGCACGCGGTGGCCGGGAGGGGCGCCGTAGGCGGAGACTCCCGACGAGACGACGATCACCGGTTTGGTGGTGGACAGGCTCCGGGCGATACGGGAGAACTTGCGGGGGTTGCCCATGGACTCGAGATAGAGCCCGACCGCGTGGGTCTGCGGGTCGTCGATCCAGTACTGCATGAGGTCGTTGCCTGAGACGTCGACCCGGTTGCCCGCCGACGCGAAGGTCGAGACGCCGAGCCCGCGTCGGTCGGCGGAGGCCAGCACCGCGACACCGAGCGCCCCGCTCTGGGCAAACAGCCCGAGCCCGCCGCACGAGGGGGTCCGGGGGGCGAGCGTCGCATTCAGCCGCACCATCGGGTCCGTGTTGAGCAGCCCGAACGAGTTCGGGCCGACGACCCGCATACCGGACTCCCGGGCCCGGCGACGCAACGTGTCTTGACGCTCGCCACCGTCACCGCCGATCTCCGCGAAACCGCCCGAGGCAACGAGCAGGGATCGCACCCCCTTGGCAGCGCACTCGTCGACGACGTCGAGGACGCTGCCGGCCGGCACAGCGACGACGGCGAGGTCCACCGGACCCGGGATGTCGCCCACCCGGGCGTGGGCGGGTAGCCCGAGAACTTCCAGCGCCTCGTGGTTGACGGCGTAGACCGGCCCGGTGAAGCCGCCCTCGAGGATGTTACTGAGCAGCCGGTGGCCGATCGAGCTCGGCCGTCGACCCGCCCCGATGACGGCGATCGACTCGGGGTGGAACAGGGCGTGCACGCTGACCGACTCCGCGTGGTGCTCGCGAGAGAGGCGGACCGCAGTGGACTGCTCGGTCGGCCTGATGTCGAAGGAGACCCCGACGACGCCGTCCTCGTAGTGATGCTGGACGGCATACCCCGCCTCCCTGAAGACGTTGAGCATCCGGCGGTTCTGGGGCAGTACCTCGGCGACGAACTTGGTGACGCCGAGCTCCTGCCCGATCACGGCGAGGTGCTCGAGCAGGACTGAGCCGATCCCCTTGCCTTGGTAGTGGTCGGAGATGTTGAACGCCACCTCGGCCGACGACGCGTCGATGCGGTCCCAGCGGCCGACGCCGATGATGTCGCCGCGGACCGTCATGACCAGGGCCACCCGGTCCACGTTGTCGACGTGGGTGAACCGGTGCACGTCGCGTTCGCTCAGCTCACGGATCGGTGCGAAGAAGCGCAGGTAGATCGACTCGTCCGACTGGCCCGCATGGAACGCCCGCAGCCGGTCGGCGTCCTGTGGGGTGATCGGCCGGACATGTCCGACGGAGCCGTCTCGCAGCACGACGTCCGCGGCCCACTGTGACGGCAACGGCGCGTCACGGCGGTCGCGGGGCATGGACCCATGCTTGCACCAGGGCCGGGGGCTGGCAGCATCTCGGTCATGGAGTTCTCCGAGGTGGTCCGTCGTCGGCACATGGTTCGTCGCTACGACCCGGACCGGCCCGTTCCGCAGGCCGCGTTGCGGGCCTGCCTCGAGAACGCGGTGCGCGCGCCGAGCGCAGGTTTCAGCCAGGGATGGGACTTCGTCGTGCTGACCTCGGCCGGGGACCGGCAACGGTTCTGGACCGCGACGAGTGAGGACCTCGACGACGAGGACGCCTCGCCAGACGCCTGGTCGGTGGGCATGCGCACCGCGCCAGCAGTAATCCTCTGCTGTTCGGACAAGCAGGCCTACCTGGACCGGTATGCCGCGCCGGACAAGGGCTGGACGGACCGGGACGAGGCGCGGTGGCCGGTGCCCTACTGGGATATCGACACGGGCATGGCCGCCTTGCTGATCCTGCTGACGGCGGTGGACCAGGGGCTGGGCGGGCTGTTCTTCGGGGTTCCGCCGGAGTGCCACGACGACGTCCACGAGGCGTTCGGGATTCCGAGAGAGCACACCATCATCGGGGCGGTCGCGATGGGGTATGCGGTCGACGGCCCGAAGAGCCCGTCCCTCGAGCGCGGCCGACGCACCGCCGACCAGGTGGCGCACTGGGGCCGGTTCGGGGAGCACTAGGACCATCCACAGGTCGGCGGGTCTGTCGAGCCGGGCTGGACGGGGTGCGCGAGGATGGGCGCGTCCCGTGGCCGGGGCCAGTCAACCGCACGACACGCGCCGACAGGCACACGCAGGCGTACAGCAGCAAGGAGCAGGTCCGGATGGCTCGACGCAGCACTCCCCCACCGCCCGATGACCCGGTGGTCGAGCGGATCATCGACATCGACGTCGAGGAGGAGATGCAGAACGCCTTCCTCGAGTACTCCTACTCCGTCATCTATTCGCGGGCCCTGCCCGATGCCCGCGACGGGTTGAAGCCGGTGCAGCGCCGGATCCTCTACGGCATGAGCGAGCTCGGCCTGCGGCCGGACCGTGCGCACAAGAAGAGCCAGCGGGTCGTGGGCGAGGTGATGGGCAAGTACCACCCGCACGGGGACCAGGCGATCTACGATGCGCTGGTACGCCTTGCGCAACCGTTCACCATGCGGGTGCCGGTGGTCGACGGGCACGGCAACTTCGGCTCGCTCGACGACGGGCCGGCGGCGGCCCGCTATACCGAGGCGAGGCTGGCCCCCGCCGCGATGCTCATGGTCGCCGGGCTGGACGAGGACACGGTCGACTTTGTCGGGAACTACGACGACACCGAGACCCAGCCGGAGGTGCTCCCGGCCGCGTTCCCCAACCTGCTCGTCAACGGAGCCAGCGGGATCGCCGTGGGCATGGCGACCAACATGGCGCCCCACAACCTGGTCGAGGTGATCGGAGCCGCCCGGCACCTCATCGCCAACCCCACCTGCTCGCTGGACGACCTGATGAAGTTCGTCCCCGGCCCTGACCTGCCCGGTGGTGGCCGGATCATCGGCCTCGACGGGATCCGCGACGCCTACCTCACCGGTCGAGGCGCGTTCCGCACCCGCGCGGCCGCGCGGGTCGAGTCGATCAACGCCCGACGCCAGGGCATCGTCGTCACCGAGCTGCCCTACCTCGTCGGCACCGAGAAGGTGATCGAGAAGATCAAGGACCTGGTGCAGGCCAAACGGCTTCAGGGCATCGCCGACGTCAAGGACCTCACCGACCGCAAGCACGGCCTGCAGCTGGTCATCGAGGTCAAGAACGGGTTCAACCCCGACGCGGTCCTGGAGGAGCTCTACCGGCTGACGCCGATGGAGGACTCGTTCAACATCAACAACGTCGCCCTGGTCGAAGGGCAGCCACGCACCCTCGGGCTCAAGGAGCTGCTCAAGGTCTACGTCGAGTTCCGCACCGACGTCGTCCGGCGACGGACCGCATACCGGCTGGCCCGTCGCGAGGAGCGGCTGCACCTGGTCAACGGTTTGTTGGTCGCGATCGCCGACATCGACGAGGTCATCCAGGTGATCCGCACGTCCGATGACACCGCAGCCGCTCGAGCCCGGCTGATCGACGTGTTCGACCTGTCCGAGGCGCAGGCCAACTACATCCTCGAGCTGCAGCTGCGGCGGCTGACCCGGTTCTCGCTCATCGAGCTGGAGAAGGAGAAGGCCGATCTCGAGCGCCAGATCGAGGAGCTGCGCGCGATCCTCGGCGACGAGCGGCTGCTGCAGCGAACCGTCTCCACCGAGCTGGCCGAGGTCGCCAAGGCGCACGGGACCCCGCGGCGTACGGTCCTGCTCGAGTCGGCGGGTGCGCCGGTGTCTGCGCTCAGCTCCGGTTCTTCGGCCCTGCAGCTCGAGATCCCCGACGACCCCTGCTGGGTGCTCCTGTCGTCGACCGGGTTGCTGGCCCGCACGCTGACCGACGCCGCCTTCCCGGCCGAGGGCGGCCGGGCCAAGCACGACGTCCTCGTCGGAGCGGTCCGGACCACCGCCCGAGGCGAGGTCGGGCTGGTCACCAGCCGCGGTCGGATGATCCGCCTGACGGCGGTCGACCTCCCCGCGCTGCCCGTGACCAACGGCCCGCCGTCCCTGGGCGGAGGGGCGCCGTTGGCGGCCTACGTCGACCTGCCGCGCGGTGAGGAGCCGCTCACGCTCGCCTCCGTCTCACCCGACCAGCCGGGGCTCGCCCTGGCCACCGCGCAGGGGGTCGTCAAGCGGGTGACGACGGACTACCCGGCGCGACCGGACTTCGAGCTCGTCACGCTCAAGGACGGCGACAGCGTGGTGGGTGCCGCAGCGGTTCGGGACGAGAGCGACGAGCTGGTCCTGGTCAGCGCCGACGCCCAGCTGCTGCGCTTCCCTGCATCGAGCGTGAGGCCGCAGGGTCGCGCCGCCGGCGGGATGGCCGGCATCCGGCTGGCGCCGGGCCAGCGCGTCGTCTGGTTCGGGGTGCTGGACTTCGAAACCGACGCCGTCGTCGTGACCTCGAGTGGGTCGTCGGGCGCGTTGCCTGGCACCGAGGCGGGTTCTCTCAAAGTCACCCCCTTCACCGAGTACCCCGCGAAGGGGCGGGCGACGGGCGGGGTGCGCTGCCACCGGTTCCTCAAGGGTGAGGACACGCTGGTCCTCGCCTGGGCCGGGCCCGTGCCTGCCAAGGCCGCCGCAGCCAACGGGGTCCCCGTCGAGCTCCCTCCCCCGACGGGAAGGCGAGACGGGTCCGGGTCACCGACGGGCGTCGTCATCGCGGCCATCGCGGGGGCGCTATCCAGCGGTGCGGCCACCGGCAACGGGCCGTCGCCCGCTGCCTCGCCAGAGGGGACCCCGTGACGGCAGACCGACGAGCGGAGCCTCTCGAACCCACCACCGGGCACGGCGTCAGCGCACCTGACGCCTGTTCGGTCGTGTGGGACGGCGCCGACGACGCCTCGGTCTACGGCACCGCGGCGCCGGCGCGGTTCTGGGTCGCGCTCGAACAGGACGGGCCGTGGGGCCGCAACGCCGCGACGCAGTCGCATCTGCCCATCGAGATCGGTCGTGTTCTCGAACGCCGGTGCACTCAGCTCGGCGGCCGGCTGACCCTGATCCGACGACCCGGCCCCCATGCCGACCAGCATCGAGACCCGCGCCGCTGCTACCTGGCCTGGAGCGGTCCCGAGCCGTTCCTGCTGGTGTTCGACGTCGCGGACGCCCCGGCCGCCGTGCTCGACATCGACCTCGCGCCGCTGGCCCGCGGTGACCGGGCCGCGGTCCTGGCCGCACTTCCCGCGGCGCGGCCCGCGCCGCCCGTGATGCTCGTCTGCACCAACGGTCGCCGGGACGTCTGCTGCGCGGTTCGCGGCCGACCGGTGGCGGCCGCCGGCCACCAGGCATACCCCGGTCGAGTCTGGGAGTGCTCGCACACGGGCGGGCACCGGTTCTCGCCGACCGGCGTGCTGCTGCCGTGGGGGCGCAACCTCGCGCGGCTCACGGAGGCCACGATCGCGGACGTCGTCGAGGCCGCTGACCGTGGCGCCCTTCCGGACGCGATGACCGGGCCGTGGCACGACCGAGGCGCCAGCGCGCTGCGGGAGCGGGGCCAGGCGGCCGAGTCCACCGTCCGTCACCTGATCGGTGAGACCGACCTGCAGGCCCTGGACGCGCCGCCCGACAGTGACCGGGCGCACGACCGGGAACGCGACGGGGTGCGCGTCGTGCACCGCGACGGGCGCACCTGGCTCGTCCAGCTCGAGGTGGTTGTCGGTGAGCCGCGGGAGAACTCCTGCGGTACCGCGGCGTTCCCGTCACGGAGCTGGGCCACGAGCGTCACTCAGGTGTGACGGCTGAGGTCGGCCGATCAAGCGACGCTGACTCGTCAGCGCACCCGGTCAGCGGTGCGCGTCCACGAAGCCGAGTATGCGTCGCCAGGCGTCCTCGCAGGCTGTCTCCCAGAACGCGTACTGCTTGTCGAAGAACGAGTGCGGTGCATCGTCATACTCGACGAACTCGTGCTCCACCCCGGCTTCGGTGAGGGCGGCGTCATAGGCGGCGTTCTGCTGCGGGGTGGTGGCTTTGTCCGCACCTGCAGCCAATACCAGTACCGGGGCCGTTATCTCCCGGACGACGTCCATCACTCGGCCGGGCATGCCGTAGAAGCCCATGCATCCCGCGGCGCCCAGGTCGGTTGCCGCCAACGCCCAGGACTCACCACCGAACTTGCAGAACCCCAGCGTGAACACCGGGTCGTCGCTGCGCTCCTCAAGCCGGGCCTTGGCGGCGTGGGCGTCCATGAGGACCTGCTCGCCGCTCAGCGCGTTGGCGTGCGGCAGGAACTCGAAGTCGGCGTCCCTCGCGGTCATCCCGGCTGTGCGCGCATACGGATCGATCGCGACCGTGTCAATCCCCGCCTGGGCGAAGCACAGCGCCAGGTCGGTGTAGTACGGATGCAGGCCCCGGATGTCCGGGAGCAGCACGAGGGAGGCTCCGCGGCGGGTCACCGGGACGGCGTCGTACGCGGCGAGCTGCGTGCCGTCGGCAGCGACCAGCTCGGTCGGCCCGTGCTGGCCGACCTCGCTGGACCGGGGAGGCAGGGGTGGGTGCTGGTCGCTGGAGAAGCACATGGGTGGAGTCTCCACCCCTGCGCTGGGACCGGGTCACGGCCTCGTGATCGAGCTCAGCCGTTCGATCTCGTCAGTGTCGAGCGCGAGCCTCATCGAGTCGACGAGCGGCTGCACCTGCTCGAGGGTGCGGGCACTCGCAATCGGTGCGCCGACGGTCGGTTGGGCCCGCAGCCAGGCGAGGGCCACCGCCGTGACCGACGTCGCGTGCGCCGCGGCGATCTCGTCCAGGGCGTCCAGCAGGTCGCCGACGCCGTCCCGTTCGAGGTAGCGCCCGGCCGCCTGGGCCCGGGCCGACGCGACGGTCAGGCCGGGTCGGTACTTGCCGGTGAGGAACCCGCTGGCCAGCGACGAGTACGGCAGCTCGACCAGCCCGCGCTCCTCGAGCGTCGGCAGGAGCGTGGACTCGATCTCCCGCTCGATGAGGTTCCACTGGTCCTGGGCGACCGTAAACGGGGTCAGTCCCTCGTCACGCGCGAGGTCAAGGGCGGAGTCGAGTCGCTCGGCGGTGAAGTTCGAGGCGCCGACCTCGCGGACCTTGCCGCTGGTGACCAGCCCGTCGAAGGCCGCGACGTACTCGGCCTGGCTTACTTCCGCGTCGTCCCGGTGGGCGTAGTAGAGGTCGATGCGGTCGGTTCGCAGCCGGCGCAGCGAGTCGTCGACCGCAGCCTGGATGTTGGCTGAGGACAGGCCAGGTCGGTCCTTCTTGCTGAACACCTTGGTGTGGATCTCGACCTCGTCACTGCGTCCGTGGGCAGCGAACCAGTCGCCGATGATCGACTCGGACTCGCCGCCGGTGTTGCCGGACACCCACTGCGAGTAGACGTCGGCGGTGTCGATGGCCCGACCTCCCGCGTCGACGAAGGCGTCGAGAACGGCGAAGCTCGCCTCCCGGTCGGCCGTCCATCCGAACACGTTGCCGCCGAGCACCAGTCCACCGAAGTCCAACGAGGTCATATCGGGCACCTACCCTGGCGCCTCGTCCGCAAACCGCAAGGTCACCAGGGTTTGTCGACCGGCGGCCGTCCTGAGCTCCCGGGCTGCTGGTCGCCCTGACCGCGCTGTTGCAGGTTGTCCTTGGTCTTGTCGTCCAGCTGTTGCTGCTTGTCCTGGCTCGGCTGGTCGCCCTGGCCCTGCTGGTCCTGCGGCGCCTGCCCCTGCCCCTGGCCCTGCTGTTGTTGCCGGGCCTGCTGCCGGGCATCGTTCAGCTGCTGACCCTCGTCGGTCGAGGCGTCTCCTTCGAAACACCCCTGCGGCGCCGCCACGACGAGGGCGAGCACCCGGTCGTTGTCGGCCTTGGCCACGTCTGCCTGTCCCGCGTCCGTGGCTGCCGCCCCGAGCTTCTCGATGCTGAGGACGGTTGACCCGGACCTGACAGGCGTCGCGCGAGTCGGCCGGTGCGAGGGCGAGCGCCTCCTCGAAGGCGGCGCGTGCGCTGTCGTAGTCCTGCGCGAGGACGCTGGCGTCACCACGGGCGAACGGCGCCTTGTAAGGCTCGATGACGTTGAGGAGACCCAGTCGTGCGGCAGCCGACTCCACGCCGGTGACGTTGCCCGCGGCGTATGCCTCGCGCGCCTGGTCCCCGAGCGCCACCATAAGGGCGAGCTTGGCTGCGACCAGGGCCAGCAGGAGCACGACGGGCAGTGACCAGAGAACCAGTCGGCGACGCAGCCGCAACCGCCCCGCCCGCGCCCCGGGGTCCTCAGGCGCGGCGCCTGGCTCCGAACCGGAGCCCGGGCTCAGGGGTACGCGCGTGGGGGTGATGGTGCTCACGCCGAACCTCCTCCCCCTGTGCTCGACGACGTCTCCAGCTGGGTGTGTCCCGTGCTGCCCGGTGAAGGATCCGAGGGTGTGCCTCGGGGCCGACGGCCCGCCCCGGCCTGTCGTCTCGTCGGGGGCCGTCCCAGCCTCGTCCGTCCCAGCCTCGGCCGTCCCAGCGCGGTCCGTCCCAGCGCGGTCCGTCCCAGCGCGGTCCGTCTTTTGAGCGCCGCGAGCGAGGTCAGCGACGCTATGACCAACCCCAGCTCCCAGGCCCCGACCAGGGCGACGGCGAGCAGCAACACCCAGTAGAGCTCCGTCCGGCCGCCGAGCTCGATCTGTTCGGCGCCACTGACCGAGCCGAGCTGCGTGAGGTGCACGGCGTCCACGATGGCTTGACCTGCGTCGTCTGACTGCCGGTGCAGGTAGGGGACGCCGAGCTGGTCGGCGATCTGCGCGAGCTGCTTCTCGTCGATCGTCGAGATCGCCGGCTTGCCGGTCGAGGGGTCGACGACGTCGCCCTCGGACAGGTTCCCCGTCGTCGCCATCGGCCCACCCGCGGCGGTGCCGTACCCGAGCACCGCTCCCCCGTTGACCAAGCCCCCCGGGATCTCGAACGGCTGCGGCTCGGTCTCGGCCGTCTGCTCTCCGTCGCCGAGGTAGAAGACCAACCGGGCGCGGTCGGGGTGGGTGGCCTGACCGCGCTGGAGGGCAGCGACGAGGTCGGTGCGGGCGACCGTGACACTGCTGCCCCGAGACCAGCGAGAGGTCTCGGGGCGCAGTGTGTCAGCGGCCGCGTAGAGGGCAGTCGCATCGCTGGTGAGAGGCAGCCGAGTCGTGGTGTCGAGGTCAAAGCTCAGCACCGTGAAGCGGGCACCCGGCAGCTGCGCGGCGACCCCCTTGAGGTCCGTACGCATACCGGCGAGGCGAGGCTCGGACCCGGCGTAGTCACGGGCCATCGACGACGTCGTCGTGTCGACGACGAAGTAGACGTCGACCGAGCTGGCGTCGACGCGGACGTCGGTGCCGGGCAGGGCCGGACGCGTGGCAGCCAGCAGAAGCAGGAGGACGACCGCACTCCGTCTGCCGCGGGCCCCGCCGGTCTCGGTGCGCTCGCGCCGTCCGGCCGGCCACCAGATCAGCGCGGCGGCGAGCCCGGCCAAGAGGAACAGGATGGGCCACGGAGCGACCGGCAAGAACGACAGGCTGGTCACGGGCGCCACCTGATCCGGCGCAACCCCAGGTAGGCGAGGGTTGCCAGCGAGGCGAGTCCGATCGGCAGGACCGGGTTGTCGTGGACCACGGTTCGTGGGGAGGACGGGATCCGGCTGGCCTCGCGGGACGAGACCGCTTCGAGGACGCGCTGGACGCCGCTGATGTCGTTCAGGGCGAAGTAGACGCCACCGGTCGACTCCGTCACCGACTGCATCTCTGTGGCCGCCGTCGAGCTCGGGTTGTCGGAGGGGTTGATCCCGTAGACCTGGATCTGGTCCTTGTCGGCGAGCTGACCCGCCTCGGGCAGCGTGAACAACGACTTGCCGAGGGTCTCGTTGTCCGATGCGAGGATGACCGAGCGGGCCCGCTTGAGCTCGGGATGGTCGAAGCTGCGGACACAGGTGGCAAGTCCGTCGCCGATCAGCGAGCTGCCTTCGCCGTTGAGGGTTCCGGCGAAGAACGGGTCCCTCGGGTCGAGTCGGGTCAGCGCCAGCTGCGCCTGGTTCAGCTGCTCGGTGACAAACGTGTAGTCGTCGGTCAGGGGAAAGACCGGGACGGCCGAGCTGTTGAAGATCACCAACGAGATCCGCTCGCCCTTGAAGCCCTGCACCAGGCTGGTGAAGGTCGATACGACCCGGGAGTCGACCTCGATCATCGACCCGGAGACGTCCAGGCACAGGACGATGTCACGGTTGTCCTTCTGGGAGACCAGGGTTGTGGTCTGGGTCGGACGGGCGGCGCCGAGTACGGCCGCGACCAGGAGAACCGCCAAGAGCCCAGCCCCGCCCAGCAGCTGCCACCGGTGTCGACGCACGGCCCGCTGATACTCCGGAAGCGCCCGCAGCGCCTCGGTGTTGGCCACCGGGATCGCGGCCGGCTCGCGGCGTCGACGGCGCCACCACCAGACGCCGAGGATGAGCAGCGTCAGGACGGCGACCGACGGCAGGATGACCCGCGGCTGGGCCAGCGTGCTCAGACCCATCGTGCTCAGACCCATCGTGCTCAGACCCATCGCGCCACGACCTCCCGCGCTACGGCGGCAGCCTCGGGCAGCGCAACCTGGCGTTCGGGACCGAACTCGACGGGGTAGAGCCGGAACACGACGTCGGACACGGGAGCCATCGCTGGCAGCCCGGTGCGCTGCAGCTCCGTCAGGGTCATCGTCGGGGCATCGACACCAGAGGCGGCTCGCACGAACTGGCGAACAGCGGCGCTGAGGTCCTGGTAGGCCTGGCGCGCGGACAGCTCACCGACCCCGGCACGTCGGACGATCTCGTCGATCCGCTGCAGGTACTCGCCCTTGAGCTGGGCCAGCCGCCACCCGGGCGGCGGCTCCGGTGCGACGAACGCCTTGACGCGGCGGGTCTGCGCCCAGACCACGACGAACCACCCGACGGTGGCGACTGCGACGACCGCCGCGATCACGGTCCACAGGGCGGAGTACGTCATCGGCGGGTAGAAGTCAGCGACCACGGCGGCGCTGCCTCTCGAGCATCCGGAAGACCACGGACAGGACCTGCTCCGAGGCACCGACCCGGCCGTGGACGATGCCCAGCCCCTCGAGCGTCGACGCCAGGCTCGCCCGGCGAGCCGTCATAGAGGCGGTGTATGCCGCGTGCAGCTGCTCGTCGAACCGCACCTCGGGTGCCATGACCAGCTCGTCACCCACGTCCCGGGCGCCGACCCCACGGCGGCCCGCGCCGACCGCCGTGGGGTCGGCGTCCTCGACCGTCACCCAGAGCACCTCGTGCTGGGCGTGCAGCCGCCGGACGAGGACCACGTCGTCGCCGTCGAGGTCGCGCTCGTCCGCGACGACGACGAGCAGCAGCCGCCCTGCGTAGTGGCTGGCGACATGCTCCAGCTGGGCAGACAACCGGCTGGGTCCGGAGTCCAGCGTGGTCCGGGCTGCTATCGCCCGCAGCAGCCGCTCGAGGTGCCCCTCCCGACCCTTCGCCGCATACGGGCGGGTAGCCGTCGCATCGCCCTCGACCAGTCCGACCAGGTCGCCGTGCCGCAGCGCGAGGTACCCGAGGGTGCCCACCACGTTGATCCCGACCACCGACTTGGGCTCTCCGCCGGCGGCGAGCGCAGCCATGCCGCGTCCGGAGTCCACGACGAAGACGACGGTCTGCGTGCGGGTAGCCACCCACCGCTTGACCAGCGGGCTGCCGTGCCGCGCCGTCGCCTTCCAGTCGATGTCGCGGACCTCGTCGCCTGGGACGTACTCGCGCAGGTCGTCGTAGTCCAGGCTGCGGCCCCGGAACACCGACGCGTACTCACCGTCGAGCAGCCCCCACGACCGCCGGTGGGCGACGATGAAGAGCTTGCTCTTCACGGGGCTGAGCAGGGCGGTCACGACGGGCTCCGGTCCGGTTGGCGCAGGGGGTTTTCAGGGGGTGCGGACGGTGCCGACGAGGGCGTCGACCACAGTCTCGACGCGGGTGTTCTCCGCAACCGCCTCGAACCCGAGGACCACCCGGTGTCGCAGCACCCGGTGGGCGAGCGCCTTGATATCGTCGGGGACCACGTGGTCGCGGCCGGCGAGCAGGGCTCGGGCCCGGGCCGCCTGGGTGAAGGCGATGCTCCCGCGGGGGCTGGCGCCGAACTCGACGAACCGAGCCAGGCCCGCGTCGATGTAGGTCTCGGCGTGCCGGGTGACGTAGACCAGGCCGACGGCATACCGGACGATCACGGGGTCGAGGTAGACCCGTCGGGTGAGCTCCTGCAGGCGGATCACGTCCTCGATGCCGATGACGGGCACCTGGTCCTCGCGGAACACGCCCGCGTCGATCCGGTAGAGGACCTCGGCCTCCTCCTCGAGCGTGGGGTAGTCCAGAACGTCCTTGAGCATAAAGCGGTCGAGCTGAGCCTCCGGCAGGATGTAGGTGCCCTCCTGCTCGATCGGGTTCTGGGTCGCGAGGACGAGGAACGGAGCCGGCAGCGGGTAGCCCTGGCCACCGATCGTGGTCTGGCGCTCCTGCATCGCCTCCAGCATCGCCGACTGGGTCTTGGCCGAGGCGCGGTTGATCTCGTCGAGCAGCACGATGTTGGCGTGCACCGGTCCGAGGTGGGTGCTGAACCCCGCCGTCGACGCGTCGTAGACCTGGGTCCCGACGATGTCGCTCGGCAGCAGGTCGGGAGTGCACTGGATGCGGGCGAACGAGCCGCTCACGGCGTGGGCGAGCGTCGAGGCTGCCGTCGTCTTGGCCAGGCCCGGGACCGACTCGAGCAGGATGTGTCCGCCGGTGAGCAGCCCGATGAGCAGGGTCTCCTGGAGACGCTCCTGTCCGACGACCTTGCCCGTGAAGGCGTCGGAAAGCCGCTCGACGGTGGTGCCGGACCAGGACATCTCGTCGGGGCGCAGGATCGGTCCGGACGGCTGTTCCATGCACGGATCGTAAGCGGCGGCGCTGTGGTGCCTCGCCACGACCGGCGTTCATGACGGGTATGCCGGTGGCCGGCTCGCTCTCCCGACCGGACTCACGTCCTTCCGGGTTGATCCCGACCGGACTCACGTTGTCCTTGGTTTGTCGGCCCTGGCGGCGCCGAGAACCGGGAGGAACGTGAGTTCGGTCAGGCGGGGAGCGGACGATCGGAACTGGGCTGCCGGTACCGGGTCTGCGTCACCCCGGGAACCCCAGATCGCGCACACCTCACACGATCGCGCGCAGGTCCGTCGACACACGCACACCGTGCAGACTGCGCGCGCCTCGACCGAGGTGTGCGCAACCCACCGAAGCTGGGCGCGCGATCCGGGCGAGGTGTCACTACCCTGCCGTGGGTAGCGGCGTGGGTCAGGCGTCGATGCGGTCGCGGTCCAAGGCGGACGCGGAGCCGATGATGAAGTCCTTGCGCGGAGCGACGTCGGAACCCATCAACAGGTCGAACACGCCCTCGGCACGCTCCGCCTCGCCCAGCGTCACCCGTCGCAACGTCCGGTGGCGGGGGTCCATGGTGGTGTCCGCCAGCTGGTCGGCGTCCATCTCACCTAGACCCTTGTAGCGCTGCGGCGGCTCCTTGACCTTTTTGCCGCGCTTCTCCAGGGACGCACGGGTACGGCGCATCTCCGCCTCGTTGTAGGTGTAGATCAGCTCGTTCCTGGCGCTGCCCGCAGCGATCACCTCGAGGCGATGCAGCGGCGGTACGGCGGCAAAGACGCGCCCCGCCTCGACGAGGGGGCGCATGTAACGGAAGAAGAGGGTCAGCAGCAGCGTCCGGATGTGAGCGCCGTCGACGTCTGCGTCGCTCATGATGATGACCTTGCCGTAACGCGCCGCCTCGATGTCGAAGGACCGACCCGAGCCCGCGCCGATCACCTGGATGATCGAGGCGCACTCGGCGTTCTTGAGCATGTCCGCGACGGACGCCTTCTGGACGTTGAGGATCTTGCCGCGGATCGGGAGCAACGCCTGAAAGTCGGACGACCGCGCCTGCTTGGCCGTGCCGAGTGCGCTGTCGCCCTCGACGATGAACAGCTCCGAGCGGGCGACGTCGTGAGTGCGACAGTCCGCGAGCTTGGACGGCAGTGACGACGACTCGAGTGCGGTCTTGCGACGCTGGGTCTCCTTGTGCAGCCGCGCGCTGATCCGCGACTTCATCTCGGAGACGACCTTCTCGAGCAGCAGGGCGGGCTCGGCCTTCTGCCCGCGGGCCGGGTTGGTGATCCGGTCGGTCAGCTCGGTCTCGACGACTCGGCTGACGATCGCCCGCACCGCCGACGACCCCAGGACCTCCTTGGTCTGGCCCTCGAACTGCGGCTCGTCCAACCGGACGGTCACCACCGCGGTCATCCCCGCGAAGACGTCCTCCTTCTCGACCTTGTCCGAGCCGACCTTGAGGCGGCGGGCATTGACCTCGAGCTGCTTGCGGAACACCTTGAGCAGTGCTTGCTCGAACCCCTGGACGTGGGTGCCCCCCTTGGGCGTGGTGATGATGTTGACGAACGAGCTCAGCTTCGCGTCATAACCGGTCCCCCATCGCAGCGCCACGTCGACGGCGCAGTCGCGGGTCAGCTCGGTCATCTCCATGTGCCCGGCGGGGTCGAGGACCGGCACGGTCTCGGTGAACGTTCCCGACCCCTCGAGCCGCCAGACCTGCGTCAGTGCCGGATCCGGTGCGAGGAACTCGACGAACTCGGCGATGCCCCCGTCGTGCAGGAACACCTCCTCGTGCGGCCCGTCCTGCCCTGGCGTCCCCGCCAGTCGGCGCTCGTCGCGCACCACGAGCGCCAGCCCGGGCACCAGGAACGACGTCTGTCTGGCGCGCGCGGCGATCTGCGCGTAGTCCAGCTCGGCCCCCGGCAGGAAGACCTGGTGGTCCGGCCAGAACCGCACCCGGGAGCCGGTCACCCCCCGCTTGGCCCGCCCGATGGTGGGCAGCTCGTTCTTGCGTTGGTATGCCGAGAAGGTCGCGTCCGGCGACAGGTCCGACTGGTCGCGGTCGGCATACACGCCGGGCTCACCGCGACGGAAGCTCATGCCGTAGGTCTTGCCCCCCCGGTCGACCGCGACGTCAAGCCGCGCCGACAGGGCGTTGACGACGGAGGCACCTACCCCGTGCAGGCCCCCGGAGGCCGCGTAGGACGAGCCGCCGAACTTCCCGCCGGCGTGCAGCTTGGTGAAGACGACCTCGACTCCGGACAGCCCGGTGCGCGGCTCGATGTCGACCGGGATGCCTCGCCCCTGGTCCCGGACCTCGACCGACCGGTCGGCGTGCAGGACGACCTCGATGCGGGTCCCGGCGCCGGTGAGGGCCTCGTCGACCGCGTTGTCGATGATCTCCCAGAGGCAGTGCATGAGGCCGCGCTCGTCGGTCGAGCCGATGTACATGGCCGGGCGCTTGCGGACAGCTTCGAGCCCCTCCAGCACCTGCAGGTGCCGGGCGGTGTAGTCCCCGCCGTTGGGGGCGGGCATGCGTGCGGCGCTGGCCACTGCCGAACTCTCCTGGTTCTGCCCGGGCGTTCACCGGGCCGTGCGGGTCCTACGCCTGGAGGCTATCCGCTGGTCACGACGGAGGTCGGAACGCCGCGCACAGGGCGGGCTGGGGGATCGTCCTGCTCACGCGCCGCGCCGGCGCAGCAGCTCGGGCAGCCGCCCGGCGCCGGACATCCGAGTGCCGATCTCGTCTCCCGGGTTGTAGAGCGAGCAGGAGCGCAGCGAGAGGCAGCCGCATCCGATGCAGCCGTCGAGCCGGTCGCGCAGCGCCTCGATGGCCGCGATCCGCTCGTCGAGACGGCCCCGCCAGTCCCGCGAGATCCGCTGCCAGTCGGCCGCCGTGGGAGTCCGGGACCGGGGCAGTGTGGCCAGCTCCTCGGCCACCTCCTCCAAGCGGAGCCCGATGTTCGTGGCCGCCCGGATGAAGGCGAGCCGACGCAGCACGATCCGCTGATAGCGGCGCTGGCCGCCGGAAGTGCGGGACGCCTCGATCAGGCCACGGCCTTCGTAGAAGCGCAGCGCGGACGGGGCGAAGCCGCTGCGATGGGCCACCTCGGCCACGGTCAGGGAACGTTCGGTGGGCATGGGAACAGACTACCCTTGACTTCAAGTGGACTTGAAGTTCGAGCATGGGGGCATCACCAACACCCAGATCACGAAAGGCACGCTCATGCCCACCGCACTCATCACCGGCGCGTCCGCGGGCCTCGGCCAGGCCCTGGCCGAGGCGCTCGCCCGCCGCCATTGGCACCTCGTCGTCGACGCCCGCGGGCGGGACCGCCTTGCGGCAGCGGCCGCCGCACTGACGTCCGAGACGACGGTCGACGCATACCCGGGCTCGGTCACCGACCCGCGACACCGGACCGAGCTCGTCACCGCAGTCCGGCGCGCCGGCGGCCTGGACCTGCTCGTCCACAACGCCAGCGAGCTCGGCGGCAGCCCACAACCGGGGCTGGCCGACCTCGAGGCGGCGACCTTTGCGCAGGTGCTCGACACCAACGTCGGGGCGCCGGTCCAGCTCACCCGGCAGCTGCTGCCGGAACTGGCGTCGTCGGGAGGCACGGTGCTCGCGATCTCCTCGGACGCCGCCGTCGAGCACTACGAGGGGTGGGGTGCCTACGGCGCCAGCAAGGCGGCCCTCGACCACGTCATCGGGACTTTCGCCGTCGAGCACCCAAGCATCCGCTGGTATGCCGTCGACCCGGGCGACATGCGGACGCAGATGCACCAGGCCGCCTTCCCCGACGAGGACATCAGCGACCGCCCGCTGCCCGAGACGGTCGTCCCCACGCTGCTGCGGCTGCTCGACCTGAGGCCGCCGAGCGGCCGGTACCGGGGCGCCGACCTCGCAGTCGACACGACCGCGGTGGTCCACTCATGACCGCGCTGGCGTCCGTTCCGACAACCACCTTCCGATCTCCGAGGGAAAACACGGCCTCGCAGCCACCAGAGGCCGGGGGTATCCAGCGCGACGGCATCCGCCTACTGGTCGCCGCTGCCGACCGCGACATCGGCTTCGAGCACGTCCGGTTCCGCGACATCGGGCGGTTCCTGGAGGCGGGTGACGTGCTCGTAGTCAACACCTCGGCGACGGTCGCGGCAGAGGTGGACGCGATGTCGTCACGACACGGCCCCGTCGTCGTGCACGTCGCCGCACCCCTCGATGACGGCTCGTTCGTCGTCGAAATCCGGACAGCGCCGGACGCGGCACGTCCTGTCTTGGACGCCCAGATCGGTGATCGGCTGAGCATCGGCCCGGTATCGGCGGCATTGCTGGACCCATACCCACGCACCCTCTCCTCCCCCACCGGGCGCGGCAACCGGCTGTGGCGAGCGCAGGTGAGTGGTGACCTGGATGCCGTGCTGTCCATGCACGGCCGGCCGATCGTCTACGGGTACCTCCAGGAGCGCTACCCGCTGTCGGACTACCAGACCGTCTTCGGGCACCACCCCGGGAGTGCGGAGATGCCGAGTGCCGGGCGGCCCTTCACACCGGCCCTGGTGAGCGAGCTGGTCAGCGCCGGGGTTCAGTTCGCACCGGTCCTGCTCCACACGGGCGTGTCGTCACAGGAGGCGGGGGAGGCGCCGCAGCCAGAACGGTTCTCGGTCGAGGCCAGCACCGCCGACCTCGTCAACGCCGCCCGTCGGCGCGGCTCCAGGGTGGTTGCCGTGGGGACGACCGCGACGCGGGCCATCGAGTCGGCCACGCGTAGCGACGGGCAGGTGCGGACCAACAGCGGTTGGACGGACCTCGTCATCTCGCCGGAGCGGCCGGCCCGGGTCGTCGACGGCCTGGTCACCGGATGGCACGACCCCGAGGCCTCCCACCTGCTGCTGGTCGAGTCGGTGGCGGGTACGGAGCTGACTCAGCAGGCCTACGACGCGGCGGTCTCGCACGCATACCTGTGGCACGAGTTCGGCGACTCATGCCTGCTACTGCCCAGGCGCGACCTCGCCGGCGCGAGGAGGTGAGGCTCCGGCGCATCCACCGGGGCAGTTGGCAACGAACACCTCACATGGAGATCACGGTTCGGCACAGCGTGTTTCACATCACGGGCTAATGCCGCTCGGGAAGCAACCCACGTGCTTGACTGTTGAAAGCGAAGCACCGGTTGTCACATCCAACGATGGCCGGAGGACGTCAACGGGGACGTTGTCGAACCAGATGGCCTACCCCAACCAGCATGTGAGAGAAGGCAGACGTGAACGCAACATTGGCCCCGAGCCTCAGCGCAGCGGATCGTTGTGACCGCTGCGGTGCGCAGGCCTACATTCGCGCCCGCCTAGTGAACGGCGGCGAGCTGCTGTTCTGCGCCCACCACGGGCGTGAGCACCTGCCCCAGCTGCAGGCGCACGCGAGCGAGATCCAGGACGAGACGAGCCGCTTGACGGCGGAGGACGAGCTCGGCTGAACGAAGGAGAGGGCAGGAACCGGTGATCACCGTTGTCGTCACCGGGCTGCTCATGGCGGTCGGGTTGGTGGGCATCGTCGTGCCCGTCCTGCCCGGCCTTCTCCTTGTCTGGGCGGCAACCGCATTGTGGGCGTTCGACCATCCGAACCATGGGGCGTGGCTCGTGTTCGGTGTCGCCGGGCTCGCGTATGCCGCGGGTGTCGTCACGCAGTACCTCGTACCCGGGCGCCGGCTCAAGGCGGCCGGGGTCCGCACGAGCACGTTGGTGCTCGCCGTCGGTCTGGCGATCGTCGGGTTCTTCGTCATCCCGATCGTCGGCGCGCTGGTGGGGTTCGTGCTGGGGATCTACCTTGTCGAGGCGACGCGTCAGCGCGACCACCGGATCGCGTGGTCGTCGACGACGCACGCGCTCAAGGCCGTGGCGATGTCGATGGGGATCGAGCTGACGGCCGGGTTCGTCATCGTGGCCGTCTGGGTCGTCGGGGTGTGGCGGCTCGGGATCCCCTAGGGCCGCAGCGTGCCGTAAGTCGTCGCCGTAAGTCGTTGCGGTAAGGCGTTGCCGTCAGGCGTTCGAGACGCGCGTCACCACTCGTCCGTCACCACTCGTCGTGGCGGCGGCGGTCCCAGCGCGCTTCGAGGCGCTGCATGAACCCAGGCTTCTGACCGCCCTGACGCTGCCCACCACCGGTGGCGGCCCGGCGCACGGACCCATCGGGACCCACGGCCCCCAGGACGGACTTCTTCGCAGGGCTGAACGCCCACGCTCCACCGGCCACCATCAGGGCGAAGCCGACCGCCCCGAGCCAGATGGTCTGGTTGAGCGCGGCGAGCATCACCAGGCCGAGTCCGACGATGACTGCGAGGACGCCGACGACGATGCGGCGCTTGTTGGGATGCAGGCCGTGGTTCGTGATGTGCGTTGCGAACCGAGGGTCCTCGGCATACAGAGCCTGCTCCATGGCCTGGAGCACCTTCTGCTCGTGTTCGGACAGCGGCACTATCTACCTCCCTTGCCCGATCGTCCCTTAGTGGGTGGACGAACGAACGCTCCCAAAAGTTCGAACAGCGGCCCGTCAGGCTTCGTTGCCGGGTCCATGGCGGGTCAACGCCTTACTCGTGAGTCACTGTAAGTCTTTTTGGCGGCCTTTCGCGAGTGGGCCACCACAACTGGTGTTTACGGTTGTGCAACGCCTCTCCTGGGGGGTCCCCGCCGGGGGTCGTCGCGCACCAGCGCAGCCGGCCGCACGGCGCCGGCACCGAACCGGGCGCTGGCTCGGTCCACGGCCCGGTCGGCGTCTCGCCAGCCATGGTCCGGCTCGTCGAGGGTGGCCTGGATCGGCGCCCTCTCGGACTCTACGAGACCCTCCATCCGCACCCCGACCAGCCGGATCCTGGCCCGCTGGAGGCCGAGCGCGTCGAAGAGGGACCGGGCAGTCGCGTAGATCTCGCGGGAGACGTCCGTCGGCTCCCGCAACGTCTTGGCGCGGGTGATCGTGGTGAAGTCGGCGAATCTCACCTTGATCGACACCGTCCGGCCCATCATCCCGGCCGACCTGACACGTGCGGCGGTCCGGTCGGCGAGACGCAGCAGCTCACGATGGATCACGACGGGGTCGTCGACGTCGTAGGCGAACGTCTCGTCCGACCCGATGCTCTTCTCCCGCTGCTGCCGGACCACGGACCGTTCGTCACGGCCCCAGGCCAGGGCGTGCAGGTGGCTGCCGGAGGAGTCGCCCAGGGCGCGGCGCAGCGTCTCGACGGGCGTGTGCGCGATGTCGGCGACGGTGCGTAACCCCAGACGGGTCAGGGACTCCTCGGTGCGCTCCCCCACTCCCCACAGCGCCCCCACGGGCAGCTGGTGGAGGAAGCCGAGCACCTCGTCGTGCGGAACGACGATCATCCCGTCGGGCTTGGCGAGGCCGGAGGCCAGCTTGGCGACGAACTTGGTCGAGGCGACGCCGACCGAGCAGGTGATGCCCTGCTCGTCGGCGATGATGTCGCGCAACCACTGCGCGATATGGGTCGGGGTGCCGAGCCGGCGCTGCGCCCCGGCGATGTCGAGGAACGCCTCGTCCAGGGACAGCGGTTCAACGAGGTCGGTGACCGAGTGGAAGGTCGCCATGATGGCGTCGGAGATCTGGGAGTAACGGGTGAAGTCCGGCTCGAGGACGGCGCCCAGGGGGCAGAGCCGCCTGGCCCGGGCCATCGGCATCGCCGAGGTCACTCCGAAGCGGCGCGCCTCGTAGGTGGCGGACAGCACCACCGAACGGTTGCCGCCTCCTCCGATGATCACCGGCCTGCCCCGCAGGTCGGGCCGGTCGATCAGCGAGGCCGAGGCGTAGAACGCGTCCATGTCGAGGTGCAGGATCGTGCAGCCGGTGTCGTCGGGTTCGCCGTCACCCGAGCGGCTCGGGGCGGCGTACTGCCGGCGGCTCACCTCCGGCCTCCTCGACGACCAGAGCCGGTATGCGGGTTCGTTCGTCTCGCCGCATCCCTGGGGAGCACGGCGGTAGCCGCCGCGTCAGGCATGGCGGGCGGTGGCGTGCAGCCCGGCCCCCAGGCGTCCGAGCACGTCGGCGTAGCGCGGATGGGCGGCCACCTCACGCTCCAGCGCGTCGAGTGCGGCCCGGTCCGCCGCGCTGTCGAGCGTCGCGGACGGGACCAGGTCGGCGAACACGCGTACTCCGTGCACCTCGACGTCGCGAAAGCCGACCCGGTCGAGCAGGGTGGCCAGCTCCTCGGTGTCGAACCGTCTCGGCAGCGGGTCGGTGCGACCCCACCGCCCGTCCTCGCTGGTGAGGACCTGCCGGGCATAGCCGAAGTCCCCGGCCAGGGCGCGAGCCAGGACCACCGCAAGCCGCCCGGCCACAAGGAGAGAGAGGTAGCCGCCCGGAGCGAGGACCGAGGCGACGCCGGCGAGCGCTCCGGCAGGGTCGTCGACGACCTCGAGGACACCGTGGCAGCAGACCAGGTCGAAGGCGCCGTCCGAGACGAGGTCAACCAGGGTCTCGGTGTCCGCCAGGCTGTCGGTGTCGCCCTGTCGCGCGGTGATCCGGTCGGCCACGGAGTATTCGGCGGCCCGGCGCTCGAGCGCCGCGAGGGCATCCGGGCTGGGGTCGAGGACGGTGACGTGGTGTCCGAGCGCCGCGAGCGGGACGGCCAGCCCACCCGTCCCGCCACCGAGGTCGAGAACGCGCAATGGTCGTTCGAGGTCGCGGCTTCGACGACCCACGAGCTCACCGACGGTGTCGCTGACGGCCTGCAGGCGCGGCGGCGTGGGGACCGGATGGGCAGGGGCGTCGACGGTGGGGGTGTCGATGGTGGGGGTGTCGATGGTGGGGGTGTCGAAAGTGGCGGCGCGGTCGTCGGCCACGTCGTCCTCCCTCCGCCCGGCTGGTCACGTGGGTCCCCCGGGTCGCCGGCAGCGGCTCGCCGACGTGCGTTCACCCTAATGCTCACTACCGACCCGAGCTTCCGGGGCTGGCGTGCCACAGCTTGCGCAGCGGCGTACCGAGCTCGGCCACCCCGTCCGTGTCCGGCGGTGCGTCGGGGTCATCTGGCAGGGCATGTGGCGAGGTGTGTGGGTGGGTATGGGGTAGGCCTCCATAGGTTTGGGCAGGTGGCTGGGCATGCTCGAACGCGTCCGGGACGACGCCACCGCTGGCCAGACCCCGAGCGGCCCGGGTGTCTCCCCCGGCCGGCCGCACGTCGGCATAGGGAGACTGTGTGAACCCGGACGCGTGGACAAGCACCCGCCGCGTCCCCGGTGGGAGTGAGCCGCCGCCCATCCCGCCTGCCCGGGTGTTCCGGGCGGCCCCATCGGTGTACTCCTCGCCGTCCGGCCCTTGGGCGACCCAGTCCGGGCGGCGCGGCGGCGCGCCGTTGCCCTCCCGGTCGTCCGTCACCCGTTCGTCCGTCACCCGTTCGTCGGCGACCCGGTCGCCGCCGACCTCGCGACCGCCACCACCCGAGCTGACCCGGGGCCGCAGGGGGTAGATGCGGCCGTCGGCCTCGGCCGCTGCGGCGAGCGCGTTCTCGTTGCGGGCCACGGCGTCCCGGTCCTCCTCCTCGATGGCACGCAGCACGGCGGGCAGACCACCGCGGGTCCAGGCGTCCCAAAGGCCGGACAGCTCCCACGCACCGGTCGCCCGGACCGAGATGCCACGCGGACCGGTGCGCCGGGTGATGCCCCGCACGAGCAGCATCCACGAGTGGAACACCGTTGTTGCATAAGGGCCTTGGGCATCCTCGAAGAAGGTCGCGTCCACGGGTCCCGTCGCATCATCGAGGGTGAGGAAGACGACCCGGCGACCACTGCGGACAGGCGGAGTCTGGGTGGCGACCTTGACCCCGGCGATGAGGACCTCGCTGCGGTTGCGGGCACCGAGGATGTCCGTCGACCGGGTCACGCCGAGGGCGTCGAGCATCGGTCCGTAGAAGTCGACGATGTGGGCGCTGGCGTCGAGGCCGAGGATGTCGAGCTCGGCGCGCACCCGTTCCGGCCCGGTCATCTCCGGAAGACCGGTCCCGCGTTCGAGGCGAGGGGTGTCGCCGAGATCGAGGGTGAGCTGGATGGGTTGGTGCCCGGCGGGAACCACCGCCCGGGCTGCCTGGGACTGGGACCGGGCCAGGGCTGCAACCCGTTCACCGCTCAGGACGTCGGTCGGTGTCGCCACCCGAGCCACCCCATTCCCAGGAGACGACGCGGCGCCTGGGCCGTCGCCGGGATTGACCTGGCCGAGAGGCTGACCGGACCAGGGCGACCTCGCTCCCGAGGCCCGCGGCGGGCTCGACCGCGCCGCGCTCCCACCCCCGCGCAACCCCCGCTGACCCCGCTGACCCCGCTGACCCTTCGCAGCCGCCGCCCGCGACCAGCGGTCCAGCTCGGCGACGTGCAGCAGCAGGTCGCGGCGGGTGATTCGACCACGACGGCCGAGTCCTGCCGAGGTCAGCGTGGTGAGGGGGCCGTCGAGCGGGACGTCGGCCCGGTCGCCCGCTCGGTCGCTTGACTGGACCCTTGACTGGACCCTCGACTGATCCCTTGACTGGTCCTCGAGCTGCGGTGCCCGTGCTGCCCGCGGGCCTCGATGCGCTGGTCGGCCCAGCCGGCCTTCGCCCCGCCCCCCGGCGACGGCGCCCAGCGCTCCCACGGCGTCGATGGCATACACCGAGTCGAAACCCCCGGCGAGAACGAGCCGTTCGACGACCGGACGCGAGACGTGGGCGCGGTTCCAGAAGTCGGCGAGGCTGAAGTACGGCTGCCCCGCGACGAGCCGGGCAACCTCGGCCTCGCTGATCCCCTTGACGTCGGCGAGCGAGATCCGGATCCCGTAGCCGCTGCCGTCCGGGAGGTCGGAGAGCGGATATGGACGTGGAGAGGGGTGATCCCGGTCGGGTTCTCGGGCGATGTCACCCATCTCCAGCGGAGTGGGTGAGTCCAGCCGTTCGACGACGTAGACGTGCTTGGAGTCGTTGACGTCGAGACCGAGGACGGCGATGCCGAGACTGCGGGCGTCGTCGAGGATGAGTCGCTTGGGGTACATCCCGGGGTCGTGGGTGAGCACGCCGGACAGGAAGGCCGCTGGATGATGTGCCTTGAGCCACGCGGACTGGTAGGTCGGTAGTGCGAACGCCGCCGCATGCGCCTTGCAGAACCCGAAGGAGGCGAACGCCTTGAGCACCTCCCAGATCTTGTCGGTGACGTCACGGGGATAACCGCGGGCGCGCGCCGCCGGACGCCACCACGCCTCGACCGCCTTCTGCCCCGTGGGCGAACCCATGGCTCGGCGGACCTCGTCGGCCTCGGCAAGGGTGACCCCGGTCGTCTCGGCGACGATGAGCAGGACCTGCTCGTGGAAGACGACGACGCCCTCGGTCTCCTGCAGTGCCGGGATGAGCGTCGGGTGGAGGAACTCGGGGGCTTTCCACCCGTGCCGGGCGTTGAGGAACGGGACAATCATGTCCGACTTGACCGGGCCAGGCCGGAACAGCGAGATGTCGGTGATCAGGTCCTCGAACGTCTCCGGCCCGAACTTGCCGATGAGCTCGCGCTGACCCGGGCTCTCGATCTGGAAGCACCCGAGTGTGTGCGTCGTCCGAACCATCCGGAACGTCGTCTCGTCGTCGAGCGGCACCTGCTGCCGGTTGTCGAGGTCGATGGCGACACCGTCGACCCGGCGCACCTCGTCGACGGCGTGGGCCATCGCCGACTGCATCCGGATGCCGAGGATGTCGAGCTTGAGCAGACCCAGCGTCTCGACGTCGTCCTTGTCGAACTGGCTCATCGGGAAGCCCAGCCAGCTGGCCTCCACCGGGGTCCGGTCAAGCAGCCTCGAGTTCGACAGCACGACGCCGCACGGGTGGAGGGCGATGTGTCGCGGCAGCCCGTCGAGGCGTTCGACGAGGTCGAGCATGAGGTCGAGGCGGGGCGCGTTGAGGCCGCTCGCGCGCAGCTCGGGCAGGTCGGCGATCGCGTGCCTGACGTTGCGGGCCGAGATGTGGGGAAACGCCTTGGCCATCGCATCGACCTCGCTGGGGGGCATTCCCAACGCCGCGCCGACGTCACGGATGGCGTGCCGCACCCGGTAGGTGTCCATCATCGACACGCAGGTGACCCGCTCACCGCTGAACCGGGCCAGCACCTTCTCGTAGATCTCCGTGCGCCGCGCCGACTCGACGTCGATGTCGATGTCGGGCAGCTGGGCGCGCAGCGGCGAGCAGAACCGTTCCATGAGCAGGCCGTAGCGCATCGGGTCGACGCCCGAGATCCCGAGCAGGTAGTTGACGAGTGACCCCGCGCCGGAACCACGGGCAGCCACCCGGATCCCCATCTCCTTGATGAGGTCGACAACCGTAGCGACGGTGAGGAAGTAGGTGGGATAGCCCAGTCCCGCGATGACGTCGAGCTCGTCCTCGAGCCGGGACTCGATCCGGGTGAGCTCGCTCGGCAGCTCGTGCGGATAGCAGGTGGCGACCGCTTCGCGGCACCGACGGGCGAGCACGGTCTGCGGGTCGATCTCCGGAGCGATGTCGAGGACAGTCTGCTCGGGGAGGTGGACGGCCCCGATCCCGAGGTCGAGCGAGGGGTCCTGCACACACTCCATGGCCAGGGAGACGGTCG
Source organism: Lapillicoccus sp. (assembly GCF_039935575.1). Classification (GTDB taxonomy): domain Bacteria; phylum Actinomycetota; class Actinomycetes; order Actinomycetales; family Dermatophilaceae; genus Lapillicoccus. The sequence goes on from NZ_JBDTKA010000033.1 coordinate 31,369, forward strand.
AGTCGAGCAGCGCGCGCGCACCCTCCCGAGCCAGTGACGCGCCACCGGCCAGCCCCGGTCCGGAAGCCTGGAGGATGTCGCAAGCGACGGCATACATCGCGGGGGTGGGGCTGAGGTGCCCGGCCGTGGTGATCCGGTCGAGGTGGCGCACGTCGAGGGCGACGAGCCGGCGGGCAGCGTCGAGCACGTCGACGGTCGCGGCCTCCTGCGGGTCGGCGTGCCGGACGGCGGCGGTGAGCACGACCGGTATGCGGTGGTCGCGGGCGAGCGCGTAGAGCCGGGCCGCGTGGCCGAGGCTGCCGGGGGTGCCTTCCGGCCCACCGTGGCAGACCACCTCGACGGCGATCGCGTCACGGGGCAACAACGCCTGCCACCGGGCCAGGGTGGCCTCGGCCTCTGCGCGCCGCCGCCGCAGGACCGCGCGCCCGACGTCGGAGTCGGGTCCGAGCAGGACCACGAGCGGGCTCGGACCGGCCGACCCGTCGTCCGCTGCCCACCCGGCTCGACGCCCCGTCCGGGCGCCACCGGCACCGGCACTGGCACTCCCACCACCGCGGTCCGGGCGGTAACCCGGCGCGGTGGCCAGCTCCGCGACCAGCTCGGGCGTGCAGACCGGCTCACCGCGCTCCCCACCGAGGTGGGTACGGGTGACCAGTCGGCAGAGGCGGCCCCACCCGGCCCCAGGCTCCAGACCCGAACCGCGGCCGGTGGACCCACTCGAGCCGCTACCGCGGGCGAGGACGGTGACCCGCGGCAGCCGGGGGTCGACGACCGCACCACCGCGGACCGGCGTGCGGACGGCCGAGGCGGGCGGACCGGAGTAACCGGACTGGCCGGGATGGTGTCCGGGTGGCGGTCCGTGTCGGACGGCGAGGTCGACGCCGAGGATCGGGGCGATCCCTGCGTCGGTGCAGGCCTGGACGAACCGCACCGCGCCGTAGAGACCGTCGCGGTCGGTCAGCGCCAGTGCCGGCTGCCCCCACGCCACCGCCCGCCGGACGAGGTCCGCCGGGGACGAGGCGCCGTACTGCATCGAGAAACCCGAGGCCACGTGTAGGTGGACGAAGGTCGAGCTCGTGAGGGAGGTGGGTACACGGGTAGGCACGGCGGCCCTCACAGCCCGACGGAAGACGGGCCGGACAGGCCGGCCCCCGAGCGAGACACCGGTGCGACATACATCGGCAGCGCCTCGGCCCGTGGGATGCCGAGCAGGTCCTGGACGATCTCGAGGAAGACCTCGGCCTGGCGCAACAGGTCGTCGGACTCGCGGGCGCCGATCGGCAGGCCACGCTCGATCGCGGCCCGCCGCCGCGCGGACGCCGCGAAGAACGCCGACCACTCGACCAGCTCGGGAGCGACCCGGGGCAGGATCTCCCACACGCTGCGCGGTCGGGACCGGGTCGGGAGGCGCGATGCGCCTGCCGGGATCGCCACCCTGTCGCGACCTGACTGCCGGCCGGTCGCACCCCGGCCTCCCGACTCGTAGGGTCCGTCAGTGCCTGTACTGCCCGAGCTGCCTGTACTGCCCGAGCTGCCCGAGTTGCCCGTACTGATGGCGTCCCCGGCGCTCCCGGGTCGTCCGGGGACGCTGCGTACGGCCAACAGCGCGGCCGCGGCGCGCAGCGCACCGAGATGGGCCTCGATGTAGCGCTCGGCGGCGTCCCCGGTGCGGCACGCGACGAGCAGCCCGGAACGGGACCGGTCGAGCAGGTCCAGGCAGGTCGAGGCGACCGGTGGACGGGCGTACCGGTGGTCGGCGTACTGGGTGCTCATTCGGATCTCCCTGCTGTTGCTTGATGTGGTGCGATGCTGGTGCAACCGATCAGTCGGCGACCCGGACGAGCCGCCAGTCCTGGTCGTCTGCGGTGAGGTCGAAGACGCCGACGGAGAAGGCCTGCCCCGGGCTCGCCTCGACCCGCCAGAGGTGCTGCTCCCGGGAGGCGACGTCGATGCCGGTCGGCTCCCCCACCGCCGGGTCGAGCGCGTCGCGCCACCAGGCCCGGCGTTCGTGCCAGTGCGCGAGGACCCGACGCACGACATAGAGCCGGCCGTGCCAGATGAAGGCCTGCGGTGACCCGGGGCGCGCCGCCAGCGCGTCATCCTTGTCCGCAATCGCGTCCAGCGCCGACATCTCGACCTCGGGGACCGACCGCACCTCGATCGGGTCGCTGTATCGGCGCATGACGGCATGGCCCCTTCAGGTATGCGGATGGCATGGGTGCCCGGGTGGGCACGATGGGTGGTGGATCGGACTGGCTGTGCCTGTTATTCGTACATCTGTTCGACTTAACAGTCACGGTACTACCTGACTCGGACACCGTGTCAAGACCGGTCAGCGTGCCGGCTGCCCGCTTCGGCGTGTCGCCGGCGCGTCGGCCACCTCTCGCGTTGGTGCGCCGCCGCGTACACCTGCTTCCCCGCCTCGATCGGCACCTCGAGCCAGTTCTCCACCGGCGCCGACGGACAGGCCCAGCGCGAGCCGTACGCGCACGACGGGTTGTCGGCGTAGTCGAAATCCAGCCGAACCCGGTCAGACAGCAGCGTCACCACCCTGGCCGAACGTCCCCTTGACGGCGGCTCAGGCGGCTGCTGCGGATCACCGGCGGCCAGTCCATCGAGGCCAGCTGACCGGCGCCCGTTGACACGAGCGGCACACTGGCCACAGACATACCGCACGCACACCGAGGCACACAGGAGGTGAAGTGGGAACCGAGATCCTGCCATGGGTATTCACCACGGGCTGGGCGAGCGGCATCAACGCCTACCTCGTCGTCCTTATCCTCGGCGTCGCCGAGCGCTTCTTCCACGTCGCCGGCGTGCCTGCCGCGCTCGGGCGGACCGACGTCATGGTCGTCGCCGGGATCCTGTTCCTGCTCGAGATGTTCGCCGACAAGATCCCCTACCTCGACTCCGCCTGGGACACGGTGCACACTGTGATCCGGCCGCTGGTCGGCGCGACCATCGGCTATCTCATCGGGCACGAGAGCTCGTCCTTGGCGGCGGCGTTCGGCGCGGCGACCGGGGGGATCAGCGCCCTGGCTGCGCACCTGGTCAAGGCCGGCACCCGCGCCGCCGTCAACACCTCCCCCGAACCCGCCAGCAACGTCCTCGTCTCGACGGGCGAGGACGTGACCGTGGCGGGCGTGGTGTCACTGGCGTTCCTGAACCCGTGGGTGGCCGCCTCGATTGCCCTCCTGATCCTCGTGACCGGGGCGTTCCTCGTGCTCTACCTGTTCAAACGCCTGCGGCGCGTGCGGAGCCGGTATGCCGACTGGGGCGCCCGCCACGGCCTCACCTCCGAGCCACCTTCGGACGCGACACGCATACCCGCTCGCCCGCCTGCGCCCGAGACCGAACCTCTAGAGCAGCGCCGACGCCCAGAGTGAGCTACTGAGCGGCGGTCAGCCCCAGGTTGTCGAACACCTGCAGCGTCGCCGTCGAGCGGTTCATCGTGATGAAGTGGATACCCGGCGCGCCCTCGGCGAGCAGCTGCTGAGCCAGCTCGGTGGTGATCTCCACGCCGACCTGCCGCACCGCCTCCGGGTCGTCGGCCACCGCCTCGAGCCGTGACGTCACCGACGCAGGCACCGGCTGACCGGACAGCTGCGTCATCCGGGCCAGCTGCTTGACGTTGGTGACCGGCATCAGCCCCGGGATGATCGGGATGTCCCTTCCCCGCGCCGCCACCCGGTCGCGAAGCCCGACGTAGGCCTCGCGGGTGAAGAAGAACTGGGTGATAGCGAACTCGGCGCCGGCGTCGGCCTTCCGCACGAGCACCTCGGCATCGAAGTCGAGGCTCGGGCTCTCCGGGTGCTGGTCCGGGAACGCGGCGACCCCGACGGTGAAGGCCCCGAGCAACCGCACCAGCGACACCAGCTCGTCCGCGTGGTCGATGCCCTCCGGATGACGCACCCACTCGCCTCCGGCGCCGCCCTGGGGGTCGCCGCGCAGCGCGAGGATGTTGCGGATGCCCACCGCGGACAGCGAGCCGACGACCCCGCGCAGCTCCGTGACCGAGTGTCCGACGCAGGTCAGGTGGGCCATCGGGGTGAGCAGGGTTTCGCGCGCGATCCGCTCGGTCACACGGATGGTGCGGTCGCGCGTCGAGCCTCCTGCTCCGTAGGTGACGGACACGAACGTCGGGCGTACCTTCTCGAGTCGGCGGATCGCCTCCCACAGAACGGCTTCGGCCGCATCATCGCGCGGGGGGAAGAACTCGAAGCTGATGCTCGGCTGCGTTCCCGCGATCGCGCTCGGGATGGAGCGTGTCAGATGGGCCGGACGCAGCATGCGAGTGGCGGCGGGCATGCGTCAAGGGTAGGCGAGCAGGGGGGCCGTCCGGCACGTAGGCTTGCCGGAGCACCTCAGATCCATGCCCATCGACCCTCCCCGACAGGAGCCGCGTGTCCCACCCGCTCGACCTGTGCGACCTGCGCCGTCGGATCCAGCTGGCCCTCGACGCGGAGATGGCCGTCCAGAGCGAGGTCCTCGCCCCGGTCGGGGACGCGGTCGAGCCGCTCCTCGACAGCATCGTGCGGCTGCTCGCCGGCGGTAAGCGGTTGCGCGCTGCATTCCTTTATTGGGGCTATCGCGCTGCGGGACAAGCCGACTCGGATGCAGCGGTGCGCCTGGCGAGCTCGATGGAGTTTTTCCAGGCCGCCGCCCTGCTCCACGACGACGTCATGGACGGAAGCGACGTCAGACGAGGTATGCCTGCGGCTCACCGCGCGCTCGCGGCCCGTCACGCCGAGTCAGGATGGGCCGGCGACAGCAACAGGTTCGGCGAGTCGGGTGCAATCCTGGCCGGCGACCTGTGCCTGCAATGGTCGGACGAGCTGTACGCCACCTGCGGCCTGCCAGATAGCGAGCTGGCGCGCGGTCGGCGGATGTTCGACACGATGCGTACCCAGCTGATGGGCGGTCAGTACCTCGACCTGCTCGAGTCGGCACGCGGGTGGGACCACCTCGACACGGCCGCGCGCATCGCGTCCGCGCGCACCGTGATGCGCTACAAGAGTGCGAAATACACGATCGAGCACCCCCTGCTCATCGGCGCCGCCGTCGGTGGCGTCAGCGAGCGAGACCTGGCCCACCTCTCGGACTACGGGCTGGCTCTCGGTGAGGCTTTTCAGCTGCGCGACGACGTGCTCGGGGTGTTCGGCGACCCGGCTATCACGGGGAAGCCGGCGGGCGACGACCTGCGCGAGGGCAAACGCACCGTCTTGATGGCATTCGCCCTCGACGAGGCCGACGCCGTCCAGCACGCGGTGGTCGGCAAGCTGTTCGGCCAACCTGACATCGACGAGGACGGCGTGGCCCAGCTACGCGACGTGCTGGTCGACACCGGTGCCGTGACGCGTGTGGAGGCGATGGTCGACTCCTGTGCGCGAGAGTCACTGGCGTCGCTGCGGCGCGCCGACTCTCTCGAGCCAGAGGCGGTCGGGGTGCTCGAGGAGCTGGTCCGGATCACCGCCACGCGCGACGCCTGACGAGCGACGTTGCTCAGCGATCCTCTGAGAGGGGTCGGAGCCGGCGCCCCCACCAGACCCACAGCGCACAGGTGCCAAGGACAAGGGCGAACCCGAAGCCCAGGTCCTCCACCGGCGCGAACGCGATCCGCCCGTCGCCGAGGAAAGGCACGGTTCCGTTGCCGATGATCGCTCCCGGGTCGTAGGTGACGATCAGGCGGCCGGTAAGCCAGCCGTTGGTGAGCAGCTGGAACGCGAACACGATGGCGTATGCCGCCCACCACTGGAGCGTCGTCGCGAGCCGGGTGCGCAGCACGACCAGGTCCAGGGCCAGCGCCACGACGATGCCCAGAACGGCACCGGTGGTGTAGCTCATCGGGTGCCTCGACGGCGGCGCAGCACGACGCCTACGGACTCGTAGGTCAACAGTCCGGCCAGCGGGATGACGAGGAAGAACGCAAGCTCCTCGACCGGAAGACCTAACAGCCGGAACGGCAGGGTCTGCGCCGGGTCGAACGTCCAATGCCCTGCGTGCGTGGCCGCCAGGTCCCAGGCGACGAACACGACGGCGACCGGCAGCACGCTGAGTGCCAGCCGCCGCACCTGTCGCAGCACCCCGGCGTGGAAGACGACGTCGAGGGGCAGCGTGCCCATCAGGCAGAACAGGAGCATCGCCGCATACGCGAGGTGTCGCACTGGTCGGTTCCGGCCGGCGACCTAGAACGCCATCGCCTGGGCGCGCCGACGTACCTCGGTCTTGTGCCCGGCGATGAGCGAGTCGATCGGGGCACCCGTGACCGGCAGGCTCGCGTCGACCGTGAACAACCAACGCAGGATCTCCTCGTCGGACATCCCCCCGTCGGCGAGGACGGTGAAGGTTCCTTTCAGCTCCGGCCGTGGCCCCTCGTCGCCGAGGAACTTCGCTGGGATGCTGACGACCCGCCTCGGCCCGGTGCGGTGTGCGAGCAGCTCACGGTCGGCGAGGAACTGGCGTACGCGGGCCAGGGAGAGGTCGAGGCGCTCGGCGATGCCGGGCACGGTGGTCCATTCGCCGACCAACGTCTCGAGGGCAGGCAGGGCATCAGGGGCTCCGAAGTCATCGAGCGTGTCGTCCAGCTCCCTCACTGGCTCGGTGGCAGGGTGGTCAGACACGTCGCTCAGCCTACGGTGGGCGGTAATGCTCGCGTGACCGCAGGCACGCCGCGCCCCCGACGTGCGGGGCTTGGACCGCTCGCCTTCGTAGACTTCGGCCATGGCATCGAGCGTGTCTGCATCCTCCACGCCTGTCGTCGGGCGGCTGCTCGACGGCCGCTATCGGGTGCTCTCACACATCGCCGACGGTGGGATGGCCACGGTCTACCTCGCCATCGACGAGCGCCTCGAGCGCGAGGTCGCCGTCAAGGTGATGCGCGAGAACCTCGCTCGCGACGAGACATTCGTGTCCCGGTTCCGTCGCGAGGCACGCTCGGCGGCCCAGCTCAGCCACCCGCACGTCGTCGCCGTCTTCGACCAGGGCGAGGACGACGGCCACATGTTCCTCGCCATGGAGTACGTGCCGGGCCGCACCCTGCGCGACGTGCTGACCGCTGAGGGCCCGCTCACACCCCGGGCCGCCCTCGACATCTTCGACCCGATCCTGCAGGCGGTCGCTGCGGCCCACGACGGCGGCCTCATCCACCGAGACGTCAAGCCGGAGAACGTCATCCTGCGCGACGACGGGTTCGTCAAGGTCGCCGACTTCGGACTCGCCCGCGCGGTCACGGCGGCCACGACGACGAACGCGGCCGGCACCCTGCTGGGCACGGTCGCCTACCTGTCGCCCGAGCAGGTCGAGCGCGGCATCGCCGACGCCCGGTCCGACGTCTATGCCGCGGGGCTGGTGCTGTTCGAGATGCTCACCGGCCGCAAGGCGTTCGACGGCGACTCGCCCATCCACGTGGCGTACCAGCATGTCCACGGCACCGTGCCGGTGCCGTCTGACCTCGTGGACACGGTCCCGCCCGAGCTCGACCAGCTCGTCGCCCTCGCGACGGCCCGGGACCCGGACAAGCGACCGGCCAACGCCGGTGACTACCTCGTCGAGGTGCGCCGGTCACGTCAGCAGATGACACCGGCCGAGCTCGACGCGCGGCCGCAGACGGAGCCCCGGCGCGTCGCGGCGGCTGCGCCGACGCGCGTGTCCCCCCAGGTTGCACCGACCTCAGTCGTGCCCGTCGTGCCGATGGTTGCGCGGACCGAGCCCGAGGCATACGGGCGTGGTTCCCCGACAACCCCGCCACCTCGTCCGGCGCGTCGACGACGGCGGCTTCGGCCGGTGCTCGTCCCCCTGCTGCTGGCGCTGCTGGTGGCCGGTGGTGGCGGGACGCTCTGGTGGTTCAGCGCCGGGCCGGGCGCGATGACCGTCGTTCCCAATGTGGTCAGCGCATCGAGCGCCGTCGCCGAGGGTGCCCTGCAGGAGGCGGACCTGCGCGCCAGCCTCACCCAGGAGTACGACGAGGCGGTGCCCACGGGGCAGGTCATCACGGCGGACCCGGGGGCCGGTGCGCGCGTCCGCAAGCTCTCTGCGGTGAGCGTGGTCGTCTCCAGGGGACCGGAACGGTATGCCGCGCCGACCCTCGTGGGCACCCCTGCAGACGCCGCCGCCGCGACGCTGGCGGCGGTGAACCTCACCGCCGGCGCCCGCTCCGAGGAGTTCAGCGAGACCGTCGCCGCCGGCACGGTCACGAAGCAGGACCCGGCTCCTGGTGCGTCACTCAAACCCGATGCGCCGGTGGCGTTCACGGTCAGCAAGGGGCGTCAGCCGATCACCGTCCCGACCGTCACCAACAAGACCACCGCGGATGCGACCACAGCGCTCACGAACGCCGGCCTGACCGTCACCCAGGGTGGCCAGGTCAACAGCGACGACGTGCCCGCCGGGACCGTCGTCTCGCAGGACCCGTCGACGGGGACTCTGTTCAAGGGCGACGCGGTCGCCATCGTCGTCTCGAAGGGGCCGGTCCTGGTCGCGGTCCCCGCGACGATCGGCAAACAGCGCGACCAGGCTGCCCAGCTGCTCCAGGCCGCGGGGTTCAAAGTCGCGTACGACAACGTCCTCGGCGGGTTCTTCAACACTGTGCGCGCCTCTGACCCCGCGGTAGGCTCCATGGTCCGCAAAGGTTCGACGATCACCTTGACGATCGTCTGACGCGGCCGCCCGCCGTGTCCGCGACCTCGGGTCCGCCAGGTGCGCCGGGTCCGCCGGATTCGTCTGGTCCCTCGGGGCCGGCGGACTCACGAAGGCGGGGTACCGCTGTCGCTACCGGCCTGCTGGTGCTGCTCACAGCGGTATGGGGGTCGACGTTCTTCCTCATCCACGACCTCGTGACGACGCTGCCACCCACGGACTTCCTGGCGGTGCGGTTCGGGATCGCGGCGGTCCTGATGATGGCGATCTTCTGGCCGCAGGTACGTCGGCTGGGGCGCCGAGAGTGGGTGGTCGGCCTCGGACTCGGGGTGGTTTACGGGGTTGCCCAGATCCTGCAGACCATCGGGCTCGCGCATACGGATGCCTCGGTGTCGGGGTTCATCACCGGCACCTACGTCGTGCTCACCCCGGTCCTGTCGGCCCTGTTGCTTCGCGAACGGCTGCCTCGCGCCACCTGGTATGCCGTCGGCCTGGCTACCGTGGGTCTGGCCGTGCTGTCGCTGCGCGGGGTCAGCATCGGCCTCGGGGAGGCACTCACGCTCGGGTGCGCGGTCGTCTACGCGCTGCATATCATCGGGCTCGGCCGTTGGTCGGTCCCACTGCACGCCACCGGGATGGCGGCGGTGCAGATGATCGCGATCGCCGTCGTCTGCGCGATCTCTGCGGTCCCAGGCGGCCTCGTGCTGCCGTCGACCGGCGGTCAGTGGGCGGCGGTGCTCTACATGGCGACGGCGGCGGGCGTGTTCGCGTTGTGGGCGCAGACCTGGGCGCAGGCGCGGATGACCGCCACCCGGGCCGCCATTGTCATGACCCTGGAACCGGTGTTCGCGGCTGGGTTCGCGGTCCTCGTCGGCCAGGAGGGGCTGACCGCGCGGATGGTCGTCGGTGGTCTGCTCGTCCTGGCCGCGATGTACCTCGTCGAGCTGCGGGGACGAGGACCCGGCCAGCCGAGCTCCGAGGTGCTCCACCACGAGGTGACCTGACCGCCCCCTGAGCCAGCGCCCGCACCGGACGGCGATGGTCACCGGGGGCCACCGGACTCTGATGTTTGTGGGGTCCACGCCCGGAATCAGTCCGGAACCCGCAAACACCAGAGTCCGGACCGCTATCTCGTGGTCCCGCGCGCACCCTCGGCGACCTGCGCGCACCCTCGGCGACCTGCGCGCACCGGAGTCGGGTCGAGGTCAGTGTGCAAGGTGTGCGCCGCTTGTCGAACCTGCGCGCGTCATCAGTCGGACGCGGGTGGACCGCTGCGCAGGAGAGCGGTCACCACGTCGACAGCGGCCGTCGTCGCCTCGTCGTCGACGTCGAGGTGCCAGACCAGCCGGACCAGGTTCGGGCCGACCGCATAGATCCGCACACCCTGGACGAGGGCCGCAGCCGCGAGGCGCGCCCCCGTCCATCCCGCCCCGGCCACGTCCATGACCAGGATGTTGGTCTGCACGGTCGCGGGGTCCAGGCACCCGGGCGCCGCTTCCGAAAAAGCGGCAGCCGCCCGCGCCGCCCGGGTGTGGTCGTCGGCGAGCCGTTCGACATGGTGCGCGAGCGCATATCGTCCCGCGGCCGCGAGGATCCCGACCTGGCGCATCCCCCCGCCGTAGCGTTTGCGCCACACCCGCGCTTCGGCGATCGCGCCGGCCGACCCCACGAGCACCGACCCGACCGGCGCCCCGAGACCCTTGCTCAGGCATACCGAGACCGTGTCGAACTCCCTCCCATAGTCGGAGAGCGACACCCCGCTCGCAATGTGCGCATTCCACAGTCGCGCGCCGTCGAGGTGCATGCGGACGCCGCGATCGAGCGTGCCGGCACGCAACGCCCGGATCTGTTCGATCGGCTGGACGGTGCCGCCGCCGAAGTTGTGGGTGTTCTCGACGACGACCAGCGCCGTGTTGACCTGGTAGACACCGGCTCCGGTGATCATCAGCGCGAGCGGTTGCTGCGCATCGAGCAGCCCGCGGCTCGCGACCCAGGTGCGCGACGAGATTCCCGAGAAGACCGCCGCAGCGCCCAGCTCGGCGCGGACCACGTGGGCCAGCGAGTCGCAGACCAGCTCCTCGCCGGGCTTGACATGCAGCCGCAGGCCGAGCTGGTTGGCCATCGACCCCGATGGGGTGAAGAGCCCCGCCTCGTGTCCGAGCAGCCCGGCGACCTCGGACTCCAGCGCGTTCACCGTCGGGTCCTCGCCGAAGACGTCGTCGCCGACCTCGGCGCTCGCCATGGCGTGTCGCATCTGGCGGGTCGGGCGGGTCACGGTGTCCGAGAGGAGGTCCGCCCGCAGAGCCACAGCAGTCACAGGAGTCACAGCCACCGACGTCTCACTCGCTGAGCATCTCGGCGACGAGGAACGCCAGCTCGAGGCTCTGCTGGTGGTTCAGACGGGGGTCGCAGACCGACTCGTAACGCTTCTCCAGGTCGGCGTCGAGGATCTTCTCGGCCCCCCCGAGGCATTCGGTGACGTCGTTGCCGGTCAGCTCGACGTGGATCCCGCCGGGGATGGTACCGAGCGCGCGATGCACCTCGAAGAATCCGCGGACCTCGTCGACCACGTCGTCGAAGTTGCGTGTCTTGTAACCCGTCGTCGAGGCAAAGGTGTTGCCGTGCATAGGATCGCAGATCCAGGTGACCTGCGCACCGGCGTCGGTGACGCGCTCGACGATCGACGGCAGCGCGTCGCGGATCGTGCCGGCACCCATGCGCGTGATGAAGGTAACTCGTCCCGGCACCCGGTCCGGGTCGACCTTGTCGATGAGCTTGAGCAGCTGGTCGGCTTCGGCCTTGGCGGAGACCTTGACGCCGATGGGGTTCTGGATCCGCGACACGAAGTCGACGTGCGCGCCGTCGAGGTCGCGGGTTCGCTCACCGACCCACACGAAGTGCGCGGACGTGTCATAGGCGAGCCCCGTCCGGGAGTCGATGCGGGTCAGCGGCCGCTCGTAGTCGAGGATCAGCGCCTCATGGGCCGAGAAGAACTCCGTGGTGCGCATTTCGTCGAAGTTGGCCCGGCACGCCGCCATGAACTTCATCGCCTTGTCGATGTCGTGCGCCAGTCGCTCATATTTGGCGTTCGCCGAGTTCGCGACGAACCCGCGGTTCCAGTCGTGGACGTGGCGCAGGTCGGCGAACCCCCCCGTCGTGAACGCCCGCACGAGGTTGAGGGTCGCCGAGGCCGCGTGGTAGGCCCGCACCAGCCGCTGCGGGTCTGGCGTCCGCGCGGTCGCCTCGAAGGTGAAGTCGTTGACCATGTCACCGCGGTATGCGGGCAGCTCGACGCCGTCGCGCACCTCGCTGCCGCTGCTACGTGGCTTGGCGTACTGGCCGGCCATCCGGCCGATCTTCACGACCGGCACGGACGCGCCGTAGGTGAGGACCGCCGCCATCTGCAGGATCGTCTTGATCCGGTCGCGGATGTTGTCGGCGGTCGCCGAGGCGAACGTCTCAGCGCAGTCGCCGCCCTGCAGGACGAACGCCTCGCCGCGCGCCGCGGAGGCGAGCCGGTCACGCAGGATGTCGCACTCCCCCGCGAACACCAGAGGCGGGTAGCTGGCGAGAGTCGCTACGGCCGCCTGGACCGCGGCGGCGTCGGGCCACTCCGGTTGCTGCCCGGCGGTCAGCACGCGGGCGGCACTCTCGAGCGCGGCCTGGTAGTCAGCCTGGTAGTCGGCCTGGTAGTCGGTGCTGTCCAGGCGTGGTGTGACGGTCACGGCGTCGATTCTAGGTCGGGGACCCGGTCCGCCCGGCCGGGGTCCGGATGACGGCCCAGTCTCTCGAACGGGAGTTGCCCCCCGCCTGGCACCGTTGCAGGGCCCGATCCGGGACCAACTCACGTTCGACGGGCCGTCTAGGGTGCTCGGCATGACCTTCTCCATCGTCGCTACGGACGGGACCGCGGCGGGCGTAGCCGTGGCGAGCAAGTTCCTCGCGGTCGGCAGTGTCGTCCCGTATGCCCGGCTCGGGTCGGTCGACGGGGTCACCCACGTGGTCGGTGCGGCGGCCACGCAGGCCATGGCGAAGTGGTCCTACAAGATCGACGCGCTGGACCACCTGCGGGGCGGCCACGACGCGGCGTACGCCATCGCCCAGGTGACCGCAGCCGACGACGACCGTGAGCACCGCCAGCTCGGTGTGGTCGGCGCCGACAGCCAGGCGACCTATACCGGGAGCGCCTGCATGGACTGGGCCGGCGGCCGGTCTGGTGCCGACGACTCCGGCCGCTATGCCATCCAGGGCAACATCCTCACAGGCGAACAGGTCGTGGCGGACATGGAGCACGCCTGGCTGGACAGCGCCGGTGACCCGTTCGAACGACGTCTGGTGGCAGCCCTGCTCGCCGGCGACGCGGCCGGTGGCGACTCACGCGGGCGCCAGAGTGCCGCCCTGCTCGTGGTCTCGCCCGGCGCCGGCTATGACGCCAGCGGTGTCCTGGTCGACCTGCGGGTCGACGATGACCCGGACGCCCCTCACGAGCTGGCGCGGCTGCTGGACCTCAACGACCTCTACTTCGGCGGCCCGCAGGGCGTGCAGCCGCTGGCGGGTGAGCTGGGGGTGGAGGTCACCGAGCGGTTGGCAACGCTCGGCTACAGCGGTGGTGACGTCGCCCAGGCGCTGGAGTCCTGGGCAGGCGTGGAGAACTACGAGATGCGGCTCAGCCCCGACGGGATCGACGTCCGCGTCCTGGCGGCGCTCAGGCAGGCCACCGACTGACGCCGCGCAGCCGTGCCCATCGCCTGAGACGCATCAGGCGGCCAGGTGCATCAGGCGGGCAGGTGCATCAGGCGGGCAGGGTTCCGCGCATCAGGCTGTCGCCCGAGTGTTGGGGCCGGTCGTCGTACTGCTCGTGGCTGAGGTCGACGATGGTGTAGCCCTGACCGATCGCGTCGGCCGGCACGGGGAACACGGCCTGCGATGACGAGAGCACCCCGATCGACACCATCCGTTTGAGGTCGGTGTTGATCAGCCACACCTCGACGAAGCCCGAAGAGACGGACATCGGCCTCGTGTCGACCCGTAGCTCGGTCACCCCCCGAGTGTCCACCAGCTGCGCGGTCCCTTCCTGCTGGCGGGACGCGTCGAGCGTTGTCAGCGCGACGCTGGCTACTACCGTGGCGCTCGGCTCGGACGGCTGCCACACTGCTCGACTGACCAGTGCGCCGACGAGCAGGCAGGCCGCAGCAGCAGCGACCAACCAGGGGACGCGCCGACGGGTGGTCGAGCCTTCGTGACGACCAGACCTCCGGCCCTGCTCGATGGGTACGAGGACGGTAGCCGTATGCGTCTCATCCGGCGTTGAGCTGACCACCGGGGGGCCGTCTACGTCGCCGGGCCGAAACGGCCCGGTCGCCGACGTCTCCGCAACGATGCGTGCCCACACGTCCGGACCGGGAAGGTCGCGGTGTGGCGCCGGCGTCCCGGTCTCCTCGCGGAGCATCTGGTGCACGTGCGCGAGCTCGCTGAGCTCTTCGGAACACACCGGGCAACCACCAACGTGGTCGCGCACGGCGGGGTCGACATCAATTTCGCCGAGCGCGAGGGCAGCGAGGAGCTCGTCAGGAGCGTGGGTCATCGGTCACCTCCCTCAGCTCGCGCCGCAGATGCAGCAGACCACGTCGAACGTGGCTCTTCACGGTGCCGAGCGGCAGGTCGAGCCGTTCGGCGATGTCTTCTTGTGTTCGGTCCTCGAGGTAAATCAGATTGAGGACACTACGACGAGGTTCCGGAAGCTGGTCCAACGCGTCCCTCAGCACCACCCGGTCCACCACTGCGTCGACCCGGTCGACAGGGTCCGTGTGCTCCTCGCCTGCCACCGCGAGGACCGACCCGGCCCGCGTCGCCTTGGCCGACTCGCGAGAGCGGCGGGCATACTCGTCGGCGACCCGGCGTCGGGTGATGCCGATCAGCCATGCCGGCAGCGCGGACTGCGAGGGACGCAGGGTCCCGCGGCTGCGCCACGCCGACACGAACACCTGCTGGACGATGTCCTCGGCGTCGACCCGGCTACCCAAGGAACGCGCCGCGATGCCCAAGACCAGAGGTCCCCAGAGGCGGTAGCACTCGGACAACGCGTCGGAAGACCCGCCCGCCAGGGCCTCGGCCAGGGCGAGCGTGCCACGGGACGTGTCCATCTCGGTCATTGCGGCAAACAATAGGTCACCCGCCTTGATCCTGGGGGCTTTGCACCCGGTCGGCGACGACCACGAGGTTCTGGGTGTATCCCGAACCCTTGACGTAGTCGCCGGTGCAGGTGACCAGGTGCAGCCGGGGCGGGCCGACCAGCGAGAACAGGCCGTCTGCGTCCAGGGTGACCTTGTCGACCCGCGCGACCTGTGAGACGCGGTAGACGACCTTGGTCACGCCGACCCAGACGTCGATCTCGTCGCCGGCGCGTGCCGAGCCGAGCCGGACGAACGGGCCAATGCCGTGGGTCTTGCTGTCGACGTGCGCGGCGAGCACTGCGGCACCGGAGGGATCCTGCGGTGCGCTGCCCCACTGGTACCACCCGGCCGTCGCGGGGTCGGGCGGAAGCCCCATCTGGCCGTTGGTGTCTACACCGGTGGGCTCCACCGCCATGTCGATGCCGAGCCGGGTCACGACGAGGCGGGTCGGGGCAGGTTGGACGGAGGGTGGGGTGGAAACGGTGGCGGGTGCGGCCGGAAGTGCGGTGACCACCGGTCCGGGCGGGCTCGGGGGCGCTTCGCCCGGACCGGTGGGGCTCGACGTCGCACTCGCGTGCGGTATGCCGGTCGGCGCAGGGGTTGCTGCAATGAGACCGGCCGAGGTGCCGTCGGTGGTCGCCGGCCAGAGTCGAGGCACGAGGAGGAACGCCGTGAGGGCACACCCCACCAGAGTGGCCGCCAGGATGGCGACCACCCTGACCCACCGGGGTGCTCTCACGGCGTTTTGCCTCATGTTGTCGAGGTCAGCTGGCCGGTACCGAGGTGACGGGACCGATCATCAGACCGAGGTGGCGCGGACCTGGGAGCGGCGACGAGTGCTAACAAGCACGAGCCCACCGGCGGCGAGACCGCCGAGCAGGACCAGCGCGATGGCGGGAGCAGACGACCCAGAACCGGCAGCCTGACCACCGTCACCGGCGGGGACGCCACCGGGCGAGGAGTGCATGCCGCTGATGGTCTGCACCGCGAGCTTGAGGTTCTTCGCATCCGCGGAGCCCCACGCATACACGATCGTGTTGGTGCCCTCCTTCAGCGTCAGGTTGGCCGGACCGATGACGACGGTGCTGGTCCCCGCGAGGACCACATCGGCCGAGACGGTGCCAGCGGCGACGACACCGGACTTCTCACCCGGGTTGGTCAGACCGGTGAAGACCGGCGTGCCGCCCGCCCGCACATCGACCGCAGGCGCGGCGGCGGTGTGACGAACGGTCAGGCGAGCCTTGCCGGCCGGGACCATCGAGGTGTCGTTGACGTAGGGCGTCAGTTCGGGCGTGCCGGTCGCGGACAGGTGTGCGACGACAGTGACGTTGACGTTGGGCGGGACGTTGACGCCCTTGGCCTCGATGACTGCGGCGCCCCCAGCACCGGCGCCCACCTTGGTGACCTTGAGGTCATACGAGCCTGAGGGGAGGCTCAGCGGACCGGCCAGCGTGCCAGGGGTGAAGTTGGTCAGCAGTGCCTTGCCGTTGGCATAGACGTCGACGGGGGTGTCGGGGACTGCGTGCAGGATCGAGACCTGGGCGGTCCCGGCGGCCTGGGCGGACGGCGCCGCGACAGCGGCTCCGATGGATGCTGCAGCGGCGAGGGTGAGCGCGCCGAGTGCGGGCATGATGCGCATGTCGTACTCCTTCGATCAGTAGGCGATCTGTGGGAGCTCACGCGGCATTGAGCCCCGTCCGATGGGACGACGCGTCCCCCACACACTCTCTATTCCGCGCGAGACCGGTGTGGGGATGCACCTGCATGCCGGTCAGTCCCGGTGCAGACCTTTGGAGATCGCGTAGCGCACCAGCTCGACCCGGTTGTGCATCTGCAGCTTGCCGAGGGTGTTCTGGACGTGGTTCTGCACGGTGCGGTGAGAGATGAACAGCGCGGAGGCGATGTCCTTGTAGCTCATCCCGGTCGCGACGAGCTTGAGAACCTCGGTCTCTCGGTCGGTCAGCTGGGGCGTCTGCGAGGTAGCGGTGGCCGCGTTCTGCATCCGCCGGAACTCGCCCAGCACCAGCCCGGCGAGCCCGGGAGTGAAGACCGCCCGGCCGCGTGCCGTGCGGCGTACCGCCTCCAGGAAATCCTCCCGCGCGGCGGACTTCACGAGATATCCCGAGGCACCCGCCTTGACGGCGTCGAGCACGTCCTGACGCTCGCCGCTGACCGACAGGATAAGAATCTTCGTCGGAATCTCCTCAGCGGCGAGCTGGGCGCAGACCTCGACGCCGTGGACGCCAGGCAGGTTGAGGTCGAGCACCAGGACGTCTGGGGTGGTCGCCTTAACCCGGCGGATCGCCGACGGTCCGTCGGCGGCGGTCCCGACGACCACGAAGCCCGCGTCGAGCAGGTCGCGCGCCACCGCGTCGCGCCACATCGGGTGATCGTCGGCCACGACGACCGTGATCTGCGAGTCGGCGAGGGCACCGTCCTCGGTGTCATCGGCGTCCTCGGTGTCATCGGCGTCGAACGACTCGTCCGCATCGATGCCGCTGGTGCCGCTGGTGCCGCTGACTGCGTCCGAACGCGGACTCTCTCCCGGTCTGCTTGACCTGCTCATCGTCCGAGCTCACCCACTCTGCTTAGGAATCCACATCTCGACCGTGGTTCCCCCGCCTGGTCCGTAAAGGTACCGGGCCGAACCCCCGAGCTCCTCGAGGCGGCCCCGGATGGACGATGACACGCCGAGCCTCCCCCGCTCCGATGCCTCGGTGATCCGGTCCTCGGACACGCCGACGCCGTTGTCGCGGACCGTGACCACGATGTCCTCGCCCGCGTCGTCGATGAGGACCCAGGCGTGCGCGTCGGGACCGGCGTGTCGTCGGACGTTGTCGAGCGCTGCCTCCACGGCGGCCACCATCTCGGCCGCCGGGCGACGAGGCAGCAGCACGGGTTCGGCCGGGGCAATCAGGTCGGCGGTACCGGCCGCGGCTTGGTGCAGGTTCTGTCGCAGGTCGACCGGTCCGCCGACCGTTGCCTCGAGCTCGTCGATCGGCACCCCGCTGACCAGCTCCCGCAACCGCTGCTCCTGCTCTCCTGCCATCTCGCCGAGCCGGGCCGCCTCCCCGCCCGCGTCCACACCGCGCCGGTGAATGAACGCGAGTGCCTGCAGCACCCCGTCGTGGACCGTGCGCGCCAGCCGGTCGCGTTCCGCGTCCTCGGCCTTGCGTTCGAGCGCCTGGCGCAGCTCCTCCTGCTCTTCTCGCGCACGATCGGCACAGAAGCCCACCACGCCGCCGAGGAGCATGACCAAAAGTCCGTTGCTCACCGCAGCGAGCGCAATGGCCTGGGTTCCGACGACCATGGCGACGGCGATCACCGCACCGGCGAGAGTGCCTTCGCGCCAGCCTCGCAGCACCGCGATCGACGCCACCGGCACCGCCTGCCAGATGCTCGGCAGGGTTGTCATGCCAAGGATCGCCGCATCGGGTGAGTCGACCCAACGGGTCGCGATGACGGCGGCCGCAGCCAGCCCCAGCTCGGTCAGCTGCCAGGCGAGCTGCCGACGGCCCCAGACACCCTGGGCCGCCGTCCAGGCGGCCAGGACCACGAAGACTGCCACCGCCGCCCCGGGCCGCTGCATCTGACCCGCGCGGGTCCAGGCCGACCACGCGGCATACACGAGAGCAAGCGGGCGGAACACCTCGATCGCCCGCCAGAGGGCGGACACCACGAGGGAGTCGTCGCGGCTGGCGACGGTGCGCTGGAGCATGGAGTATGCCGGTCAGCTCGCGGCACGCTCGTCGCCGACACCGGAGACGTCGGCGATGTCGGGGTCGCCGGCGCGGCCGATGGGCACGTCGTCGACGGGTGAGCTCCGAGCCGTCATGGTGGCCGCCTCGGCGCTGGCGGAGGCACCGCCCTCGGCGGCGTCGAGCGCCTCCTCGAGCTCCTTCGCCGCGCTTCCCGGCTTGGCTGCCTCCTGCAGCTCGCGCGCCTTGTTGCGCGCTGCGGTGAGCAGCCGGCTCTTCATCGAGGTGGCGTACTCGTCGACGTACTCCTGGTCGGACAGGAGCATCAGCTCATACATGATCTCGTCGGTGATCGAGCGCAGGACGAACCGGTCGTCCTCCATACCCTCGTACCTCGAGAAGCTCAGCGGGCGCCCGATCCGGATGCCGATCCGCATGATCTTCGGCAGCTTCTTGCCGGTCGGCTGCGCCTTGTCGGTGCCGATCATCGCGACCGGCAGCACCGGCACGCCGGCCTCGAGCGCCATCCTGGCCACCCCCGTGCGGCCCCGGTAGAGGCGGCCATCGGGTGAGCGGGTGCCCTCGGGGTAGATCCCGAGGAGCTCGCCGCGTCGCAGGACCCGCAAACCGGAGTTGAGGGCGGCCTCTCCCGCCTTGCCGCCGGAGCGGTCGACGGGCAGCTGGCCGACCCCGCGGAAGAACATGGCGGTAGCCCGGCCCTTGATCCCGCGACCAGTGAAGTAGTCGGACTTGGCGAGGACCGTCATCCGCCGCGGCAGCATCAGCGGCAGGAAGATCGAGTCGGAGAACGAGAGATGGTTGCTGGCGAAGATCGCCGCCCCCTCCTCGGGGATGTGCTCCTCGCCCTCGACCCACGGCCGGAACAGGAGCTTGAGCAGAGGGCCGAGAACGACCGTCTTGAGCACCCAGTAGAACACCGCCCGACCCGTCCTCTCCTGCAGAGATCCCGCTCGGTCGCACCGCCATCGACCCGCCGCACTTTACGGCACTACCCGCAGGATGGACCGGCATGGGACCATTTCGCTCAGACCCCACCGATTACGCGACGAAGGGAACGGTGCAGATGCCCACGCCGGTCATGCCCGGGGCCGAGCCCTACGCCAGTGACGGCTCCGGCGAGCACGCCGCCACCGGCGTACTCGTCCTGCACGGTTACACCGGGACCGTCCAGGGGGTGCGGCACTGGGCCGAGCACCTCGCCGGTCAGGGGTATGCCGTCAGCGCGCCGCTGCTGCCGGGGCACGGCACGACGTGGCAGGACCTCAACACCACCCGCTGGCCTCAGTGGTACGCCGCGGTGGAGGACGCGTTCACCGAGCTGCGGTCCCGCACGACGCGGGTGGTCGTGGCCGGTCTGTCCATGGGCGGTCTGCTGGCGACCAAGCTCGCCATCGAGCAGGGCCCGAGGGTTGCGGGGCTGATCCTGGTCAACCCCATCTACCTGCACGACAACCGGATGCTGGTCGCGCTGCCGGTGCTGCAGCGCCTCGTCCCGTCGTTCCCGGGGATCGCCAACGACATCAAGAAGCAGGGCGGCGAGCAGGAGCTCGGTTACGACCGCAACCCGCTGCGGTCGATGCACTCCCAGACCCAGCTGTGGCAGGAGGTGCGACGTGACCTCGGGGAGGTGACCCAGCCGGTGCTGTTGCTGCACTCGAGGGTGGACAACGTCGTGCCACTGGTCAGCTCGGCATACCTCATGGAGCACGCCGGCAGCTCCGATGTCACGGAGATCTGGCTCGAGAACTCGTTCCACGTAGCGACGCTCGACAACGACGCCGACGTGATCCACGATGAGTCCGTACGGTTCATCGAGCGTCTCGACCTGCCGACCCCGGAAACCACCGAACCCACCAGCTCCCACGACATCCACGACACCGAGTGAGACCCTGAGCCATGGCCGAGAGAGACGTCGAAGAGCAGTGGGCCGCAATCGTGGCTCACTGGGACGATGTCGCGCTCGGGCTGGACCCATACGGTGACCCCACCCGGGACATCGAGGACGCTGCGGACGCTGCGGACGCTGCGGACGCTGCGGACGCCAAGGGCTATGGGGACGCTGATGGCGTCGGCGGACACCGCGCGGTCGACGGCGTCAACCCGGTGATCCCCGGACCTCGGACCGAGCCGGTCATCGTGCCGAGCGAGGTGGTGGAACCCAGCAACCTCATCGACGCGCTCGACCACCTCGACGCGATGGACGACCCCGACACCGTCCGGCCGGACGGCAGCCTGACCGAGGACGCGCACTACGTCCCGCCGCCACCGGCGCCGCTCCCCCCGTCGGAGGACAAGCACTTCTGGACGATGATCGCCGCCCTGGTCACCGGTCCGCTGCTGTTCCTCTACCTCCTGCTGTTCAACCGGGACGGCAACGGCTGGTGGATGATGTTCGCCCTGCTCGTCTCGATCGCGGGGTTCGTCCTGCTGGTCCTGAGGCAGCCGTTGGACCGCGACGAGGACGACGACGGCATCCGCCTCTGATCCCGGTCGGCCCGACCCGTCTCCCAGACCACGGATGAGGGTCAGCCGGACGAGCCGAGGTCGATCCGAGCCAGGTCGGCTGCTCCGATCAGGCCGGCCTCGTTGCCGAGCTCGGCAACGACGATGTCCGCCTCCGGCCGGTAGCCACGGCCGGGAAGCTGCCGCCGGAACGTCTCCCGAGCCGGGTCCAGCAACAGGTCGCCCGCCGCGCTCACGCCGCCACCCACAACGAACGTCCCGGGGTCGAACGCCGCTGCCAGGTTGGCGATCCCGACGCCCAGCCAGCCGCCGATCTCGGCGAGCAGCTCGATCGCCGTCTGGTCCCCCGCCTGCGCCGCCGATGTGATCAGCGGTCCGGTCAGGGCCCCCGCGTCGCCGCCGACATGCACGAGCAGGTCGCTCGCCATCGGCGAGCGCGCCAGGATCAGCCCCCGGGCCTCGCGCACGAGAGCGTTGCCACTGGCGTACTGCTCCCAGCAGCCACGGTTGCCGCACTCGCACCGCAGCCCGTTCGGGACCACCTGCATGTGCCCGAACTCGCCGGCGATCCCGAACCGACCGCGCTGTACCTTCCCGTGGATGACGAAGCCGCCGCCGATCCCGGTGCCGAGGTTGACGATCACGAGGTGCGACTCGCCCCGACCGGCACCGAACCGCCACTCCGCCCAGGCGGCCGCGTTCGCGTCGTTGTCCACGAAGATCGGCACGGCCACCCGCCGGCTGAGAGCGTCTCGCAACGGCTCGTGACGCCAGGACAGGTGCGGTGCGAACACCACCGTCGCGCGGTCTGCTCCGACGAACCCGGCCGCCCCGATCCCGACCGCCACGACCTGCTGGGTCCCGCCGGCCGGCACCGCGGACATCAGCTCGCCCACGACCTCGACGATGGTGTTCTCGACGACGTCCGGCGACATCGACCGGTGAGGGGTGTCGCGACGGGCCCGTTCGAGGACCCGGCCGGCGTGGTCGACGACACCGCCGGCCACCTTGGTGCCACCGATGTCGATGCCGATGGCCAACGCACTCACGGTGCCTCCTCGTCCCACGACCCCAGGTCCTCGGCCTCGCCTACAGGGATGTCCTCCACGGTCGTCCGTGGCGGTTGTGGCGGTGGCGCCGACCCGCGGGTGTCGTCCCAGCGGGCGGCGGCCGCGTCGCGCAGTGCCTCGGTCACCGCACCGGCAAGCTCGGCGAGCCGGTCGAGGGTCTCGGGCCGCACCGCCCTGACCACCTTGAGCAGCTGGCATACGGGGCAGAGGTGGCACACGTCGGCCGGCGACCCCGTGGACGAACCTGCCCCGGTATGCGTCGCCTCACCCCGGTGCCCGCACGTGGGACACGGCTCGAGGGGTTCGGCGGCTTCAGGTTCGGGATCCGGTGCGGCTTGGGGCTCGGGATCCGGTGCGGCTTCGGGCTCGGCTTCGGGAGCCGGCTCAGTCAGCGCAACCGTGGTCGCGCACAACGCGTCGAGCAGCCGGGCGGTCTCCTGCGCCACCGACCCCACCTGTCCCCTCGGCCCCCTCTGTCCCCTCTGTCCCCTCGTGCTCTTGCCGGAGTCACTCACCGCGCCACCTCCTGCGTGACGGCATCACTCGGCTCGTCGGGTTCGTGGTCGGGCCCGTCCCGGCCGTCGACCGACGGGGTACGCCACTGGTCCGGGTCCGGTTGGAAGGCCACCCGGAGTGTGCCATCACGAACGCCGGCGCCCCGCACGACACAGCGTTGCAGCGCCGACGGGAGGCTGAGCACCCGGCGGTGGTCCCCGACGGCGACGAGCAGCTCGGTGCCGCGCCGTTTGAGGTCGACCTCGGACGCGGTGACCAGAGGGAGCGGCAGGCGGAGCTCGTAGCCGCGGGTCGTGCGGCTCACGGTCAACCCCGGCCGGCGTACCGCTTCGAGCAGCTGGTCCGGACCGAGGGTGTCGATCCCGGAGGTCTGGTCGGCGAGCGCCGCCAGGGCGTCGGGGCCGATGGGCTCGTGGGCGAGATAGGGGGCGGTCGCGATCGGGACGCCACCGAACGAGCGCTCGACCTCGGCGAGGCCGGCCGCCTGCGCCGTGTTCCAGGCCCGCTGCCATGAGTCCGCCTGGTCAGCCTGGTCAGCCTGGTCACCCGCGTCAGCCTCGTCAGCTTTGTGATTGCCCACGGGGATCAGCCGGTTGACGACGACGCCGTCGACGACGAACCCGTAGAGGCTCAGCGAGGTCCACATCCGCCGGGCCTCGGCGATGACGACTCGCTCCGGCGTGAGGACGAGCCGGACGGACGACCGGTCCGTGGTCAGCAGGGTGTGGACGTCGCGCATCTGGCGGTACCACCCCCTGACGGTCGCGGCGACCTCCGGGCTGGGCAGAGGTACGCCCGCCGCCGCCGCGGCGGCCGGACGCAGGCTTCGCAACAAGCCACGCTGACCGGGGAGCAGCCGCTCGAGGTGCCAGGCCAGGGCCTCCGGGAGCGCGAGCAGCCGCAGCGTCTCGGCGGTGGGGGCGCAGTCGACGACGACCAGGTCCCACTGGCCGGACTGGGCGCGAGCCCGCAGCTCCAACAGCGCGGCGACCTCCTCCGCTCCCGGGAGAGAGGTGAGCTCCTCTGCGACGACGGTGTCGATACCCAGCGTGCCGAGCAGCTGGAGCAGGTAGTCCTGGACCACCCGCCACGACCGGTCGACCGTGTGCGGCGCGCTGACCTGCAGCGCGTGCAGTCCAGGTTCGACGCATACCGGATCGGGTGCTCCGACCTGACCGTCACCGTCACCGTGTCTGTGGCTGTGGCTGTGGCTGTGGCTGTGGTCGACCGCACGCAGGTCACGGTCGAGCGCGTCGCCGAGCGAGTGCGCCGCGTCCGTCGACAGGACCAGGGTGCGGACTCCCGACCGCGCGGCCCGGACGGCTGTCGCGGCAGCGGTCGTGGTCTTCCCGACGCCACCCTTGCCCGTGAACAGGACGATGCGCACCGAGGGTCAGCTCTCGACGCGCTTCTTCAGCTCCTTGAGCGCCGTGTCGACGATGACCTTCTCCGCCTTGCGCTTGAGCATGCCGAGCATGGGGATGGTGAGGTCGACGGCAAGTCGGTAGGTGACCGTGGTGCCGTCGCCCGTCGAGCCGAGGGTGTAGGACCCGTTCATCGCCTTGAGGACGGTGGCCTTGACGAGCGACCAGGACACGACGCCGGTGCCGTCGTCGGCGAGGTCCCACTCGTAGTCGAGCACGTAGGTGTCCTTGATGACACCGGCGTCGAGGGTGAACTGGACCTGGTCGGGCCAGCCGTCCCCCTCCTCGGACAGCACCGTCACCGCCTTGACCTCACCCGCCCACTTCGGGTAGTCCGAGAAGTCGGCGATGACGTCGAGAACGGCCCCGGGGGCCGCGGCGATGGAGATGGAGCTCTCGGTGCGGTCGGCCATGCGCGGAAGGTTACAACCTGGGCGCACACCACCCGTTCGTTCACCGGTATCCTGCCGTCCACTGTCTCGCTCGAGAACGTCGGGCGGGCCGCACAGCACCTCGCAGGGACCAGGAGAACGTCGTGCAGGACAACGTCGTCGCACCACTGATCGCCCCGACCACGCAGGGCAACCTCGCGCAGACCGTGGTGGTCAACGCTCGCGAGGTCCCCGACAAGGTCGTCTTCGCCAAACGCGACGGGGCTGGCTGGCTCGACGTCACGGCCGCCGAGTTCGCCTCGGAGGTCGATGTGCTCGCCAAAGGCCTGATAGCGGCCGGCGTGGGCGTCGGCGACCGGGTGGCGTTGATGTCGCGGACCCGCTACGAGTGGACCCTTGTCGACTACGCGATCTGGACCGCGGGCGCCGTGACCGTGCCGATCTACGAGACCTCGTCCGCGGACCAGGTCGCCTGGATCCTCGAGGACTCCGGGGCCGTCGCGGTGGTGGTGGAGACCGGGTCGCACGCAACGACGGTCGCCAAGGTCCGCGACCGTCTGCCGAGTTTGAGCGACGTCTGGCAGATCGACTCGGGTGCGCTCGACGAGCTGGGCCGCGCCGGCGCCGAGGTCGCCGACGACGACCTCGAACAGCGCCGTTCCAGCACCGACCGCACCTCGCTGGCCACGGTGATCTACACGTCGGGCACGACTGGTCGACCCAAGGGCTGCCGCCTCACCCACGGCAACTTCAAGGACCTCGCCGAGAACACCGCTGAGAGCCTCGGCAGCGTCGTCCGCGCACCCGACGCGGCGACCTTGCTGTTCCTCCCCCTTGCGCACGTCTTCGCGCGGTTCATCGAGGTGCTCTGCGTGGAGTCCGCGGCGCGGATGGGCCACTCGAGCGACATCAAGTCGTTGCTGGACGACTTCGCCAGCTTCAAGCCGACCTTCATCCTCGCCGTCCCCCGGGTCTTCGAGAAGATCTACAACTCGTCCGAGCAGAAGGCTGCGAGCGATGGCAAGGGCAGGGTTTTCGCGATGGCCGCGGACACCGCGATCGGCTGGAGCGAGGCCCAGGACACCGGCGGGCCCGGGTTCGCCTTGCGGGCCAAGCATGCCGTCTTCGACCGACTCGTCTACGGCAAGCTCCGCGCGGCGATGGGCGGACATGTCCGGTATGCCGTTTCGGGGGGTGCGCCGCTCGGCACCCGCTTGGGGCACTTCTACCGCGGCATCGGGGTGATCGTCCTCGAGGGTTACGGGCTGACCGAGACCACGGCCCCGGCCACCGTGAACGTGCCCGACATGGTCAAGATCGGCACGGTCGGCACCCCCCTGCCGGGCGTGGGCATCCGGATCGCCGAGGACGGCGAGATCCTCATCAAGGGCGTCAACGTCTTCGTCGGCTACCACAACAACGACGACGCCTCGGCCGACGCGATCACCGACGGCTGGTTCCGCACGGGCGACATCGGTGAGCTCGACGATGACGGCTACCTCAAGATCACCGGACGCAAGAAGGAGATCCTGGTGACGGCGGGTGGCAAGAACGTCGCGCCAGCGGTGCTCGAGGACCGGTTGCGGGCGCACCCGCTCGTGTCGCAGTGCATCGTGGTCGGTGACCAGAAGCCCTTCATCGCCGCTTTGGTCACCCTCGACCCCGACATGTTGCCGACCTGGGCGAAGATCAACGGTCTCGAGGGCCTGAGCCCGGACGCCGCCCGGACCAACGAGGTGGTCCTGGCCGAGCTGCAGAAGGCGGTCGACGACGCCAACACGGCGGTCAGCAAAGCAGAGTCGATTCGCAAGTTCGCGGTGCTGCCCAGTGACTTCACCGAAGAGAACGGTTATCTCACGCCGTCGCTGAAGCTCAAGCGCAACGTCGTCATGAAGGACTTCGCCGACGACGTCGAGGCGCTCTACGCCACGGCAGCTGCTCGCTAGCTCGAGACGGGTCAGCTGGTTCCGGAAAGGCGCGGCGGTGGCCGGGCTCAGCGCGCGAGCCGT
Source organism: Lapillicoccus sp. (assembly GCF_039935575.1). Lineage (GTDB taxonomy): Bacteria > Actinomycetota > Actinomycetes > Actinomycetales > Dermatophilaceae > Lapillicoccus. Next base: position 57,769 of record NZ_JBDTKA010000033.1, read on the forward strand.
CCGAGGTAGGCCAGCCAGTCGGCTACCGCGGCGTCCTGGCTGGTGCCGAGGACCGCGGTGAACGCCGCCCTGGCGAGGTCGTCTGGTGCGCCCCTGACCGAAGGGTCGGGCTCCGGGCCGCCGGCCACGAAACGGTAGAACGCGAGCACCGCGGCCGGACCGTGGGTCTGCGCGATCCGGGTCACCGCCAGCCACGCGGCGTTGTAGACGGGCGAGATCTCGCCCGTCGTTGGGTCGAAGTCGGAGGCGCTCGGGAGGCCTGTCGGACCCGTGCCCTTGCGGACCCGGTCCAGCAGGTCGGCCGCCACCGTCGCCGTTCCCAGACCCGACCCGGTGAACCCGACGTAGTCGGCGAAGCCCTCCGACAACCAGGTCGGCACCGGCCGGGTCGTGGTGGCCCGGACCGTGACGTGGGTCAGCTCGTGCGTGACGATGACTTGGCGTCCGGTCGCGGTCAGCGCCGCGAAGGTCACCGGGTTCAGGTAGACCCGGTCACCGGTAGCCGGAGCTCCCGGCGCCAACGGTCCGTCGGTCACGGCCGCCACCTGGTCGAGACCGGCGGCGGACGTGCGGCCGAGCAGGCGTCGCAGCTCGTCGGTGGTGTGCGGCGCGACCAGCACGGCCGGGACTGCACTCCCCCACACCCCGGCGATGCGCGCCCGACCGGTGTCGGCCAGGGCGAGGTATGCCTGCAGCACCGAGGCGGGCTGGTCACCGACCACCAGCGACGTCGCGGAGGCAGCCACGGTCATACCGGGCAGGTCCCAGGGCTGAGCAGCCGCCTGGTCGGCCGCCACCCCGGTGAACCGCCAGCCCAGTGGACCCTTGGCCACGGCGTAGGCCACCTCGAAGGTCCGGTCGCCGCGGTCGTAGCCCGTGAAGCGGTAGCCGATGTGGAAGCGGGCGACCGACCCTTGGACGCCGCCCACGTCGCCCGGACCGACCGAGACACCACCCATCGTCAACGAGCCCAACGGCAGCTGGGACATTCGGTCGAACGTGTCGCCCTGGTCGCGACCGAAGGGGTCTTGAGAGTCGGCTACCGTCGACAGCCAGGCGGTGCGGTCCTTGGCGATGAGGGCAGCGAGGCGCCGGTTCGCGAGGTCCGTGACCACCGTGACCTCCTCGCCGTTAGCGTCGGATGCGGCCAGGGAGTCGGTCGAGCCGGGCGAACGCGCGACGCCGTTAGCGTCGGTACTGCCGGTACTGCCGGTACTGCCGGTACTGCCCGCAGCACTGTCGGAACCAGCCGTTGCCTCGGGCGTCAGGACGGAGCTCGAACCCGGCACGTTCGAGCCGCTACCGATCGAGGCGGAACCGATCGAGCGGGCGTCCCCTGAGACGCCACACCCCGCGAGCACCGCGGCAGCAAGGCAGGCAGCAGCCGCGATCCGTGCCCCCTGTCTCACCTCCCGATGGTAAGCGGCGTCGCTGGGCGTCGGTGCGGGTTTCGCTGGTGCCTCAGCCGACCGCCCGCACCCCTGTCCATGGCTCGCACCGGGCAACCGCACCCAGCGCACCCAGCCCATGGTCGCCGGCCACGAGACCGAGCGCCACCAGCCGGGCCACGGTTCGTCGTTCGGCCAGGTCGAGCTCCAGCTCGCCGTCACCGAGCGGGAGCGTCACCGGCATACCCCGCAGGGCCGTGACCAGGCAGTCGTCGCACCGGAGGTCGCGGACCGGGCAGCTGTCGCAGTCGACGGTCATCGGTGGGTGGGAAGGGCTGAGTCGCATGTCGCCTCCTGGAGCGTATGTGAGCACGTCTGTTGACTGGTGACGACGCTATGACCGACCACCGACAGCCCTCTCGGGAGAGCTTGCGGCCGCCCGGACAGCGGCAAGCGTGCGCAGCCACTCACCCGACGGGCGGCCGCGCCTCCCCGGCCCTGTCGGAGGTCGCGGTTAGCGTCGATGACGTGCCAGCCGTGCAGGGGACCCTCGACGACCTGGGGACCGCCCTGTCCCAGGTGACGTTCGTCGTGGTCGACCTCGAGACGACCGGCGGCAGCGCGACGGCGTCGGCGATCACGGAGGTCGGGGCCGTCAAGGTGCGCGGCGGGGAGGTGCTCGGAGAGTTCCAGACGCTGGTGCGGCCCGACGAGCCGATCCCCGCGTTCATCCAGGTGCTGACCGGCATCACCGACGCCATGGTGGCTCGGGCGCCGCGGATCGAGTCGGTCCTGCCGGCGTTCCTAGAGTTCGCCCACGACGCCGTCCTCGTCGCGCACAACGCCGGCTTCGACATCTCGTTCCTCAAGGCGGCGGCCCGGGCGACCGGGCACGACTGGCCGGGGTTCCGGGTGATCGACACCGTGCACCTGGCGCGACAGCTGGTGAGCCGCGACGAGTCGCGCAACCACAAGCTGTCCTCGCTTGCCGTGCTGTTCAACGCGACGACGGTGCCGGACCACCGGGCGCTGCACGACGCCAAGGCCACGGTGGACGTGCTGCACGGCTTGCTCGAGCGGGTCGGCAACCTCGGCGTGCACACCCTCGAGGAGCTGTCCAGCTACACCTCCCGAGTCACCCCGGCCCAGCGTCGCAAGCGGTTCCTGGCCGAGCACCTGCCCGCCGCCCCAGGCGTCTACATCTTCAAGGACGAGCGCGGACGACCCCTCTACGTGGGCACGTCCCGCAACATCCGCAGCCGGGCGCAGTCCTACTTCACCGCCTCGGAGCAGCGCACCCGGATGGCCGAGATGGTGGGACTCGCGACGAGCATCCAGCCCATCGTCTGTCAGACGACCCTCGAGGCCCAGGTGCGTGAGCTGCGCCTGATCGCTCAGCACAAGCCGCGCTACAACCGGCGCTCCACCCGGCCGGAGAAGGTCCTGTGGGTCAAGCTCACCCAGGAGGCGTTCCCGCGGCTGTCGATCGTCCGGGTGGTGCGCGACGACGGTGCCCGCTACCTCGGGCCGTTCCGGTCTCGCAAGGGTGCGGAGGCGGCTGTGGCGGCCGTCCACGAGGTCGTACCACTGCGGCAGTGCACCGCGCGGCTGTCGACCCGAGGGAGTGGGAGCGAGTGCGTCCTCGCCGAGATGGGCCGTTGCGGAGCACCGTGTTCGGGCCGTCAGTCCTCGCAGCAGTACGCCCTCGTGGTCGCCCAGGCGGTCGACGCGCTCAGTGGGGACGCTCGACCGATGACCGCCGCGCTGCACTCCCGGATGACCGTCCTCGCGCAGCAGCAGCGGTTCGAGGACGCCGGCACGGTGCGCGACCGGATGCTCCACCTGGTGCGCGCCGCCGCCCGGACGCAGCGGATCGGACCGCTTGCCGCGAGTCCTCAGCTGGTTGCCGCTCGGCGCGCCGACCGCGGCGGCTGGGAGCTCGTCTGCGTGCGCTACGGCCGGCTCGCCGGGACCAGCGTCAGCCCCACAGGGGCTGACCCGATGGTCTACGTCCAGTCGCTCTGCGCCACCGCCGAGGCTGTTCAGCCCAACGCCCACCCCGCACCGGCGGCCACCCCGGAGGAGACCGAGATCATCCTTCGCTGGCTCGAGTCTCCGGGGGTGCGCATCGTCGAGCTCGAAGGCCTGTGGTCGTGCCCCGTGGGTGGAGCGGGCGGCGTGCGCGCCCTCCTCGACGACGGGCGCCCGTCCGGGGTGGCGTCGTTCGACCGCGACGTCGAGGCGAGCGCCGTGCCGAGGGTGCTCGCTGTCGGTTAGATTCGGCGGGTGATCACCGCCATCGTCATGGTCAGCTGCGACGTCGACCGCATCCCCGAGGTGGGGCAGGGCATCGCCGACCTCGACGGGGTGACCGAGGTCTACTCCGTGACCGGTGACGCCGACCTCATCGCCATGGTCCGGGTGCGGGACCACGACCACCTGGCCGACGTCATCGCCGACCGCCTCAACAAGGTCGAGGGCGTGGTCGGCACGTCGACGCACATCGCCTTCCGGACCTACTCCAAGCAGGACATCGAGGCGGCGTTCTCCATCGGTCTGGACGGCGACTGAGCACCGACACGACTGAGCACCGGCACGACTGAGCACTGACTGACTGTGATGGGCGCTCGGTCAGCGCGCCCGGGTGGCGGCGACCCAACGGTCGACGAGCTCGGTCGCAGCACCGGCGTCGATCGTCGCGGCCGCCCGGTCGACTCCCGACCGCACCGCGGCCAGCCACGGTGCATCGGGGGCCGAGGGGTCCGAGGGCTCCGAGGGGTCCACGGGGTCCACGTCCTGCGTCAAGGCCAGCGCCAGGCCGGCGTTGAGCAGGACCGCCTCGCGCACCGCACCACCCTCTCCGGCGAAGACCGAGCGCACAACCGCTGCGTTGTGAGCCGGGTCGCCGCCGCGCAGCTCCTCGGTGGCATACCGGTGAAGTCCCACGTCGGTCGGGTCGATCGTTCGCGCGACGACCCGTCCGGCCCGGACCCACCACACGCTCGACGTCGTCGCGAGGGTCAGCTCGTCGAGCCCGTCGTCGCCGCGGAACACGGCCGCATCGCGGCCCCGGCTCGCGAACACCCCGGCCAGCAGCGGCGCCATCCGCGCGTCGGCGACCCCCACGGCCGCATACGTGGGTTGGGCCGGGTTGGTCAGCGGCCCGAGGAAGTTGAACGCTGTCGGTACGCCGAGCTCGCGCCGAGCCGTCGCGGCATGCCGGAACGACGGATGGAACAGCTGGGCGAAGCAGAACGTGATCCCCGCCTCCGTCGCCACGGCGGCGACCCGGTCGGTCGAGAGAGTCAGGTCGATCCCAAGCGCCTCGAGGACGTCGGCCGATCCGGACGCCGACGAGGCGGCCCGGTTGCCATGCTTGACGACCATGACCCCGGCGGCCGCACACACCATCGCGGCCATCGTGGAGATGTTGACCGTATGCGCGCGGTCACCGCCGGTTCCGACGATGTCCAGGCTCGGACCGGTCACGTCGATGCGGGTGGCGTGCGCCAGCATCTCGTCGGCCAGCCCACGCATCTCCTCTACCGACTCGCCCTTGGCGCGCAACGCCATGAGGAAGCCTGCCACCTGGGCGGGAGTGGCCTCCCCCTCCATGATCTGGCCCATCGCCCAGCCAGCGTGTCGCGCGTCGAGGTCATGACCCGACAACAGCGCGGTCAGGACGTCGGGCCAGCTCGGTGCGATCCTCGACGCTGCGCTCACCACGGACGCGTGCTCAGGACGTCGAGCCCCGGCGTCCGAGGTCCGCGACCGCGCCGGCGAGGGCGATCGGGTCGATCGGGTGCGGGACGGCGAGGTCGGCCTGGGACCACGCCGCGAGCCAGCCGTCCTGCGGGCGCCCGGTGAGCACGAGGATCGGAGGGCAGTCGAACAGCTCGTTCTTCAGCTGTTTGGACAGGCCGAGGCCGCCGATCGGGGATGACTCCCCGTCGAGGATCAGCACGTCGAAGCCGCCGCCATCCGCCGCCGCGACCGTTGCCGCCGGCGTCGCGCACTCGAGCCACGAGGAGACCTCGACGTCACGCGCGGGGCGGCGACCCACCCCCAGGCGAACGGCATCACGAGTGGCACTGTCGTCGCTGTAGAGCAGCACCCGGATCGAGGTGACCTTGGGGGTCTCGGCCCCAGCCGTCCCGGCGCCGCCAGGCAGAACGCTGCGCGCCGGCGAACCAGCGGACCCGGTCGAGGTGACACCGGGGCCGGGAGGGGTTGCGGTCATACCGGGGATGGTAGCGAAAGGCCTGCGCCGCGTGAGGCCCACCATGTTGCCGGCACGTCGCCAGCACGTGGCTGCCACGGTGGGGACACTGTGGTGACAGGACGGACCCTGTCGGAGAATCCGACCGGGGGGTCGCGTGCGCCTCATACGGAGTTGACCCCATAATGAGAAGTGTGGCGACCGCATCGGCAACAACGCGCACATTAGGCCCGGCGCACGGACCGGCGACGCGACCCAACATGGTGTCGGTGGGCACGATCGTCTGGCTCGGCAGCGAGCTGATGTTCTTCGCCGGACTGTTTGCCATGTACTTCCAGATCCGCTCGCTCTCTCCGGAGCTCTGGGCCGAGCAGACGGCCAAGCTCAACGTGCCGTTCGCGGCGCTCAACGCGTTCGTCCTGTTGGTGTCGTCCGTCTGGTGTCAGCTAGGAGTCTTCAAGGCCGAGGCGGGCAAGCCCAAACGCAGCGGCCGGCTCTGGCAGTTCAAGGAATGGGGCATGCGCGAGTGGTACGTCGTCACGTATCTCTTCGGCGCGTTCTTCATCGGCGGTCAGGTCTTCGAGTACGCCGAGCTCACGAGCGAGAACGTCACGTTGTCCTCGGACCGCTACGGCTCGGTGTTCTTCATGACCACGGGGTTCCACGGCATGCACGTCACCGGTGGCCTGATCGCGTTCCTGCTGATCATCGGTAGGACGTTCACGACGCGCAACTACAGCCACGCGCAGGCGATCGGCGCCGTCGTCACGTCCTACTACTGGCACTTCGTCGATGTCGTGTGGATCGCGCTCTTCTCCACCATCTACCTGCTCAAGTGACCTGAGCGACTCCATTGCCTCACGTGACCGCCCTTCCCCGGACGACAGGACTCCCGCGTTGAACGCCTTGGCCGCACGCCGACGTCACCCAGCCGCGATCGCGATCCTGCTGCTGCTCGGGCTCGTCGTGGTGGGTGGGGCCTATTCGCTGTTCGCCCCCAAAACGGCCGTGGCCGCCGGGGTGACCACCGACGTGGTCGCCGACGGTCGCGCACTCTTCCTGGCCAACTGCGCCACCTGCCATGGGCTGAACGCCCAGGGGACCGCCGCCGGGCCCACCCTCGTCGGTGTCGGCGCCGCATCCGTCAACTTCCAGGTGGGCACCGGCCGGATGCCGCTCGCCGGCCCGGCGGTGCAGGCTCAGCGTGGAGACGTCAAGTTCACCGACGAGCAGATCGCGGCCATGGCCGCCTACGTCGCGACCCTCGGCCCCGGCCCCGGCATCCCCTCCGACGCGGACCTGTCCACCGCAGGGGCGGATGTCGCAACCGGCGGCCAGCTGTTCCGAGTCAACTGTGCCATGTGCCACAACTTCGCCGGCTCCGGTGGAGCGCTGTCCCGAGGCAAGTACGCCCCGACGCTCAAGGGGGTCGAGGCCCGCGACGTCTACGAGGCGATGCTCACCGGCCCTCAGTCGATGCCGGTCTTCAACGACCAGAACATCTCCCCGGACAACAAGCGCAACATCATCGCGTTCCTCGACGAGACCTACAACAAGCCCAACCAGGGCGGGATGAACCTCGGCAACCTCGGCCCGGTGTCCGAAGGTATGTTCATCTGGATCTTCGGCCTCGGCATCATGATCGCCTGCGCCGTCTGGCTGGGCTCGAAAGCCGCCTGACGCGACGGGATGCGTCTCCCCCGAATATTTGTTCTAATCGTTGAGAACGAACCGACAGGATCGACGAAGGCATGAGCAACCAGGGCATCTCCACCGGACCCGACACCTCGGACCCGGACGCTGACGGGCGCGGTGGCGTCGGGACCGATGTCGTCCGTCGCGACGGGCGTGACAACGCCCCCGCCCACCTGCCCTCACTCTTTCCGAACCCCGGGCTGCCGGAGCATGTCCACCGGATGGCTGACGACGAACCGAAGGCGGCTCGCCGGGCCGAGCGTCAGGTGGTCGCCCTGTTCGGTCTGTCCATGCTGGCCACGGTGGTGTTCATCGTCGGGTACTTCGCCATCGACTACACCGCCGACGTGTTCATCCCCGGCGTCGGCAGCACCAACCTGCTGCACGTGGTCCTCGGGGTCTCGATGGCGATCTCGCTGCTCGGGATCGGTTTCGGCGCAGTCCACTGGGCCAAGACGCTGATGCCGGACCAGGAGGTCGTCGAGGAACGGCACCTGCAGCGGTCCTCCGACGCGACCCGCGCCAAGGCCGCCGGGCTCATCGTCGGTGGCGGTGAGTCCACCCAGCTCAACCGGCGGCCGATGATCAAGTACGCGTTGGGTGGGTCGCTTGGGCTGTTCGCGCTTCCGTTCGTCCTCCAGGTCGCGGGGTCGCTTGGTGACCCGACGAAGGCGTCGAGTGGGCTGGCCGAGACCATCTGGGATATCGCGCCGAAGGCGGACGGCAGCCCTGGCAACCCGATCCGGCTGACCCGCGACCCAGAGCTGACGCCGATCAAGGCGAGCGACGTCACGATCGGCTCGGTGTTCCACGTGATGCCCGAGACACTCAAGGACTCCACGCATGTTCTCGAGGACAAGGCCAAGGCTGCCGTCCTGCTGATGCGCCTGGCCCCGGACCAGTTCTCTGGCAGCGAGGCCGGCCAGAAGGCCCTCTCCTGGGGATACCAAGGGATCGTCGCGTACTCCAAGATCTGCACCCACGTCGGCTGCGCGGTCGGCCTCTACGAGCAGGGGACCCACCATCTGCTGTGCCCCTGTCACCAGTCCACCTTCGACGTCACCAACGACTGCGAAGTCATCTTCGGCCCGGCCAAGCGACCGCTACCGCAGCTGAAGATCACCGTCGACGACGCGGGATATCTCGTCGCCACTCAAGGGTTCCGAGAGCCCGTGGGCCCGAGTTACTGGGAGCGCAATGGCTACGTTCACTGACCCGAGAAGCCCGTCGGCTCTCCGCGAGCACGACGAGCAGGTCGAGCCTCCCTCGGGTGAGGGTATGAAGGTCGCCGGGGGTGTCGCCGGCTGGCTAGACGACCGCACCGGTGGCGCCGGCTTCATGGCGTTCATCCTCAAGAAGGTCTTCCCGGACCACTGGACGTTCATGCTCGGCGAGATCGCCCTGTACTCCATGATCATCTGCCTGCTGTCCGGCGTGTTCCTCACGTTCTGGTTCGTCCCAAGCGCTGGTCAGATCGTCTACGACGGCTCCTACCTGCCGCTGCAGGGCATCACCGTCTCCGAGGCATTCAACTCCACGGTCGCCATCTCGTTCGACATCCGGGGAGGGCTACTGATCCGCCAGATCCACCACTGGGCCGCGCTGCTGTTCATCGTGGCAATCACGGTGCACATGTTCCGGGTGTTCTTCACCGGCGCATTCCGCAAGCCGCGCGAGATCAACTGGGTGATCGGCTCGATCCTGTCGATGCTCGCTCTGATCGAGGGCTTCGCCGGTTACTCTCTGCCCGACGACCTGCTCTCCGGCACTGGTCTACGGGCGGCCGAGGGCTTCATGCGCTCGATCCCGGTCATCGGGTCGTACGTCTCCTACATGGTCTTCGACGGACCGTTCCCGGGCGAGGCGGTCATCCCCCGCCTGTACTCCCTACACGTGCTCCTGATCCCGGCGATCCTGGTGGGGTTGTTCACCGCGCACATTGTGCTCGTCTTCGTGCACAAGCACACCCAGTACCCCGGGCCCGGGCGGACGAACTCCAACGTTGTCGGCTACCCGCTGATGCCGGTCTACATCGCCAAGGCCGGCGGGTTCTTCTTCCTCGTCTTCGGAGTCACCGCGCTCATCTCGGCGCTCGTGACGATCAACCCGATCTGGGCCTATGGTCCCTACGACCCCAGTCCGATTACGGCAGGCTCGCAACCCGACTGGTACATGGGTTTCGCTGACGGAGCACTACGCCTGCTGCCGGGGTTCCTGGAGTTCGTCGCGTTCGGCCGTACCTGGAGCTTCAACGTCTTTATCGGGGCAATCCTGCTGATCCCGGCCCTCTACACCATCTCTGGGGCATATCCGTTCCTGGAAGCCTGGGTCACCGGAGACAAGCGCGAGCACCACCTGCTCGACCGTCCCCGCAACGCTCCGGTTCGCACCGGCCTTGGCATGATGGCGATCTCGTTCTACCTGATCCTCTTCTTCGCCAGCGGCAACGACATCATGGCCATAAAGCTGCACCTGTCGATCAACGACCTCACGAGGCTGTTCCAGATCGGCATCTTCGTGGTCCCGCCGTTGACCTTCTGGGTCACGAAGCGGATATGTCTGAGTCTGCAACGCCACGACCGCGACAAAGTCCTACACGGGCGCGAGAGCGGCAGCGTCATCCGCACAGCCGAGGGACGCTTCTTCGAGCGGCACGAGCCGCTCGACGAGTTCGAACGCTGGAACCTGGTCCAGCATGGGTCCGAGAGCCCGCTCGAGCTCGGATCGGGCGTGGACGAGAACGGCGTGGCCGCCAAACACGCCCGCGCCACCAAGATCAGGGCGCGCCTGTCTCACTTCTACTTCAAGGACCGCGTCGACCCGGTCACTCCGGCCGAGCTGGCTGCGGCTCACGCGCACGGTGAGCACGAGGCGATCGCCGCGTCGGCCGAGACCACCGGGTCCCTGGAAGGACCGCCTCAGACCCAGGGCCTGGCCCTGCCCGCCTCGGAGCGCGAGTCGGTCAAGAGAGCCCCGGAGAAGGACCTCTAAGCCGGCCAGAGCCACGTTCACGCAGGGCCGAGCAGCGCCGTCGCGCGTACGGACACCGTCCACCTCTTAGAGGTAGGCGGTGTCCGTACGCGTTGAACAGCCGTGGCACGCTTGGCCGATGGCTCAAGACGGCATCACCATGACGGCAGACGAGTTCGAGGTGGCCGTCGGGGATGCTCTCGACCTGATCCCGCACGAGCTGGCGAAACTGATGAGCAACGTCGCCGTCCTGGTCGCGGACGAGTCGCCCGAGGGCGAGCCCGAGCTGTTGGGCCTGTACGAAGGGACGCCACTCACCGAGCGGGACGGGTGGTGGGACGCCGGGTCACTTCCCGACCGGATCACGATCTTCCAGGGTCCGCTGACCCGTTTCGCTCGCGACCGCGAGCAGCTGTTGGACGAGATCGCTGTCACGGTAGTCCACGAGGTCGCCCACCATTTCGGGATCAGCGACGAGCGACTGCACTCCCTCGGGTGGGGCTGAGCCCCACGCCGACACCTGCGCCCTACCGGCACTACTGTCGGTATGCACGGTGGGGGTCAGTTGGCGTACTCACCCCTGTAGTGCTCGAAGGTCCACCCGATGATCGCGAAGATCGCAAAGAACGCCCCGATGATGAACAGCCACCATCCGATCGCCAAGCCGGCGAACATGGTGGCCGCAGTCAGTCCGAGCCAGAGCGGCCACCAGGAGTACGGGGTGAAGAACCCGTAGTCACCCTCCTGCTCGGAGATCAAGGCGTTGGGGTTGTCCTCCGGGCGGTTGTCGAACTGACGGCCCGTCACCGTGAGGTAGAAGGTGATGAGCCCGCAGAGGGCGGCGGTGAGGAACAGCGCGAACGTCCCGACCATCTCGGTCCAATGCGTCCAGAAGCCGTAGATCAGGCCGACCGGCAAGAAGAAGAGTCCGATGACGAGGAACATCCGGGACTCGACTTTCATCGGGTCGCCGTCCCGTGGCCGGGACCGTCGGAACCGCCGGACTCGCCTGCCTGGTGGCCGGCCATCTCACCGAGATCGGGCGGACCAAAAGCCTTGGTCAACCCGTTGGCCTCGGGCGCTCGTACGGTGGATGGAGCGACCTCGGGATGGTGCAGGTCGAACGCGGGGCGTTCGGATCGGATCCGGGGAAGGCTGTCGAAGTTGTGCCGCGGCGGCGGGCAGGACGTGGCCCACTCCAGCGAGCCACCGTAGCCCCACGGGTCGTCGGTCTCGACCATTGGCGCGTAGCGCCAGGTCTTCCACACGTTGTAGAGAAACGGCAGGGTCGAGGCGCCAAGCAGGAACGCGCCGGCGGTGGAGATGATGTTGGCGGTCTGGAAGCCCTCCTCCGGCAGATAGTCGGCGTAGCGGCGGGCCATGCCCTCGATGCCGAGTAGGTGCTGGATGAGGAACGTGGTGTGGAAGCCGACGAACAGCATCCAGAAGTGGATCTTGCCCAGTTTCTCGTCGAGCATCCGGCCGGTGAACTTCGGCCACCAGAAATAGAAACCGGAGAACATCGCGAACACGACGGTGCCGAATACCGTGTAGTGGAAGTGGGCGACGATGAAGTACGAGTCGGTCAGGTGGAAGTCGAGAGCCGGGCTGGACAGGATGACCCCGGTCAGTCCGCCGAAGAGGAACGTCACGATGAACCCGATGGCCCAGATCAACGAGGCAGAGAACGTGATGGACCCGCCCCACATCGTTCCGATCCAGTTGAAGAACTTCACCCCCGTCGGGATCGCGATCAACATCGTCATGATCGCAAAGAACGGCAGCAGCACCTGCCCGGTGCCGTACATGTGGTGGGCCCAGACCGCGGACGACAGCGCGGCGATGGCGATGAGCGCGAACACCATCGTCTTGTATCCGAAGAGCGGCTTGCGCGAGAAGACCGGGAGCACCTCGCTGATGATCCCGAAGAACGGCAACGCGATGATGTAGACCTCTGGGTGTCCGAAGAACCAGAACATGTGTTGCCAGAGCATCACCCCCCCGGACTCGGGGTCGAAGATGTGTGCCCCGAACCTCCGGTCCGCACCGAGCGCGAAGAGCGCCGCAGCCAGCACCGGGAACGCGATCAACACCAGGATCGAGGTGACCAGGATCGTCCAGGTGAACATCGGCATCCGGAACATCGTCATACCGGGAGCCCGCATGCAGATGATCGTGGTGATGAAGTTGACGGCACCGAGAATGGTCCCGAAGCCGGCCAGGGCCAGACCGAAGACCCACAGGTCGCCGCCTAGGCCCGGGCTGTAGGAGTTGTCCGACAGCGGTGCGTAGGCGAACCAGCCGAACGCTGCTGCGCCCTGTGGAGTGAGGAACCCGGCGCCGGCGATGAGCCCGCCGAAGGCATACAGCCAGTACGCGAACATGTTCAGCCTTGGGAAGGCCACGTCCGGGGCGCCGATCTGGATCGGCATGATCGCGTTGGCGAACCCGGCGAACAACGGTGTCGCGAAGAGCAGCAACATGATCGTGCCGTGCATCGTGAACAGCTGGTTGTACTGCTCGGGGTTCTCGACCACCTGCAACCCAGGCGCCGCGAGCTCGGTGCGGATGAGCATCGCCATGATCCCGCCGAGCAGGAACCAGACGAACGAGGTGATGAAGTAGAGGTTGCCGATCACCTTGTGGTCGGTCGTGGTCACCCACTTGACGAACGTCTGACCGGCAAGCCGGCGAGGAGGTGCGGGGCTCGGCTCGACGAGCCCGGGTCGGGCGTGAACACGCTCGGTGGTGGTCATCGCGTGCCGCCGTCGGCACGTCTGCGTGCCCGCATGACTGGTACCTCATCCTCTGGGGACGGACGTGGCGCTTCCCTTTTACCCACACGACTGTACCGTTAATGCGCTGTCAGTCAAGAGAGTTGACGAGTCAACACGGTTGAAGAGACAAGGATGCGGTCCTTGGCGCTGGTGACATCAAGCGTTAATGTGATGTCTGTACTTTAATTTCGACGGAGACCCCGAGGAGTCGTTCGTGACGTACGTGATCGCGCAGCCCTGCATCGACATCGTGGACCGCGCCTGTGTCGATGAGTGCCCGGTCGACTGCATCTACGAGGGCAAGCGCGCGCTCTACATCCATCCGGATGAGTGCGTCGACTGCGGCGCCTGCGAGCCGGTGTGTCCGGTGGAGGCGATCTACTACGAGGACGACGTGCCGCAGCAGTGGGAACCCTTTACCACCGACAACGTTGAGTTCTTCACCGAGGTGCTTCCCGGTACGGATGCGCCGCTCGGCTCCCCGGGTGGGGCCGGGAAACTGGGCCGGTTGGGAGTGGACACACCGCTGGTGGCCGGTTGGCCGGCGGCGGAGTCGTGAGCCCGCGCCCCGTGCGCGGGTCGGGTGGCGTCCACACCGCGTTGGCGTCATCGACCCGCCGTCGGCTCCTGGAACTGCTGCGGGGCGCGGACACCGCCCGCGACGTCCATGAACTGGGTGAAGCGGTGGGGTTGCATCCCTCGACCGTGCGGTTCCTCCTCGAGACCCTGCGCCAGGCCGGCTTGGTGGCCCGCCGGGAACAGCGG